>CAMPIO010000035.1 GCA_946886405.1 uncultured Pseudoxanthomonas sp.
CCACAACAATCCCCCGCCGAAGCCCCCGCCGTCCCATGGCGGAGGCGGCAACCGCCCGCCGCCGTGGCGCGACCCGACCGGTCGCTGGCGCGAGGGTGGGTCGCAGCCGATGGTCCGGGGTCGTCCCCAGCAGGTGGCGCCGTCGCCGAGCCAGCCCCGCGTCGATGGGGGTGGGTACCAGCCCCCCCGTGTCGCGGCCCCGCCGTCCATGCCGCGGACGGAACGTCCCAGGACGATGGAGCGCGCGTCGCCACCGCCTCGTGCGGAACGGCCGGCCCCGCCTTCCCGTCCGGAGCGAGCCGAACGCGGTACCTCCCGTCAGCTCGAGCCCTGATTTCGGTTCCCTGAGGGGCAGGTCCGTTGCTTTCCCGCTGCCGTCGTCGCAGGCTGCGAATCAAGTTGACCGGTTGCGTCGCTTTCTGACGTAAGCGGCAATATAAGGTTCAATGTCGACGTCCGGTGGGGAAATCTGGATCCCCCCTGTTCCGGCCCCATCGGGCGTCGGCGCCTAACAAGAAGCCCGGCAATGCCGGGCTTTTTTCTTGCTCTGGTATCCTGCGCGCATAAAAAAGGGGCCGGCAGTCCCCCGACTACCGGCCCCTCGGCATCCCCGGCGTGCGCATGGCTGGCCCCTGTTCCAATTACCAGCCCGGCGCCCCTGGTCGCTTGCCACGACGGGTGCATGGGAATACAGCAGGAAGCGTGCCAACTTCCCGCCCTTCCCGCAGGACGCTGCCCCACCGACCCGATGCCCGCCCGGCGTCGTCTCCGATTCCATGCCATGACCCAGAGCTTCCACCACTACGACGTCATCATCATCGGCGGCGGCCACGCCGGCACCGAAGCTGCGCTCGCGTCCGCCCGCGCGGGTGCGCGCACGCTGCTGCTGACGCACAACGTGGAAACGGTGGGCGCGATGAGCTGCAACCCGGCCATCGGTGGCATCGGCAAGGGCCACCTGGTGAAGGAAATCGACGCCCTGGGTGGCGTGATGGCGTGGGCGGCCGACCATGCGGGCATCCAGTGGCGCACCCTCAACGCATCGAAAGGCCCGGCGGTGCGCGCCACGCGCTGCCAGGCCGACCGCGCGCTGTACCGCAGCGCGATCCGTCGCGCGGTGGAATCGCAGGCGAACCTGACGCTGTTCCAGGCGGCCGTGGATGATCTGGTCATCGAGAACAGCACCGTGCGTGGCGCTGTCACCCAGACCGGTCTGACATTCCACGCGCCCGCCGTGGTGCTGACCGCCGGCACCTTCCTCGCCGGCAAGATCCATGTCGGCGAGACGCAGTACGCCGCAGGCCGCGCCGGCGACCCGCCCGCGACGGTGCTGGCACAGCGCCTTCGCGAAGGCGCCTTCGTCGTCGATCGCCTGAAGACCGGCACGCCGCCGCGCATCGACGGCCGTTCACTCGACTACAGCGTGATGGAAGAACAACCCGGAGACGACCCACGACCGGTGATGTCGTTCATGGGCAGCGTCGCCGACCATCCGCGCCAGGTGTCGTGCTGGATCACGCACACCAGCGACCAGACCCACGAGATCATCCGCAGCGCACTGCACCGCTCGCCGATGTACTCGGGCCAGATCGAAGGCATCGGCCCGCGCTACTGCCCCTCCATCGAGGACAAGGTGGTGCGCTTTGCCGAGAAGGCCAGCCACCAGATCTTCGTCGAACCGGAAGGCCTCGATGTCGCCGAGATCTATCCGAATGGCATCTCGACCTCGTTGCCGTTCGATGTGCAACTGACGCTGGTGCGCAGCATCCGCGGCATGGAGCAGGCGCACATCACGCGGCCGGGCTATGCCATCGAGTACGACTTCTTCGATCCGCGCGGACTTAAGGCATCGCTGGAAACCAAGGCGGTCGCGGGCCTGTTCTTCGCCGGCCAGATCAACGGCACCACCGGCTACGAGGAGGCGGCGGCGCAGGGCCTGCTTGCCGGCCTCAACGCCGCACGTTCCGTGCAGCAGAAAGAGGCGTGGTCGCCGCGTCGCGACGAAGCCTATCTCGGCGTATTGGTCGACGACCTGATCACGCACGGCACCAAGGAGCCGTACCGCATGTTCACCAGCCGCGCCGAGTACCGGCTGCAGCTGCGCGAGGACAATGCTGACCTGCGCCTCACCGAAACCGGCCGCACGCTGGGCCTGGTCGATGACGCGCGCTGGCAACGCTTCGAAGAAAAGCGCGAAGCGATCGCGCGCGAAACAAGCCGTCTGCGCGCGCTGTGGGCCACGCCGGCGAATGCGCTGGGCCGGGAGGTCGCCGACACGCTGGGCGTGCAGGTCAGTCGCGAGACCAACGTGCTCGACCTCATCAAGCGCCCGGAGCTCGACTACGCGAAGCTGATGGCGGTGCCGTCCATCGGTCCCGCCGTGGACGATGCGCAGGTGGCCGAGCAGGTGGAGATCGGCGTGAAGTACGCCGGCTACCTGGATCGCCAGCGCGATGAGATCGAACGCCAGCAGCGCAACGAATCCACCCCGATCCCGGCCGGCTTCGACTTCGCTGGCGTGCGTGGCCTGTCGGCCGAAGTGCAGCAGAAGCTCGAACGCGTGCAGCCGGAAACCGTCGGCCAAGCACAGCGCATCCCGGGCATGACGCCGGCGGCCATCTCGCTGCTGCTGGTGCATCTGGAACGGGCCCGGCGTACACGGGTGGCGTAACTCGCATTGTCTTTGTAGGAGCGCCCTCCGGCGCGATGCTCCTCGCCTGTTGATGGCTCGATCTAAGAGCATCGCGCCCAAGGGCGCTCCTACAGCCGTTTCTCAAGCGGCATCGGGATGCCGTTGCTTCCACGCCGCCAACTGCTCGCGATAGTGCTGCAATTGCTCCGCATACAGGTCATGCACGCAGATCGGGCAGCCGCTGTTGCAGCAGTCGCTGGGGAGCGGCGGCTCGGGTTCGAGCGGGCGCGGGTCGTCGTCGGACGTCACTGCGCGCCCATTTCCTTCAGCAGGTGCGGCGCCGGATACACCTTGCCCATCAGCCAGCGCAGGTAGCGCATGTCGACGTGCACCGCGCGCTTGTAGCGCGGATCGAACATCCAGCTGGCGCTGACGGACTCCCAGTTGCTGTCGAAGTTCAGGCCGATCAGTTCGCCGCGCGCGTTGAGCACGGGCGAGCCGGAATTGCCGCCGGTGGTGTCCAGGTTGGTGAGGAAGTTGACCGTCTGCGTCTTCAACGACGGATCTTCGCTGCCGGCGAAGTCGGCGCTCGCGATCGCATCGAGGAGCGGCTTCGGTGCATCGAAGGGCGCCACGCCGGTATTCTTCTCGACGATGCCGGCGACGGTCGTGACCGGTGTGTACTGCACGCCGTCGCGCGGCGAGAAGCCGTCGACCTTGCCGAAGCTCACGCGCAGCGTGCCGTTGGCATCGGGATACAACGCGCGGCCCTGCTGCGTGCGCCAGGCGAACAGGGTGCGCATGTAGGCGGGGCGCAGGCGCAGCTGTTCTCCCTCGCGCGCCTTGCGTTCCTGTTCCAGCGCGAGCTGCGCGGGCACGAGCTTCACGGCCAGGTCGATCAGCGGATCGGCGGCCAGCGGTTTGCCCTCGCGTGCGCTCGCGAAGCGCGAAAGCCGTTCGGCCTCGTCGCCGAGCAGCGTGCCCGCATACAGCGTGTCGAGTGCCTGCTTCAGCGTGGCAGGCGTGCGGCCGAAGGCGGTGTCGAAGGCCGGCACGCGTTGTGCGTCGGGCAGTCGCTGGTAGCGCGTCAACAGCACCGTCAGCAACGCTTTCTCCATCTCGGGCGCATAGCGGCGTTGCACCTGCTTCAGGAGGCCTTCGATCGTGGCGTGGTCGCGCACCTGGTAGCCGCTCTCGCGCTCGGCATCCGGCTTGGCGGATTCCACGCGCAGGCGTTCCAGCGTGATCGCGGTGCGCATCAGCTGAGACTGCGCACCGAACAGGTTCAGCAGCAGCTCGCGCTCGCGCACCGCCGAGCCGCCGGAAATCGACGCGGCCAGCGCATCGATGTCGGCGCGCTCCTTCGCCGCCACCCCGGTGGCCAGCATGCCGCGCTCGTCCTCGGCGCGAACCCGCACCGCATCGCTGCGGCGCAGGCCCTCCAGCTCGCCGGCGGCGCGCTTGCGCTGGTTCTTCAGCGATTGCAGCTGCGCGGCATAGCGCGTCTTCGCATCGGCGTCCTTCGCGCCGAGGGCGTTTGCCACGTCGATCAGTTCATCGAATATCGCCACGCGCGTGGGCAGCGTCCCGTTGACCTGGTCGTCGAACTCGGCGGCGGTGCGGTGACGGAAAGTGACGCCCGGATACCCGGCCAGCATCGCGTAGTCGCCCGCCTTGGGACCGTCCTTCGCGAACGCGAGGTGGGATGGCGCCGCGTATGGCACGTTGTCGGGGCTGTAGGCCGCCGGCTTGCCGTCCTTGCCCACATAGGCGCGCAGCAGGGTGAAGTCGCCGGTGTGGCGCGGCCACATGAAGTTGTCGATCTCGTCGCCGTAGTTGCCGATCGCGCGCGGCGGCGCATAGGCCAGGCGGATGTCGCGAAGTTCCAGTTGGGTGATGCGATAGAAGTCGGTGCCGTAGTACATGTTGGCGACGCTGCAGCGCACGCCGCCGCCGGCTTCGCATTCGGCCACGATAGCCTTGCTGGCGCGGTCCACGGCATCGAAGTAGTCGCGCCCGGTCTTGCCGGCGGTGTCCTTCAGCACGGCATCGGTGACCTTGTCGTATCCCACCGTTACCCACACGCGGAAGTCGGGGTTCGCGGGCAGTTCGCCGGCGAGGTTGGCCGCGATGAAGCCATCATCGATCAGGTTGTGCCCGGGTTTGCTGTTGTACTGGATCACGCCGAAGGCGACGTGGTGGTTGGTCAGGAGCAGGCCATCCCGCGAAACGAAGGCGCCCGTACCGCCGCCCGCGCGTACCACGGCGCTCAGCGGCGCGGCGGTGACGTCCGCGAGCGTCTTGGGATCGCCGGTGAAACCGGCCTCGCGCAGCGGCCTGGCCAACTGCGGCAGTTGCGACGGCATCCACATGCCCTCGTCGGCATGGGCGGGCAGGGACAGGGCGATGCCCAGGGCGAGGGCGGAGGTCGAAAGTCGGCGGCGCATCGTCAGCATCCAGCGGAGAGACGGTGACGATATCGGGGCTGCCCTGATGCGGCAATGATCGTCTGTGCCGTGCCGTCAGCGAACGTCGCCGAGGAAGCGACGCCAGCGCGTGGCCGCGCGACGGATGCCGGCACGTTCGGCGTCGACGAGTGCACGCAGCGGATCAAGCACCACGTCATCGTCTCCGGCGCCGCCGCGCTTCCATGTCGCCGCCACGCGGCCGCCGATGATGGCGGTGGCCGCGACCAGCCCATTGATGCCGATCACGCGCCGCGTGTGCACAGCATCCAGCACGGGCGTGCGGTCGCGATAGCCGATCAGGTATTCGTCGAAGGCGGGCAGCAGATGGATCGTGCGCGATCGAGGGGCTGCGGGTGCATCGGCTCGCCACCACCACGTCGTGCCGCCGTGTGTGTCCCGTTCGATCTCTGCGTTCGCGAGCGCCAGCGCATGCAGCGCATCCTTCTGCGTCAGGCCCGACCACCAGGCGAGATCAGCGGCGGTGGCGGGTCCGTGGCCCTGCAGGTAACGCAGCGCCAACCGGTGCAGGGCTTCGTCGCGGCCCAGCGGCGCGCTCGACGGCACCCACGCATCCATCAGCACGAAGGTCGGCTGTCTGCCCTGCCGTGGCCCCTGGCAGATGACGCTCTCATGCGCCAGCCAGTTCAACAGGTGCAGGCCGCGCTGGTTGGCGCTCGCGATGCCGGCGGCCTCCATGCGCGCATACAGCTCGGAGCGCACGACCGGCATGCCGTGGGTGAGCGCCTGTTCCATCGCCCGTCGACCGCGCGCCAGCGTCGCCGCGTCCAGATCCAGGTCGCGCGCAAGGCGGGCGGCGTTCGCAGCCTGCACGCGCGGGGCCAGCAACGCCACCATCCAGCGGACATCGTCACGCGCGAGCAGATGCAGCGTGCCGCGCATCGGCCAGGTCCGCACGACTTCACCGCGGGTGATTGCGTCCTCGACCTGCGCCAGCGTCGCGCCGCCGGTGCGCAGGCCGACGGCCCACAGGGCGGCGTGGTAGTCCTGCGCCTGCAAGGCGACCATGTGCCGCACCGCATCGGCCGGTGATGCCGCGACGGGCGCGGTGATGCGCTGTGCGTGCAGGCGTCGCGCCGTCAGCGACGGCAGCACGCCTACTTCTCCTTGCGCCAGTTGATCGAGCCGCGCGTCTCGATGGTGCTGGATTCGATTTCCACGTCGAAGCCCTTGCGCAGCAGGTACTTCAGCGTCACTGCCGATCCGGAGCCGATCATCGACACCCCATAACTGACGTACAGCTTCGGCGACAGGTACTTGCCCACCCCGAACACGGAACCGCCCAGCGTGCGCGACTCGAGCACCCCTGCGTCGTCCAGGCCGATCTTCGCGCCCAACTGGGAGGCCAGCAGGCCGGCGCCGGCACCGAGCGCCGACGAGGCCGCATTGATGCGCTGGCTTTCGTCGCTGCTGGCGGTGTTGAGCGAGCGGCCCAGCACCAGGTAGGCGAGGGCTTCGGATTCGGACAGCGAGGGATTCGACCACACGCGTGCGCGCGGCTGGCTGGCGCGGCCGGTGACATCGATGCCGGCGGTGACACTGGCACTGACCACTTCGCGTTCGGCGCGGATGTTGATGCGCGGGTCGGAGACCGCGTTGTTGCTCCACGTCAGTTCACCGCGGGTGATGCGCAGCTTCTGTCCGTAGGCTTCGTAACGGCCGTCCACGTCGAGCCGGCCGGTCGCCAGCATCTCGCGGCCCGGTTGCGAGCGCACGTGCAGGATGCCTGCCAGCGTGCCTTCCAGCCCGTAGCCCTTGAGGTTGACGTCGTCGCCGACCTTCAGCGACAGATCCAGGTCGAGGCGCGAGCTGGGCGCGCGTTCGGGATCGACGGGGTCCAGGATCACCACGTCTTCCGAGGCGGACACGCCATCGTCCAGTTTTTCCACGTCGATCGTCGCCGACGGAATGCCGACCTCGCCACGCACCTGGATGGTGTTGTCGGCGAACCCCACCTGGAGGTTCGGCGACGCCACGGCGCGCAGGTCGGTGGTGTCGGCGACCAGCACGTTGTCGCCGCGCACCTGGAACTGCAGGGGCGTGGTGTCGTTGTTCCAGCCCAGCGTGCCCGACACGTTGAGGACCCCGCCGGTACCGGTACCGCCAGTGGACGACACGGTCTTCATGCGGCCGTCGATGCGTGCGCTGCCATCGGACAGCGCGACCAGTTCCGCACCGCCGTCGGCCAGCGAAATACCCAATGCCGGGAGTTCGCCGGTGAATTCCGTCAGCGTGGCCTCGCCGCTCAGTAGCGGCTGGCCACGCGTGCCCGCGACGCCGATATGGCCCGCCAGCTTTCCACGCGGGCGCACCAGGTCGGGGGAGAACAGTTCCATCCAGAACAGGCGCGAGTTGTTGAAGTACAGATCGCCCTTCAGCGGCGCGAAGTCGTCCCAGCCGGTATTGAACGTGGCATCGACATAGCCGTCGCCCTTGAAGCCGGTACCGAGGCGACCCTGGATGCGCTGCGGGGTGAAGTCCACATCCAGCGTGAAGTTGTCGTAGCGGATGATCTCGCCGCGCGCCGTGGTGCCCATCTTCAGGCCGCCATCGAGCGATGCGAGGTGCACCTCGCCCTGCCAGGCGTTGCCGGCGGGGCGCAGCGTCGCGTCGAGGGTGAACTCGCCGCGCAGCGTCAGCGGGCGGCCATCGGCCGGCGGCAGCCATGGTTGTACCAGCGCCAGCGACAGCGCTTCGCCGCGCACCTCCAGCCCCTGGCGCGGCCAGTTGGCATTCGCGCACAGCGCGCCGCCGATGTCCGAGCCGAGGCAGCTCTCGGACAGCGTCCAGTTGGCGCCGTTCTGCGCGAAGCGTGCCGGCTGCCGCAGCGTCCACGGGTTGCCCTTCGATGGCGCGATACGCAGTCCTTCCAGCGTGCCCTGCCAGTTGGCGCCGCGCTTCTGCGCCGTACCGGACAGAGAGACGGCGCCCATCGTGTTGCGCGCGTCGCCCTCGACGTGCAGGTCTTCCACGGCGCCACGTGCGTTGATGCTGACGCTGTCCAGTACGGCGCCGACATTCACCGCGCTGCCCTGCAGCGCCAGATCGCCGCTGCCACTGCGCCACGGCAAGCGGCCGCGCAGGCTGAGCGTGCCGGCGCCCCAGTCGTTCCAGCGCAGATTCTCGCCACCGAGGTCGGCATCGATATTCGGCGCGGTGCGCGCGCCGGTGAGGTTGACGGTGCCGGACAGCGTGCCGCTGGCGTCGGGCAGGAGATCGGCCAGGTTGAGCGGACGGAACGCGGCGTCGATGTCCAGCGTATCGCCGACCTTGCCCTTCGCGGTGACACGGCTGCCGCCGAGCGACAGCGCCAGGTCGCCTTCGCCGTTGTTGCCGTCCAGCGCGAACGTGCCGCGCGCATCCAGCGGTCGATCGCGCAAGCGACCCGTCAGCTTCGGTATGTCCAGCGTGCCCTTGAACAGACCATCTTCGCGCTGGCGACCCTTCGAGGCGAGGTTGCCGGAGACATTGCCGTTCCATCCCGCCGCGAAATAGCCGGGATCGAAACCGGCCAGCGTCGCGTTCACGTCCCAATCCAGCGCCGGCGCCCAGCCGACCATCCCGGTTGCATCAAGCGTGCCGGTCGGCATGGTGGCGCGCAGCGTTTCCAGTTGCACGCGCTCGGCATTGCCACGGCCATCGAATTCCAGCAGGGCGCTGTCGTCGCCGCGCGTCAGCGTGGCCTTGCCGATGGCGGCCCAGGCGTCCAGCTTGCCGGCCAGGCCGAAGTCGCCTTCGGCGCCGATCATGCTGTCGGCTTCGGTGCCCCAGCGCAGGCCCCGCGCATTGACGGCGAAGCGGAATTCCGGATTTTCCGGCGCGGTGAAATCCGCACGACCACGCAGCGAGGCATAGCCGTCGAACGCGCGGATCGCCAGTGGCTCCACAGTCAACACTTCACCCTCGATGCGCGCATGCGAGGGTTCGATCACCACCGCGATATCGCCCTGCTGCACGGTGCCCTGCAGGTCGGCGGCACCCCCCGCGCCCTTCGCGACCAGGTCGAAGGCCACGGGCGTGCTGTCTTCCATCACGTCGAGCAACGAAAGATCCAGGGCTTCGGTCTTCGCCGCGAAGTTCCAGGTCGGCTTCGTCTCGCCGCGCAGTGTCAACGTGGCACGCACCGGGGCCGGCGCGGCGCCCGACACGCCGACGTTCATGCGCGCACGATTGCCGCGCGCCACCAGGCCGATGCGTGCGGGCGTGCGTCCCAGGGCGGCGGGGAACACGCCGGTCGCGGTGAGGTCGGTGGCGTAACCATCGCGCGGCGCGTAGCTGCCGTGCACGCCGAACGCGCCACGGTCGCTGGCGATCACGAGTTTCTGCGCATGCACATAGCCGTTGCCGATGTCGAGGGCGCCGGTCGCGCGCGAAATGTCGATGATCGATTGGCCGCTCTGGCGCACCAGGAAGCGGTCGATCTCCAGCCGGTCGGCCTGGATGGCCAGCGGCATCTCGATCTGCGGCAACAGGTCGGGCCAGTGCGGCAGCTCGAAGGGTTCATCGCTCTCCGGCACGTCGAGCATCGCACCGCGCAGCTTCAGCACATCCAGCCGCAGGCGCTTGCCGAGCAGCGGCCGCAGGTCCGGTTCCAGGTAGACCTCGTCGGCGGTGAAGCGGATCGTGTCCCAACGGAAATCCACGCCACGCAGCGTCAGTGGGCCCGCGATGGGGCCATCGACTTCCTTGTAGGTCAGCGATGCGTCCGCCGGCAGGCGTGCCTGGATCTGCGCCAGCAGCACGTCGCGGCCGGCCACGGTCTGCAGCAGCCAGTACAGCCCGATGCACAGCAGCACCACCAGCACGCCGGTGCCGATCGCGCTGCGGATCGCCAGCGTGCGCATGCGTGCCTTGCGGCGCGCGCGCAGTTCGGCGATGCGCGCGTCGCGCTCTTCCGGCGTCAGGTCGTCGGGCAGCGGCGTCTTCCTCACAGATCGGTCCCGATGTTGAGATAGATCTGGAGGCTGGAATCCGGATCATTCAGCCCGTGCGCCAGGTCCAGGCGTACCGGCCCCACCGGCGAACGCCAGCGCAGGCCAACGCCGATGCCCGTGCTGAGCTCGGGCCGCGTGCCATCGAAGGCGCTGCCCGTGTCCACGAACACCGCGCCGCCGTACGGGCCACCCTTCGGATAGAACTCGTACTCGACGCTGCTGGTCAGCACGTTCTTCGCGCCCAGCGAATAGTCGCCGCGACGCGGGCCGACCTCGCGCCACGCGTAACCGCGGATGCTGCGGTCGCCGCCGGCGAAAAAGCGCAGCGACGGCGGCATCGCCACCAGCGAACTGGTGAAGGTGTGGCCGTATTCGCCGCGCACGATCAGCGTGCTGTTGGTCTTGTACCGCTGCGACCAGCGCGCGCGCATGTGGAACTGCAGGAAGTTGGCATCCGAGCCCGCACCGTCCACGCCGCCGCGCAGCAGGATGGAGCCGGCCAGCTGGTCGGGGCGATTCGAACCGACCGGCGAGTTGGTGTAGTCCGCACGCAGCGACGGATAGGTGAACGTGGCGTACTGCACGGTGGTATCGGGCAGGCCGGTGAGCGGATCGTTCTCCACGTAGCGCCAGCGCTCGCGCAACGCGTGCACCGAAGCGATCGCCGTCCAGTCCTCGCTGACCTGTCCACTGCGGCTGCCGGTGAATTCCACATGGCGCAGGTCGATGTAGTCGGTCTGTTCGTCGCTGGCCTGCAGGCCGACCGTGAACCACCCATCCAGCCACTTGAACGCCGGAATACGGTACTGCGTGAGCAGCGTCTTGCGCTTCTGCGCGTAATCCAGGTGCGTGGAAAGTTTGTGCCCGCGCGAGTTGACGTAGCGGCGGTCCAATCCCAGACGGATACCCGGGCCGCTCTCGGTGCCGTAACTGACGCCAGCGGTATAGATGTCGCGCTTGGCCAGTTCCAGGTTCACGTCGATCGGCACGCGGCCGTCCTCGGCCTTGTCCGGGTTGGCCTGGATGTCGATGCTGGAAAAATAGTCCAGCCCCACCAGCGATTCGCGCAGGCGGTCCAGCTTGCCCTGGTGGAAGTAACTGCCTTCTTCCCAGTACACCAGCTTGTCCAGCAGGCCCTGGTCGAACTTGTCCTGGTGGAACGTGGTGGCGCCCATGTCGTAGCGGATGCCGCTGACCCAGCCCAGCGCGATGTCGGCGGCGTGGTCGGCGCGCGTCACTTCGACGCGGCGATGGGTGAAGTCCGCATCGAAGTAACCACGGTCCGCCAGGCGCCGGACGATGACGAGCTTGCTCGCCTCGTAAGTGGTGTGGTCGAACACGTCGCCGACATCCGGCGCGAACGCCGCCAGGTCCTCCTTGAGGTAACGGTCCTCGCCGCCTTCGCCCTCGATGGACAGGTCGCGCTTGCGCACGCGGACCGGCTCACCGAGCTGCACGCGCACGACGACCGTCAGGCGTTCGTCTTCGGCGGCGTCGTTGCGCGGCGCGTCGATGGTGACGGTGGGCGAGTAGTAGCCGAACGGTTCCAGCGCTTCGCGGGTTTCGGCGGCGGCTTCGCCAAGCAGGTACTCCAGCCGCGATTCCCCCAGCCGCTTGCCGACCGAGTCGTTGAGCGACAGCGCGGCGTTGATGTTCTCGACCATCAATTCGTCATCGAGCCCCTCGACCTGCACCTTGTCCACGATGGCCGCTGCCCAGGCCGGAGCCGTGGTGGCAAGCAGGACGACGACGGTGGCGAGGCGGGGGAATCGACGCATGCGGGGAGGATACCCGGTGAGGGTTAAGCGGGGTGAAGGATCGGTGCGGTTTGTCCCGCCGCGGTTCACGCGACCAGTCGATCACCTCATGCGGAATATTCCCTCGCCCCGCGTGCGCGGAGAGGGTGCCGAAGGCGGGTGAGGGGCGAACGGAGTAGGGACGCTACTGCGCCTGTACAAGTACCGCGCTCTGCCCCTCATCCGCCCGCTGGGCACCTTCTCCCCGCTACGCAGGGAGAAGGAAACAACCGTCAGACCGACAGATGCTCGATCGCCGCCACCGCGCGGAAGCGGTCGGCCAGACGCTTCAGCAGGGCCAGGCGATTGGCGCGCACAGCCGGGTCGTCGGCGTTGACCATCACGCTGTCGAAGAACGCATCGACCTGCGGGCGCAGGCGGGCGAGGTGGTTCAGCACGGTCACGTAATCGTGGTGGTGCAGCGCCTCGTCGGTCTCGCCAAGGACGGCTTCAACCGCTTCGGCCAGCGCGCTCTCGGCCGGATCGGTCAGCAGCGTGCGGTTGATCGCGTGCGGAATGGCGATGTCGGCCTTCTTCAGGATGTTGCCGATGCGCTTGTTGGCGGCGGCCAGGGCTTCGGCCTCAGGCAGTGTGGCGAAAGTGCCGATGGCGTCCAGGCGCGTGTCGAAATCGTACAGCGAGGCCGGCTTCAGTTCCGCGACCGCGTTGAAGTGCGCGGCGGGCACGCCCTTGTCGGCGTAGTAGCTGCGCAGGCGGTCGATGATGAAGTCGTAGATCTCGGCATCCTGGGCTGGTTGAGCAAGCGAGAGCTGTGCTTCGCTCTCGCTGGGGCTTGGGATGTGAGCCCCGGCCTCTCTCGCCTTGTCGACGGCATCGATTCGCTTGATCGCATGTGTGCCCGATGAGCTGACGTTGATCTCGTGACGAGCTTGCTTAAGCAGTTCATTGAGGCTCAGATCAAATCCACTCTCGATCACCGTCCGTGCCAACCCCAACGCATTACGCCGCAGCGCAAACGGATCCTTGTTCCCCGTCGGCTTCAAACCCGCCGCAAAGCCACCCGCCAGCGTATCCAGCCGTTCCGCAATCGCCAGCACCTTGCCCAACGGCGACAGCGCAATGTCGTCGCCGGCGAAACGCGGCTGGTAAGCCTCGTCGATGGCGAGCGCGATCTCCTTCGACTCGCCCGCAGCGAGCGCGTAGTGGCGGCCCGCGATGCCCTGCAGCTCGGGGAACTCGTTGACCATGCGCGACTGCAGGTCGTTCTTCGCCAGCAGCGCCGCCTTGCGAGCCTGCTCGGGATCCGCACCAACCTGCGCGGCGATGGTTTCCGCCAGCGCCGCGACGCGCGCGACCTTGTCGGCGACACTGCCCAGCTTGGCCTGGTAGGTGACGGTCTTCAGCCCATCGCCCATCGACGCCAGGCCCTGCTTCAGGTCCTCGTCGAAGAAGAACTTCGCATCGCTGAAGCGCGGACGGATCACGCGCTCGTAGCCCTTGCGCACTTCATCGACGTTCTGCGACTCGATGTTGGCGATGCCGATGAAATGCTCGGTCAGCTTGCCGCCGTCGCTCAGCACCGGGAAGAACTTCTGGTTGATCTCCATCGTTTCGATCAACGCTTCCTGCGGCACGGCCAGGAACGCGGATTCGAAACTGCACAGTACCGCCGCCGGCCACTCGGTCAGGCAGACCACCTGCTCCAGGTTGTCGTCGGTAATGCGCGCGCTGCCGCCGGCCTGCGTCGCGGCTTTCTGCACTTCGTCGACGATGCGGGCACGGCGCGCATCGGCGTCGACCAGCACCTTGGCGCCATGCAGCGCATCGACGTAGTCGTCCGGCTGGCCGATCCACACCGGCTTGTCGTGTTCGAAGCGATGGCCGCGACTCATGCGGTCGGATGTCACGCCCAGCACATCGGCATCCACCACGTCCTTGCCCAGCAGCAGCACCAGCCAGTGCACCGGCCGTGCGAACGCGTAGTCGTGGTCGCCCCAGCGCATCGGCTTGGGGATCGGCATGCCGGCCAGCGCCTCGCGCACGATGTCGGCCAGCAGGTCGGCAGTCCTTGCGCCGGGCTTCACCGCGCGGTGGACGAAGCGCTCGCCCTTGCCGTCGGTGGTGCGCTCCAGCTGCGTCCAGTCGATGCCGGCCTTCGCCGCGAAGCCTTCCAGCGCCTTGGTCGGTGCACCGTTCGCGTCAAGCGCGATGTTGAGATACGGGCCCAGCACTTCGGATTTCTGCTCCGGCTGCTCCACGTCCACCGCCGGCAGCAGCACCGCCAGGCGGCGCGGCGTGTACAGCGGCTTGGCGTCACCGCGCTCGTACCCGACGCCACGCTTGTCGAGCGCCGCGATCACGCCATCGAAGAAGGCCTGTGCCAGACCGGGCAGCGCCTTGACCGGCAGTTCTTCGGTGCCCAGTTCGATCAGCAGGGGTTTTTGTTCGCTCATGTGCATGCAACCTTGAGTTGTTCCCTTCTCCCTGCGGGAGAAGGTGCCCGAAGGGCGGATGAGGGTACGGCGGAGTCCGTGGCGGTCGACCATCCGGGTGTCGCCGGACCCTCTCCCCAACCCCTCTCTCCCGCAGGGACTTCCTGCGGTCGCCGAGGGGAGTGGGTCTTCATGCGTTTCCTTTCTTCAACCCCGGAAACCCCAGCTTCTCCCGCTGCGCGTAGTACGCCTCGGCCACCGCCTGCGCCAGCTTGCGCACGCGCAGGATGTAGCGCTGGCGCTCGGTGACGGAAATGGCGCGGCGTGCGTCCAGCAGGTTGAAGCTGTGGCTGGCCTTGATGACCTGCTCGTAGGCGGGCAGGGGCAGGCCGGCTTCAACGAGCTTGAAGGCTTCCGTCTCGTGCGCGTCGAAGCGCTTGAACAGTTCCTCGACGTTGGCATGCTCGAAGTTGTACGTGCTCTGCTCGACTTCGTTCTGGTGGTACACGTCGCCGTACTTCACCACGCCCTGCGGGCCGACCGTCCACACCAGGTCGTACACGTTGTCGACGTTCTGCAGGTACATGCACAGGCGTTCCAGCCCGTAGGTGATCTCGCCGAGCACCGGGCGGCACTCCAGGCCGCCGGCCTGCTGGAAGTAGGTGAACTGGGTGACTTCCATGCCGTTCAACCAGACCTCCCAACCCAGGCCCCAGGCGCCGAGGGTCGGCGATTCCCAGTTGTCCTCGACGAAGCGCAGGTCGTGCACGCGCGGATCGATGCCCAGCGCCTTCAACGACCCCAGATACAGCTCCTGGATGTTGTCCGGATTGGGCTTCATCACCACCTGGTACTGGTAGTAACGCTGCAGGCGGTTGGGGTTCTCGCCGTAGCGGCCGTCGGTGGGGCGGCGGCTGGGCTGCACGTAGGCGGCATTCCACGGCTCCGGTCCCAGCGCGCGCAGGAACGTGGCGGGATGGAAGGTGCCGGCGCCGACCTCCAGGTCCAGCGGCTGGATCAGCACGCAACCCTGCTCGGCCCAATACTGGTTCAGGGTCTGGATCAACGCCTGGAAACTCAGGCCCTGGAAGGTGGTTACCGGTGAAATGGTTTGTCCGGCCATCGCGTTATCGTGCACTGCGGAAAAGCGGGCTAGTATACGGGCAAGCCGTTGTCCTTCCGCCGCTTTTGGCCTGTTTGCCGCCGTCGTGGATATGTCCGTGAAAGCCCCTTTCCTCATCGTCGAAACCGGTCAGCCGGTGCGCTCGATGCGGCGCTATGGCGGCTTTCCCCACTGGATCCGCGTGGCCGCCGGGCTGGAAGCCGCCGAGACGGTGGTGGCGAATGTCGAACGCGGCGATGCACTGCCACCGCGCGAAGGTTTCGCCGGCGTCATCGTCAGCGGCTCGGCCGCGATGGTCACCGACCGTGCCGACTGGAGCGAACGCAGTGCGGAATGGCTGCGCGACGCGGCCCATGAAGGCCTGCCGCTGCTGGGCATCTGCTACGGCCATCAGCTGCTGGCGCACGCGCTGGGCGGTGAGGTGGCCTACAACCCGGCCGGGCGCGAATCCGGCACCGTCCACATCGACCTGCATCCGCAGGCGCAGGATGACCCGCTGTTCGGCGCGCTGCCTCTGAAGTTCACCGCCCACGCCACCCATGTGCAGACCGTGGCGCGGCCGCCGGAAGGCGCCACTGTGCTGGCGCGTTCCGAGCAGGACGATTGCCATGCGTTCCGCTGGCGCGACCACGCCTGGGGCGTGCAGTTCCACCCTGAATTCGCCACCCACCACATGCGCGGCTACGTGCACGCCCGTGCCGATCACCTGCGCAGCGAGGGCCGCTGCCCCGGCACCATCGCACGCGGCGTGACGGCGGCGCCGCAAGCCCGCAAACTATTGCGGCGGTTCGTCCGCCATGCGCGTGGTCTGCACGCGCGCTGATTTCCTGCTGCACACCTCCCAGAGAACCCCGATGTCGACGATCAACAAGGTGCCGGCCAGTGCCGGCGCGGAATGGCTGCTGGCGGGCTTCGCGCTGCTGAAGCGCGCGCCGGTGCCGCTGGCGACGCTGGCGGTGCTGTGGGGCCTGTTGTCGATGAGCGTGGCGCTGGTGGCGGTGTCCGTGCCGGCGATGACGCTGGCGATGCAGTTCCTGCTGGTGCTGGGAGGTCCGCTGTTCTTCGCCGGCATGCTCTGGGCCGTGCGCGAGGTCGACCAGGGCCGTGCGGCGCGGCCGTCGAACCTGCTGCAACCGGTCCGCGACGGCCATGCACCCGCGCTGTTGGCCACCCTGTTGCCGCAGTTGTTGGCCGCGCTGGTCATGGGGGCGCTGCTGTTCGTGCTGGTGGGCACTGAACAGCTGCAGCACCTGGCCGACGTCTACCAGAAGATGCAGACCATCGCGGCCGCCGGTGGCCAGCCCGATCCTTCGCTGGTGGAAGGTCTGCCGGCCGGTCGCCTGCTGCTGTGGCTGCTGCTGGTGGCGATCGTGTTCGTGGCGGTGAAGTGGATGACGTTCATCGCCTCGCCGCAGATCCTGTTCTCGAGTACCCATGTCATGGATGCCATGCGCAACAGCCTGCGCGCGTGCCTGCACAACTGGACCGCGATGCTGGTGTTCTACCTGCTGGCCGGTATCGCCATCTTCGCCGTCGGCATGGGCTCGTTCCTGGTCGCGTCGATCCTGGCGCTGGCCGTGGGTGCGGCGATCGCGATGGGGTTGTGGCAGTTCACGCTGATGGCGCTGGTGATGCCCGTGCTGGCCGGCGCGGCCTACGCGGCATGGCAGCAGATGTTGGGTGAAGGTACGGGTGCGCCGGGTGCACCGACGGCGCCGTCCCGGATCGAGGTTTGAGCCTGAAGCATCGTGAGGAGTGGGCCGGGGCCCACCCTATGGAGCGGCCTGCTCCTTGATTTGAGCCATCCGGCCGAGGCCGGCGCAGACGCCACCTCCGCATTCCGTAGAGCCGAGCTTGCTCGGCTGAGTCAGAGCAGCGGAGCAAGCTCCGCTCTACGACAAGCGATCATCCGTGATCGAGACATAGCTTGCCGAGCCGCGAGACTACCGCGCCTCGGGTGCCGGCTTCGGCTTCAACCACCCGGCCGCGATGATGCCCAGCTCGTACAGCAGGCACATCGGGATGGCGAGCATCAGCTGCGACACCACGTCGGGCGGGGTGATCAGTGCGGCGACGACGAACACGCCGACGATGGCGTAGCCACGGCCTTCGCGCAGCTGCTGCGGTGTCACCCAGCCCAGCAGCACCATGATCACCAGTGCCACCGGCAGCTCGAAGCTGACGCCGAACGCCAGGAAGATCACCATCACGAAGTCCAGGTACTTCGCAGGGTCCGGCGCCAGCGTCACGATGTCCGGCGTGAAAACGGTCAGCGCATGGAACACGCTGGGCAGGACCAGAAAGTAGGCGAACGCGCAGCCGGCGTAGAACAGCACGATGGCCGACACCAGCAGCGGCATCGCCAGGCGCTTCTCATGCTTGTACAGGCCCGGTGCGACGAAGCTCCATGCCTGGTAAAGCAGCCAGGGCGAGGACAGGAACAAGGCAAGGAAGAATGCCAGCTTGATCGGCGCGAAGAAGCCTGACGTCGGGTCGCTGGCGATCATCTGCGTCGCCTGCCCCGCCGGCAGCTGGGAAATCAGCGGTTGCGCGAGGCGGTCATAGAGCTGGCGCACGAACGGCAGCAGCGCCAGCAGGATGACGCCCGTGCCCGCCAGCCCACGCATCAACCGCGTGCGCAGTTCCAGCAGATGTTCCATCAGGCTGCTTTCGGCTTCCTGATCCGGGGAGGCGCGATTCATCGCGCGTCCTTCGGTGGGAACAGGTCGGCGGTGGTGCCGGCCTCGGGCTCGTGCCTCTCTTCCTGCGGCGCGTCGGTCGTCGCATCGGGGCGGCGTTCGGCTTCCATCAGCGGCTCGGGCTCCATGTCTGCAGGCGCCGCTGCCGGCGGCCTCGCGAGCGCGGGTGGCGTGATGGCGGACTCGACGTCGTCGCGAAGTGCTTTCGCATCATCGCGCGCGGCCTGACGTACGTCTTCGAACTGGCGTTCGGTCTCGCGCGTGCTGTCGCGGATGCGCTGTTCGGTGTCGCGGAGGGCGTCCTGCGCGTCCTTGAGGTTGCGCTTGAGTTCCTCGGAAGCGAGTTCGCGTTCCAGCTCGTCCCTCACCGAGTACCACTGCGCGCGCGCGCGTCGCACCCACAGGCCGGCGAAGCGCGCCGCCTTGGGAAGACGTTCGGGCCCGAGCACGATCAACGCGACGACCGCGATGACCAGCAGTTCACTGAAACCGATGTCGAACATGGTCGCGGCGGACGTCCCGCCGGATCAGCTGGCGTCGCGGTCGCGCTCTTTGGCGGCGCTGGACGCGTCGGTGCGCGACTGGTCATCAAGCTGGCCGGCCGTCTTGTCGTCGTCCTTCATGCCCTTCTTGAAACCCTTGACCGCTTCGCCCAGGTCCTGGCCCGCGTTGCGCAGGCGCTTGGTGCCGAAAACGAGCAACACGACCACCAGCACGATGATCCAATGCCAGATGCTCAAACCGCCCATGGTGTGCTCGCCGGAAAGTTGGGGCGCTCAGGATAGCGCAGGCGGACCGCCGGGATGGCGATCCACCGCCCATTACTTCCGTTACGGGGTGCCATCCAGCGGCTCGGTGCGCACTTCGCCGTCCTGCACGGGTTCGAAGCCCTGCGCCTGGGCGGGGGCTTCGACCACCACCGGCGCAACGGCGGGTGCGGGCGTGCGAGCCGTGGTCGATGCGGTTGCGCCGGTCGTGCCACGGTTGCCGCGGGCGAGCTCGGTGACTTCCTCCAGCTCATCGCGGAAACCCACGACGGCGTCGGACGCTTGGCCGGCGCGGCTTTCGAAGATGGCGCGCGGGGTGGCGGCGCTGCCATAGACAGCGGTGTTGGCATCGTCGTCGATCTGCAGCACCGCGCCGTCGAGTGCCACGCCGGCGAACAGGCCACGCGCACGCGACCACGACCAGATCTCGGCTTTCAGCTGGCCATCGGTGGCGGCGCTGGCGTTGCGGCCCACCGGACCGGCGGCCACGCCGGCATCGGCGCCGAGGGTGAACTTGCCGTTGACGATGGAGTCGAGCGAGCGGTCGTTGCGGAACACCAGCACCACGTCCGAGGACTGCACGCCGGCCTGGAAGCCGATGCTGCCGCCGGTGAGCTTGATGAAGACCGGCTGCGACCAGCTGCCGTCGGGATTCTTCACCGACATCAGGCCATGCCCACGACGACCGCCGATCACCAGGCCGGCCTTCAGCGTGTCGGGAATGACGATGATGGCCTTGCCTTCGTCGAGCAGCTTGTCGGGGATGCCGTTCTCGGGAATGCGCTGGATCTCGTTGAGCACGCGCACGGCGTTGGTGGCGCGCTCGTCTTCCTTGGGACCCGCGATGGCCTGGCCGGCGAACAGGGCGGCGGCCAGCGCGAGCGCGGTGGGCGGCAGCAGGCGACGGGAGGTGCGGTTCATGACGGCTCCATAAGGGGGTTTCGCAGCAGGAGGCTGCAACTGCCTGAAAGTAGGCGCGTACGGATGAATCGGTGCTGACAGCGAACAGCCATGGCGGCGATACGCGCAGGCCGCTCGGTACGGTGCAGGCGCTCTGCCACAATACGCGGATGCCCGATACGCCCGCCACCGCCCTGCTTGCCGTCAACCTCGGTACGCCCGAGGCACCCACGCCACGCGCCGTCCGTCGCTACTTGGCCGAATTCCTGCACGACCATCGCGTGGTGCAACTGACGCGATGGCTGTGGTGTCCTCTGCTGCACTTCATCATTCTGCCGCTGCGGGGACCGAAAGCGGCCGCGAAGTACGCCAGCATCTGGATGCCCGAAGGCTCGCCGTTGGCGGTGCACACGCGCCGGCTGGCGGAGGCGTTGCAGGCGCAGCTGCCGGGATGGCGCGTGCAGGATGCGATGCGCTATGGCGAGCCGTCGCTTGCCAAGCGACTGCAGGCGCTGCGCGCCGAGGGCATCCGGCGCGTGGTGGTGCTGCCGCTGTATCCGCAGTACTCCACGACCACCACCGAATCGGTACGCGACGTGATCGTGCGCGAGGCGGCGGGGCTCGATGTATGCTTCATCGAAGACTATTCGGTCGATGCCGGCTGGGTTGCGGCGGTCGTGGACTCGATCCGTCAGTGGCGCGCCCTGCAGGGTGCGGGCGAGCATCTGCTGTTCTCTTACCATGGGCTGCCGCAGCGGCTGGCGCGCAACGGCGATCCCTACCCACAGCGGTGCGAGGCCAGCACGCGCGCCATCGTGCAGGCGTTGGGACTACGCGATGACGAGTGGACGCTGACCTACCAGTCCCGCTTCGGCAAGGAGCGCTGGCTGGAACCTGCAACCGACACCACGCTGCAATCACTCGTGGCCCGCGGCGTCCGCAAGGTGGACGTGGTGTGCCCGGGCTTCGCGGTCGATTGCCTGGAAACGCTGGAGGAAGTCGGCATCGGCTTCGCCGAACAGGTCGCGCACGCGGGTGGTGAGCTGCGTTATATCCCGTGCCTCAACGACGATGTACGCCATGCCGAAGCCTTGGCCGCGCTGGTCCGCCAGGCGAGCGACGCGCCCGCATGACCTTGCACGAGTTCGAAGTCGACATCGCGCTCGGCCGGATCACCGGGCTGCGCCGTGCGGCGGCGACGGGTCCGCGCGTGCTGGCCCTGCACGGCTGGCTGGACAATGCGGCCAGCTTCGTACCGCTCGCCGGCCATCTGCCGGGCGTGCAACTGGTGGTGCCCGACCTGCCGGGTCATGGGCGCAGCGCGCATCTGGCGCCGGGTGCGGAGTACACCAGCGGCGTGGCGGTCAATGCGGTGCTCGACATCGCCGATGCGCTGGGCTGGGAGACGTTCTCGCTGCTCGGTCATTCCATGGGCGCTGGCATCGCCAGTCTGATGGCGGCCGCCGTGCCGCAGCGCGTGCAGCGCCTGGTGGTGATCGAAGCGCTGGGTGGACTGGCCGAGACCGTCGAGCGCACGGCCGACCGGTGGCGCGAGGCGATCGCCGCCGCGCGTGCGCTGCCGGGCAAGCAGTTGCGTGTGTTCAGCGATCTCGCCGCGCCAGTGCGCGCCCGTATGCAGGCGAACCAGTTGAGCGAACCCGCCGCACGCCTGCTGGTCGAGCGCGGTGTGCGGCCGGTGGCGGGCGGCTTCGTCTGGAGCAGCGACCCGCGCCTGACCCTGCCCACGCCGCAACGGCTGGACGAGGCGCAACTGGCAGCGCTGGTGGCGGGCGTCACCTGTCCAACGACCGTGGTTTATGCGGATCCTCCGCAGACTTACTTCCCCGAACCGCTGCGTTCGCAGCGTGCGGCGCTGTTGCCCGATGGCCGGCTGCATGTCGTTGCCGGGACGCACCACCTGCACATGGAAGACCCGGCGACGGTCGCCGGGCTGGTCTCAGCGTTTCTGGCGACCTGACGCACCGCGCTTGGCGGCATCGAACGCCACGGCCAGCGCGATATCGCCCTTGCGGATCGGGGCGCTGCTTCGCCACCACGCGGTGGTGACGGCATCGAGTTCGCTGTCGTCCTGCGCCAGGCGGCGCAGCAGCGTGATGTCTTCCGCACTGGCCAGTTGTTCGTCGGGAAGGTAATACCGCTCCAGCGGTAGGCGTGCCGCTTCCGGAGTGCGCGTCAGCCGGGCGATGAGTGCGGCTGCGGCCACGCCCAGCAGGGTGTAGCCGGCCAGCAGGGTGGGAATCGAGTCCCGCGCGCTGCCGAGCCATGCCACGCCGCCGGCTACCAGCAGCAGCGCAAGGAGAAGCTTGGCGAAGCGGTCGAACCGCTGGATAGCGCTGGCCGCGTGGCGTCGTTCCTGCGCGCGGGCCCCGGCTTCTTCCACGGACAGGCTCTTGCGGCTCATCAGGGCGCGACGTGCATTGAGGCTGGCGGCGGTCTCGGAGGCGGGGACGGCATACAGCGAAAACCCCCGCATCGAATCTGCGCCGCCCTCGCGGGGCGCAGGGGCGGGAGAGTACGGAGCACGGGGCGTGAGCGGGAGACGGTCCATGGCAGCATCGGAAGTAGGGAGGGGCCGGGTGGCCCGGCGGTCCCTGCGGGTCCGCCACTGCCGGCTTACCCTTTGAATCGTGACGCAGGTCTCATTCAGGACATCGGGTCTGTCACGTTACCCGCGCGGGCTGTCGGTGCGCGTCCAGCAGCCGGTGCAGGCGGGCTTTCAGTCGACGCCCTTCCGCGTGGAACCAGGCCCGCTCGTCGCGCCAGGCAGGAAAGCGGGCCTCGACCTCCCGCCAGAAGGCTGGCGAATGGTTGGCCTGGAGCAGATGGCACAGTTCGTGGACCAGCACGTACTCGAACGCCGAGGGCCGGCCCAGTACCAATGCCAGGTCCAGTGTCAGCGTGCCATCGGGTGCCAGCGAACCCCATTGCGACGACATCACCTTCAGGCGGATCTGCCGCGGCGCCCGTGGCAGGCCACCGAGATAGGCGGGCAGCCAACGTCCTATGTCGGCACGCGCTTCGGCCTCGTAGAAGCCACGCAACGTCCTCCGCAAGGTCGCGTCGCTGGCACGGGCGGGCAGCGATGCGTGGATACCGTCCTGCTGCCGTTCGATACGGGCGAAGCGTCCCTCGTGCCAGTGCAGAGGGACGTCCTCGCCGCGCAGCGGCAGGCAGGGCGTGACGTTTGGAACGAAGGATGTCGCGTCGTCATCCGCTGCATGGCGGGCAAGTTGTTCGCCCAGCCATGCACGGTGTTCCAGCAGGAAGCGTTCACCGGAAACAAGACTGGCACGCCACGGCAGCGTCAGCCGCGCGCCGCGTTCGTCAATACTGAGTTTGAGCCGTTTGGCGCGTGGATCACGGACACGTTGAACGGTCAGCGTGCGACCGTCGTCCATCACCAGATCAATCGTGTCGCGCGCGACGCTGCGTGGCGTGCGCGCAATCAGGCGGTGGAGAGGCAGGGGCATGGCCCTGGATTGTAAGGCCATGCCGATGTGCCTGCCCCTGTGTGAGGGCAGGCAGGTTCAGCGGCTCGCGCTGAGGCCACCGTAGCTATGCAGCAGCGGTGCCTGTCTCAGCGCGGCGACCGTGTCATAAGGCAGATGGGCCTGTTCGCGCGCTGAAACGGTGTAAACGTTCTCGATCCGCGGATTGGCGCGACGCGCATCGCGGATTTCGGCTTGCCGCCACCAGCGTGCAAGCAGTCGCTCGCAGCGTTCCGCCAGCGCGGCGGTATCGCTGTGCTGGGCGAAGGCGGTATCGGAACACTCGCTGGCGAACTGGCGGCCAGCATCGGTCAGGGTGCCGGGGACAACCAGTGTCTGTACTTCGGACTCCGCCAAGGCGGGCGCCGACAGAAGCGCGGCAACCAGCATCACGGACATCGAGCTTGCTTTCATGAGAACTCCCTGCGGTTCGGCGGTGTGATCGGTCCTGCACGGTCCGACCGCGTGATGTGTGGATGTGCAGTGACACCGTGACCGTGCGGGATGCGCCAGGCCACGGCAGAGTCGCAGTCAGCGCGACGCGACGTTGGGCGAAGGGGGATATGGGGAAATGCCACGCGGGGCACCGAAAGTCACCTTGCCCTCGTGCGGGCGCTGATCGCGCCATGCCGCTTCGACGCGCCACTGGGCGAGCAGTTTCTCGCAACGTTCGGCCCGCTGGCGGGGATCGGCCGCATTGGCGAACGCCTTGTCATCGCAGCGGGCGATAAACGCCTTGCCGGAAGAGGTCAGGGTGGCGGGCAGCTCGAGTACTGGCGCTGCGCCGCCGTCGGCGTGAGCAGGTGCGCCAACCAGGGAGAGGGCGATCCCGAACGCCACGACGGACACGGACATCACTTTCATGACAGCTCCTTGTGGAGGTAGGTGCGCGACTGACCATGC
Organism: uncultured Pseudoxanthomonas sp.; assembly: GCA_946886405.1. The sequence continues at coordinate 24,143 of CAMPIO010000035.1, forward strand.
AGCGTTCGGTCACGTCATGCAACTACGTCGTACGGGGCGAAACCGTCGCAACGCCCCTCATGCGGGCGAAGGTCACCCCCGGAAAGCGGGAGGTCCCGGCGGATCTTCAGTCTGCCTTGCTGAGTTTCAGCGCGTGCTCCAGCACCAGGAACAACCGCTTCACTTCGCCGGCCATCAGGGCGAAGCGGGCGTCGAGCTCGGCGCGCAGGTCGTCGTGTTCGGTGTTTTCCAACTGGTCGACTGCGCCGTCGAGGAACTTCAGCTTGCGCACGATCAGGTCCTCGCCGAGGACGAACGACACGTGGTCGTCGAGCACCAGCGCCAGTTTGGTGACCTGCTTGCCGGCTTCCAGATGCTTGGCGATCTCGTCGCTCTGCAGTTCCTGGTTCTGGCACTTCACCACCGCGCCGCCTTCCATCGCGTCCCTGAGCTCGCACTCTTCGCCCAGCGACAGGCCTTCCGGCAGCGGTTCGCCGGCAATCCAGCCGGTCAGCACGCTGCGCGGCGCGACTTCGGCGTTGAGCGGCAGCGCGGGAAAGCTGCCCAGCGCGCGGCGCACTTCCGACACGACGTTCTCGCCGGTCTTGCGCGAGGACGCGTCGATGGCGATGAAGCCGTGCTCCAGGTCGATCAATGCATCGGTACGCGACGGTTTGACGAAGGCCCGCGGCAGCAGTTCGTGCAGCAGGTCGTCCTTCAGCCGCTTGCGGGTCTTGCCGCCGGGCTTGCGGCCTTCCTTCGCCTCGATCTCCTGCAGCTTCTTCTGCAGCAGGTCGTTGACCACGGCGCCGGGCAGGATCTTGTCCTCGCCGCCGACGCTCAGCCAGATGGCGTCATTGATGCGGTGGGACAGCGCCTCTTCGCCGCGACCGAACGGGGAAATGAAGCCGCGCGAGGACAGCTCCAGCGGACCGACAGGCTTGAGCGCCGCCTCGGGCAGCAGTTCATCGAGCTGGGAGAAATCGAGGGAAGTGGGGAAGCGGAACAGCGTGAGATTGCGGAAGAACATGAAGAATGGGGACCGGAAAGAGGGATGGAAAATCGGGGTGGATTGTCTGGTTCGTCATCCCGGCGAAAGCCGGGATCCATGTTGCTCCCGCAGTGGATTCGGGCTTTCGCCGGAATGACGTCGAGGCTATAGCGGGGTCAGGTGTCCTCGTCCGCCAAGGCGGCGTTCGGCTCGCCCGTCAGCCACGCGTGGGCGTCGGGCAGTGCGGCGCCGTCGCGGTGGCCCAGCGAAAGGAAATCGAACAGTGTCGGATCGCTCAGCTGCGACGGGCGGATGTCGCCCAGCGCACGCGCGATGGTCTCGATGCGGCCGGGCGTCTCGCGCTCCCAGGCATCCATCATCTTCTTGACCTGCTTGCGCTGCAGGTTTTCCTGGCTGCCGCACAGGTTGCAGGGGATGATCGGGAACGCCCTGGCCTCGGCGTACTCGGCGATATCGTCCTCGCGCACGTAGGCGAGCGGGCGTATCACCACGTGCTTGCCGTTGTCCGACAACAGCTTGGGCGGCATGCCCGACAGCTTGGCGTGGAAGAACATGTTGAGGAAGAACGTGGCCACCAGGTCGTCGCGGTGGTGGCCCAGCGCGATCTTGGTGAAGCCGTTCTCCTCGGCGTAGCGGTAGAGCGAGCCGCGGCGCAGGCGCGAGCACAGCGAGCACATAGTCTTGCCTTCCGGGATCACGCGGCTGACCACCGAGTAGGTGTCCTGCTCGAGGATGTGGAACGGTACGCCGACGCGTTCCAGATACTCGGGCAGCACGTGCTCGGGGAAGCCGGGCTGCTTCTGGTCCAGGTTCACCGCCACCAGTTCGAAGCGCACCGGCGCCTTTTTCTGAAGTTTCATCAGGATGTCGAGCAGGGTGTAGCTGTCCTTGCCGCCGGACAGGCACACCATCACCTTGTCGCCCTCCTCGATCATGCCGAAGTCGGCGATCGCCTGGCCGACCTGGCGGCGCAGGCGCCTGGCCAGCTTGCCCTGCTCGTGCATCGCACGGCGCGGATCGGCAGCCGTGCGGCGCAAGGTGGGATCGGGCAAGGGCAAGACAGTACTCATGCCGACATTCTACCCGGCCCCCACCGGCGCCCCGTCGCACACCACTGGCGCGCCATTCATTCCTGGGCGTTGCCGCTCTGCGCTGCCTCTTCGGGCGAGCCGGCCGTATCCGAGGCTTCGTTCTCTTCCAGCATCCAGGATGAAGATGGGTACTTGCCCGGCTGGGTCCCGCCTTCGGGCCATGACAGCCAGGCCATCGGCCCTGCGGCGCGGATGACCATGCCATCGCGGATTTCCTCGGGGATCGGCGGCATCTTCCAGAAGCCGGGCTTGGGAAACGGCGGCAGGTCCTGTGCATAGACTCGCGGCAGCAGCGCAGTGGCCCGCGAGGCATTGGCCTGGAGAGCCTGGCGCAGTGCGGAGCAATCGTCCGCCACCCAACCTCGCGCATGCTCGAGCGCGGCGTGATGCAGCGACCAGTCGTCCGCGCGTGCCTGCTTCAACAGGTCCTGGTGATCCTTGTATCGTGCGGCTACTTCGCGTCGCGCATCGCGATCGCCACGATTGGCGGCGTCCACCAGTGCGTCGCCGCCGGTCGCAATCCAGCGGGCATGGGTTTCCGCCACCAGACGGGCGGTGTGCTCGGGCGTCTTCGCCGGCAGCGGCGGCGCGGACGCGGCCACGGTGATCTGGCCGTCCCAGCTGACCCGGGAATCCTTCCCGTTTTCCCCTGCGGGCGCATACATCGCGTGCACCGTGGTCAACAGATGGCCGAGGTCGGGTGTCAGCGCATAGCTGATCAGCAGCAGGTGGCGTTCCTGCTTGGCCGAGACCGCGTCATCCAGCGTCATCGTGTCGGTCAATACGCGGCGAGCCGTCACCGGGTGGGCATCCAGGCGCGCCACCGGCTCAAGCGCATCCATGAAGGTCGTGCTGCCATCCAGCAGGCACTGGTGCTGGCGCAGCAGGTTGTAAGCAGGCTGCACGGTCGCACGTGCCTCTTTCAATCGTTGATGCTCGATACCGGCGACCACCAGGCCACCGATCAGGTTGCCGGCCAGCAGGGCACCCGCAGGGATGGTGTTGGACACGACGGTCGGCACGCCCGCAGGGCCGACGTAGGGCACCTGCATGCGGGTGCGTTCGTTCAACACGACCAGATGCAGCGGCGCCGCATGCAAGGTATCCGGCGGTGGAGGCAGGCGGTCGGCCGCCCTGGCGGAAGGCGAGCAGGCGCACGACAACAGCGCCACGACGCAGCAGCGTGAAAACAATGACATGGATTCCCCGTAAGTCGTCGGCACCGGTCCCTCGCCGGCGACCGATGCTAGCACCCGGCAAAGCGGCACACGCGGTGACGGTAGGGAGGGTGACGGTGTACGCTCGCCGCGTGAATACCGACGACCCCGCCGACATCACCGAGAAGATCACCGCGCTGCGGGTCGAGCATCGTGACCTGGACGACGCCATCGCGCGCCTGGTCGATGATGCGGACGCTGATGAGGTCGCGATCAAGCGATTGAAGAAGCGCAAGCTGTGGCTGAAGGACTGCATCGCGCGCCTCGAGAGCGCACTGATCCCGGACGAGCCCGCCTGAATTCCGCGCCGCGGAAACGACGATGGCCCGCGGGGCGGGCCATCGCGAAAACGGATCGTGTGGCTCAGCGGTAGAGGCGGACCACCTGCAGTGTCCAGTCGACTTCCCGGTTGCCGGCCTTCGCCTCCAGCGCGGTGTGTTCCGCCTGCAGGAAGGCATCTGCCGCTGCCGAGTCCAGGTCGCCGATCGACTTCAGCGCCATCGCGCGATCCTGCCACAGGGTGGCCTCGCGATAGATGGAGGTCAGCAGGTCGAGCTGGCCGACGGCATCCAGCGTGCCGAGCGACGAGATGGCAGCCAGGCGCACGTACTCGTCCGGGTCGCGCGCCAGCTTGGCGACGGTGTCGATGGCCTTCGGATTGTTGGTGAAGCCCAGTGCATACACATCGAGGTAGCTGTCGTCGCCGCGATCGGCGATGCTCGACACCAGCCGATCCACGTCGGCATCGCTGCTGCGGACGCCGTGCAGGTGGGCAGCGATCTTCGCGGCCAGTTCCTTGGTCGCCAGCGACAGAGGCTGGTTGAATGTGGGCTCGATGACTTCGTCGAAGCTCCACACCGGCACCTTGCCGCGCTTCACGAAAACCGCCAGGCGCTGCTTGCCTTCCGGCGTCACCAGGTCGCCGCTGAGGAAGGTGAGCGTGACGAAGGGGCTGAAGCCGTTGACGCGATGGTTCTGTATGCGGAAGTCCGCCAGTTCCAGGCGTGGCAGGGCGTCGCCGCCCGCGCCGACCTGGGCGGGAAATCCTCGTGCCACCAGTTCGGCCTGCAGGTTCCTGGCCAGGTAGCCGGCCGGATCGAGTGCCGCACCGTCCACGGTGAGCGCGGCTGGAAGCACGCCGCTGGAGAATGCGCGGTCGCGGGCGGGCCGAGCGTCGACGAAGGCGATGGCCGTCGAAGGCGCCGGCGTGCCGAAGACCAGGCTCTGCGAGGGCGCCGGATGGCGCACGGCGTAGGACTTGGGTGCGCAGCCTGCGAGCAGCGCGAGTGCCGCCGCGCATGTCGCCATGCGGGCGAGGTGGATGACGTGCATGGAGTTCCCCTGTTCTTGTTGGCGTTCCGTGTGGCGACCGGTTCCCCACCGGACACCGCGGGCGAGTATAGCCACGGTGCAGGCGATCATCGATGCAGGCCAGGGCCGCGTCGACGGTGACGCAATCTGACGCACCGCGTCACCCCCGATGCCGCTCCAGCGCCGCGTCCGTGCGCGATCGCGACCGTGCCGGGACCCGTGCGATGCCACCGGCATGCTCCGTTGAACGTCGTGACCGGTTCCGCCGGGAGTTGGCCCGATGCTTGCTTGGAAGTCCGGGTGTGGGGATTCCCCCTACCGACTGACCGTCTGCCGTCCTGCCGGCGCCGCGGTTCCCGACAACATGCCACGCGCACGCCTGCGCGGTGGCGAGGGAGTGGCATGGAGCAGGACAAACCATTCACCCACCGCATGCCGGTCTCGGCCCGCGAAGCGAGGCTGGCGTCGGCATCGACGGAAGCGGCGTTGGCGGGCATCGGACTGCGGATGCGGCGCATGCTGCCTGGCGAAGCGCTGGGCGATGTTCCGCGCCTGCGTCGCGAAGTGTATTTCCACGAGCAGGGCCAGTTCGGCGACCGCAGCAAGCGCGTCACCGACGGGCTGGACGGGTGCGGCACCACGCTGGCGGTGGAGAAGGGGGCACAGGCGATCGCCACGCTGCGGTTGCACGACTTCTCGCCGCTGGCGGTGCAGGTCGAGTACGGCAACCTGTTCCGGATCGATGACTTCGCCCGCACCTGGCCGTTGTCGCAGGTGGCCGTCGGCACGCGCTTCGCCGTGCAGGCGGACGAACGCAACAAGCCCGTGGTGGACCGCCTGATGGAGGAAGCCTACCGCTGGGCGCAGGAGTCGCGCATCCAGTTCTGCCTGGTCGCGTGCGAGCCCTTCCTGCACGATGTGTTCGAGCACTATGGTTTCCGCGAGTACCTGCCACCCGCCATCCTGCCGGGTGGCGTGGACCTGTTGCGCATGGTGCTGGTGATGGAGGACGAGCCCTATCTGTCGGAATGCGGATCACCGCTGCATCGGCTGATACGGGACCCGGCACGTGCACTGCCCGCGAAGGCGTGGCTGACGCGCACGTTCCACGCGTTGTGCTGATTCCCGTCGCGGTCAGCAGACCGCGTTGAGCGCGCCCAGCAATCTGACGAGCGCGGTCTGGCTGCGCTCGCCGGTCTTGTCGAACACCACCTTCAACCGCGTCTGCGCGGTGGACAGCGCCACACCGCAGGCCTGCGCCGCCAGGGCCAGGTCGGCGTGCTGCAGCAGGGCCACCGCCAGGCGGCGTTCGGCGTCCGTCAGGCCGAAGAGATGCTGCAGCGCGTGCTCCAATCGCGCGGGATTCGTCGCGGCGACCGGTTGAGCGAACACCAGCAACGCCGCGTCGCCGGCCAGCAGCGGCGGGGCGAGCGGGTGCGCCGTGATCGCGACGGCGCCGAAGCCGGGCGTCTGCACCACGAGCTTTTCAACATCGCCTGCGCGGCCATCCACGCGCGCCAGCGTGGCACGCGCGAGCAGGTTCTGCAGCGCGGTGTCCTGCCAGCCGGATGCGGACAGGTAGCCCGCAGCGCGATGCAGCACGCCCAAGCCCAGCAGGCGCTCGGCGGCGGCATTCGCACTCAGCACCTGGCGGTTGGCGGACAAGGTGAACATCGCCATCGGCGCCTGGTCCAGTGCCGCCTCCAGCGAACTCACGCGCTGCTGCAACAGATCGAGGCGACGCATGATGGCGTAGGCGTTCACCCAATGCGGCACGACGCGTTGGAACAGGCCGAGTTCGTCCCCGTCGAACAGGCGATGGCGATCATCGCGGCAGATCGACAGGGTGATCGAGTTCATGCCGTCGTAGTGGCCGACTGCGGCTACCTGCTGCTCCACGCCGAATTGCCGGTAATAGGCGTTGTAGACGTCGGTGCGGCGCATCTGCGCATTCGGCAGCAGGTCTTCGGTGTTGAACACGCGGCCGGTGGCCAGGTGCGGCGTCGCACGGCTGATCCAGGGGTCCACGTTCAAGTCGAGGGCTTGCAACTCTTCCGCCACCTGCCTGGGATCGGCGCCGCTGACGCGCGCGACGCTGCCGCGACCACACAACACATCGTGTCCGAGGATCGCGGTGATGTGGCTGCCCGTGGACTGGCCCAGCAGGACGTTGAAGTCGTCCAACCTGTCCGGATCCAGTATCGATTCGTACAGCGGCTCGAGCACGCGCGCCAGGGCGTGGTCGTCGTTCATCGGTTTCCCCTGTCGCGAACGGCACGGGACTCTTCCAGCCCCCGGACGGCCAGTTAAGTACGAAACGGTGGCAGGCACAAGCGCAGGGCGCCGGCCGGATCAATCCTGCGGGGTCATCGCCTCGGCCGGTGCGGCGGCTTTCACCGCTTCCGGACTGACCTTCTCGATGGTGTGGCGCAGTTCGCGGCCGAGGATGGCCTTCGCATCGCGTGCCCAGGCATCCAGGCGGTCGTCGAACAGCAGCTTGCTGTTCTCGTCCGGCCACACCAGTTTCAGCTCGCGCAGCTTCTGGATGAAACCGCGGAACAGCGTCTTGTCGAAGAATTCCGGCGCTGCCGGCGCGTACAGCAGGCTGAGTCGCTGCGCCGCCTGCTGACACAGGCTTTCCAGCTCGGCCGCACCCAGCGTGCCCGGACCGTTCTTCACCAGCACCGAGATGGCGATGTAGTAGCGCTCGAACGCCTGCTGCAACGAATGGCCGATCGCACGCAGGCGGAACACTTCGTCGGTCTGGCCCGCGCTGCGCGCGAGGATGCCGCCGTCGTCGTCGTTGACCTGTTGCAGCAGGCCCTCGCGCACGAACACCTCGATGGTGCGCTCCATGCGTTCGGCGAATTCGTCCTCGCTCCACGGCAGGAAAAGCTCGGCCTGCAGGAACGGATATAGCGTGCGACCCAGCCGCAGCACGCCGGCGCGGCTCATGCGACGGTTGTTCTGGAAGCAGCACGCGATCCACGACGAGGCGGTGAACAGGTGCAGCACGTTGTTGCGGTAGTAGCTCAGCAGCACCGCGGTGTCGTCGTCCACGCTCAATACGTCGCCCAGCGGATGCTTGATCCGCTGCAGCATGTTGATTTCTTCGGCGTGGGAGATGATGCGGTCCGGCGAGTGCGGCGTGACCGTCACGCGGTCGGAATACGGCAGTTCGGCCAGCAGCGTCTTCGACAACTCGATCTGCGCGATCAGGTCGGCTTCGCCCATCGCGTGCTTGGGCGTGGACAGCAGCGCCAGCGCCAGCAGGTTGATCGGGTTCACGTCGGCGGCGCGGTTGATGTTGACCTGGATCTGCTGGGCCAGGGCATCGACGATGTCGGACAGCCACGCGGGCTTCTCCTCCTCACCGACCGGCGTGCCGTCCCACTCGGGCGCGTACTTCGCCAGTGCGTCGTTCAACGGGATCGGCTCGCCGAAGTTCACCACGACCTGGCCGTAGTTCTGCCGCAGGACTTTGGGAATGCCCCACAGCACGGCCCAGATGGACTCCTTCTCCTTCGGCCGGCCGCTGAGTTCGTCCAGGTAGCTGGTACCCTCCAGCAGCTTTTCGTAGCCGATGTAGACCGGCTGGAACAACACCGGCTTGCGCGGCTGGCGCAGGAAGGCGCGCAGCGTCATCGAGATCATGCCGCCCTTGGGCGGCAGCAGCCGGCCGGTGCGCGAGCGCCCGCCTTCGATGAAGTACTCCAGCGAGTAGCCGCCTGAGACGAGCTGCGCCACGTACTCGGTGAACACCGCCGAATACAGCGGATTGCCGCGGAAGCTGCGGCGCATGAAGAACGCGCCACCCTTGCGCAGCAGCGTGCCGACCACCGGCAGGTTGAGGTTGATGCCGGCCGCAATGTGCGGCGGCACGATGCCGCGCTCGTACAGCAGGTACGACAGCAGCAGGTAATCCATGTGGCTGCGGTGGCAGGGCACATAGACGACTTCGTGGCCCGGCGCGGCTTCCTTGAACTTGTCCAGGTGGTGGACCAGCACGCCGTCGTAGATCTGGTTCCACACGTGGCTCAGCAGGAAACTGGCCGAGCGCACGACGGGGTTGGAATAGTCGGCGGCGATTTCCCAGGCATAGGCGTGCGCCTTCTTCCACGCGTCCTCGGGCTTGGACTTGTCGCGGCGCGCCTGTTCGACGATGGCTTCTTTCACCGGTTCGGCCGCCAGCACCTGGTCCACCAGCAGGCGGCGCGTGGACAGGTCGGGGCCGATGATGGCTTCGCGGATGCGGTGGAAGTGCGTGCGAAGCAC
>CAMPIO010000036.1 GCA_946886405.1 uncultured Pseudoxanthomonas sp.
GTGCTTTCTTTGCTTACTTTCTTTGCACAAGCAAAGAAAGTAAGGCCCCCGCGGCCAGCGGCGCCATGCCGGCACACCGAGACCTACCCCTGCGGCCGGAATTCCCACAGTGAAATGACGCCGGGCGCACTGGAGTAAAATCACTCCGATGAGCTTCCCCGTCCGCGCCATCACCCTCGACCTCGACGACACCCTCTGGCCGTTCGCCCCCATCGGCGAACGCATCGAACGCGTCCTAGATGACTGGCTGCGCGAGCACAGCCCCGCCACCGCCACCCTGTTCCCCGTCGACCGCATGCGCGCCGTCCGCGAGCAGGTCTTCGCCGCGCACCCGCAGCACAAGCACGACCTCAGCATCCTCCGCCGGATGACGCTGGAGCACGCGCTGCGCGAGAGCGGCGCCGACATGGCCCTGCTGGAACCGGCCTACGAAACGTTCTACGCCGCCCGCAACCAGGTCGAGTACTACCCGGACGCACTGGACGCCCTGCAGCGCCTCGCCGCGCGCCTGCCGATCGCGGCGGTCACCAATGGCAATGCCGACCTGCAGCGCATCGGACTGGGCCATCTCTTCGTGCACCAGGTGCATTCGCGCGAACATGGCGCGGCGAAGCCGGAAGCCAGCATCTTCCACGCCGCCTGCGACCTGCTGGCCGTACCGCCGGGCGAGGTGCTGCATGTCGGCGACCACATCGAGATGGATGTGGTCGGCGCGTTGCAGGCCGGTCTGCGCAGCTGCTGGATCAACCGCCCGGAAGACCATGCCGGCATACCGCAGGCATGGCCGCACGACGCGCTGCGCCCGGATCTCGAGTTCAATACCCTCACCGCGCTGGCCGACTGGCTGGACGCCCATCCCGACTTCGCCACGGAACACGCCGCCGCATGAGCGCCGCCCTCGCCTACACCGACTCTTCCGCCAATGCCCATGCCTTGCATGTGCTGGAACGCGCGCAGCTGGCCGCATGGCGCGCGACGCAATCGCCGGCGGTGAACGCCTGGCTGGACGCGCAGAACTTCACCGCATCGCCCGGCTCGCTGCTGGCGCTGCCGGGCGAACACGGCGTGGCCGGCGCGGTCATCGGCATCGGCGACGCGCTGGATCCGTATGCGTACGCGCACGCCCCGTTCGGCCTGCCAGCGGGCGACTGGAAGGTGGCGACCGATCTCTCCGCCGACGCACGGGTGGCGCTGCAGTTGGGGTGGGGCCTGGGCAGTTACAGGTTCGACCGCTACAAGCAGCCGGCGCGCAAGCCGGCGCGCCTGGCCCTGCCGCAGGCCGATGCCGAAGCGCTGGACCTGTTGGCCGCCAGCCTGCAGGTGCGCGACCTGGTCAACACGCCGACCGAACACATGGGCCCGGACGAGCTGGAAGACGCGGTGCGCGCGCTGGCCACCGCGCATGGCGCGGAGGTCGAGGTGATCGCCGGTGACGGGCTGCTGACGCACAACTTCCCCGCCATCCACGCCGTGGGGCGTGCCTCGCACCGGGCGCCGCGGCTGATCGCGCTGCGCTGGGGCGACGCGTCGCTTCCGCACGTGGCGGTGGTCGGCAAGGGCGTGTGCTTCGACACCGGCGGCCTGGACATCAAGCCGGCGGACGGCATGCGCCACATGAAGAAGGACATGGGCGGCGCCGCGCACGCGATCGCGCTGGCGCGCCTGGTGATGGCGCGCCGCCTGCCGGTGCGGTTGACCCTGCTGGTGCCGGCGGTGGAGAACAGCATCGGCCCGAACGCCTTCCGTCCCGGCGACGTGATCGCCACGCGCAAGGGCGTCAGCGTCGAGATCGACAACACCGATGCCGAGGGCCGCGTGATCCTGTGCGACGCGCTGACCTATGCCGGCGAACAGACGCCCGACCTGCTGCTGGACTTCGCCACCCTTACCGGCGCGGCCCGCATCGCGCTGGGCCCGGACCTGCCGGCGCTGTTCGCCAACGACGACGCGGTAGCCAACGACTGGATCGCCGCCGGCGAGCGCATGCGCGACCCGGTGTGGCGCATGCCGCTGTGGCGTCCGTACCTGCGCTACCTGACCAGCGGCATCGCCGACCTGGCCAACGCCGGCTCGCGCATGGCCGGTGCCGTCACCGCCGCGTTGTATCTGGAGCGCTTCGTGCCGGACGGGATGAAGTGGGCGCACCTGGACGTGTATGCGTGGAACGACAACGACCGCGCCGGCCGCCCCGCCGGTGGCGAGGCCCTGGCGCTTCGCAGTGCGTACGCGATGCTGAAGGCGCGTTACGGCGGCTGATGTTGCTCTCTATAGGAGCGACGTAAGTCGCGACCGCACGCCATCAGTGCCCTCGTTATCGCGCATCACCGCGTAGTGGGCACGCAACGCTTCGTGTCTGCCGGATAGGGACGCCGCGCGGTGTCGGGTCTGCGGTCGCGACTTGCGTCGCTCCTACAGAAAAGCACGGCTGCGCGCCTACAACCACCCCCGCTGCCGCGCCAACCGATAGGCTTCGATGCGGTTGGCCACGCCGAGTTTCCCGATCGCTTCGGAGAGGTAGTTGCGCACGGTGCCTTGCGACAGGTTCAACTGCTTCGCCATGTCGCCCGCGGACTGGCCTTCGCCAGCCAGCCGCAACACCTGGCGTTCGCGGTCGTTGAGCGGATCGGCGTCGGACCACGCTTCCAGTGCGAGCTGGGGATCGATGGCGCGGCCGCCACGGTGCACCTTGCGCAGCGCCTCGGCCAGGTCTTCGGCAGGCGCATCCTTGAGCAGGTAGCCGGACACGCCGGCATCGAGCGCGCGCCGCAGGAACCCGCTGCGCGCGAATGTGGTGACGATAACGACCTTGCACGGCAGCTCATGCCGCTGGATGCGTTGCGCGAGTTCCAGCCCGGTCAGACCGGGCATCTCGATGTCGGTGACCAGCAGGTCGGGCTTGAGCCGCTGCAGTTCGCGCCACGCCGTCTCGCCATCGGCGGCGCTGCCGACGACGTCGATGTCGCTCTCCATGCCCAGCAGCGCGGTGAGCGCACCGCGCACCATGGCCTGGTCTTCAGCTAGGAGGACGCGGATCATGGGCACGTCAGGGTGGGAAGGTCGGGTGACACGCTAGCAAATCATCTCGAAGAAGTGGACCGCTGGTTGTAGGAGCGACGTTATTCGCGCCCGCCCGGCTTGTCCACCCGTGGTAAAACGCGTGGCGGCTTGCATCTGTTCCTGTCCGTCGACGTCGATGGATACTTCGGCCGTGCGGTCGCGACTTACGTCGCTCCTACAGACGTTTCCTCAGAGACTGCCACCGCCTCCTCACCCGATGGCAACGGCAGCGTGATCTCCACGCAGGTGCCCTGACGTAGCGTGGAGTCGATGCGCAAGCGGCCGCCGCGCGCTTCCACGCGCTCGCGCATGCCGGCGAGCCCGTTGCCGGGAACGGCGGCGCTGCCCACGCCGTTGTCGCGGATGCGCAGTTGCAGGTGCCCGTCGCTGCAGGCCAGGGTGACCTCGGCGAGCGTGGCGCGCGCGTGGCGCTGGATGTTGGTCACCGCCTCGCGCAGGCTCAGCGCGAGTACTGTCTCCAGATCAGCCGGCAACGCCACCTCCTGTGCGTCGTATCGCAAGGTGACGCCGTCCGATTCCAGCAGCAGGCGCGCGGACGCCAGTTCGGCTGCCAACCCCGCCGCCCGGATGCCGGTCACCGCACGGCGTACCTGCGCCAGTGCATCGCGCGCGACGCGGCTGACATCGTTGATCTCGTTGCGGGCGGCGTGCGGATCGCGTTCGATCAGCCGGCCGGCGAGATCGGATTTCAGCGCCACCAACGACAGGGTGTGGCCGAGCAGATCGTGCAGGTCGCGGCCGATGCGTTCGCGTTCGGCGAGCGCGGCGAGGCGGCGCACTTCCTCGTGCGAGAGCTTCAGCTCGGCGCGCTTGCGCACGGTTTCCGACTGGAAGTAGTTGCCGCTGAACACCGCCACCGACACGATCGCGGTCACCACCGGCACGAACACCGGGAAGCCCAGCCACGCGGCCATGCCGCAGTACGCGATGATCAGGACGGCAAAGACCTCCAGCCGGATCCACATCGACCCCGGCAGCAACGCGACGAAGGCCGCCGCGTAGATGACGTAGGTGTTGGAGAAGGCGTTGAACGGCATCAGTCCGTAGCCCAGCGCGGCGATGCCCAGCGTGCATAGCACGCGCGCCAGCGCGCTGCCGCGGTAGGCCAGGAAGTACATCGGCAGGAACACCGCGATCGACAGCAGCGTTGGCCACAGGTACCAGCGCACGCCTTCGCCCCAGTCGGCGTTGGATGGCACCAGCACCGGCACGAACAGGAACACCAGGTAGCCCAGCAGGAAGATCGGCATCCAGCCGAGGCCGAGCGCTTCCGGCACCAGGCGGTCGCGCAGGCGCGTCAACGTGGACAGCAGGGACGACGAGGACGGCTTCATGGACGACTCCTTGGGCCGGGGTTCCGGCTCACTGCACCAGGCGGCGGCGGGCCAGCACGAAGAACAGCGTGGCCATGGCGGCCAGCACGGCCAGATGCAGCAACGGACGCCCGGCACCCACGCCGACGGCCTGTTGCGCGACCTGCGCCAGATGATACGCCGGCCACATCGGGGCGGTGGTCTGCAGCACGGACGGCAACATGCTCAGGGGCACCCACAGCCCCGACAGGAACGCCATCGGCAGGTAGATCAGATTGATCAGCGCCGGCGCGCCGCGCCCGCTGACCAGCGTACCCAGCCACAGGCCGAGCGCACTGAAAGGCAACACGCCGACCAGGCAGGTGGCGGCCCACGCGATCCACTGTGCGGCCGACAGCTGCACGTGCGCCACACCCGCCGCGAGCGCGGCCAGCAGCGACAGGATGATCGCGGCGAACAACAGCGCCATCGCCATCTTCGCGACCAGGTACGCGCCCGGCGGCATCGGTTGCGCGCGCTTGAGCGTCAGCAGCCCTTGCTCGCGATCCATCGCCACGGTCACGCCGAAGCCGAACAGCGCCACGCCGATCACGCCGAACACGCCATAGCCGGCCAGCATGTACTGCGCCGCGACCGGCCCACCCTTGCCGCCGAGCAGCACACCGAACAACAGATAGAACACGGGCGGGAACAGCAGGCACGGCAGCGAGAACGACGGCGTGCGCAGCAGGCGCAGGAACTCGTAGCGCGCTTCCAGCACATACGCGCGGGTGGAGGAGAACGGGACGGGAGCGACGGCATCCATCAGGCGGCATCCTTCTGTGCATCACGGGTAAGGGCGAGGAAGGCGTCGGCCAGGCCGGCACGCTGCACTTCCAGGTCGGACAAGGCGGCGTCTTCGGCCAGCAGGCGGCGCACGACGGATTCGGCGGATTCGGCCACGATCTCCAGCCGTACGCCATCGCGCTGCGCCAGTTGCACGCCCGGCCATCCCTGCACCAGCCCCACCGGCAGGGCGCTGGTGCAACGGATGCGGCGCTGGGCCACGTGCGCACGGATCTGCGCGACGGTGCCCTCCGCCACCACGCGCCCGTGGTTCACCACCACGACCCGGTCGGCGAGAGCTTCGGCTTCTTCCAGGTAATGCGTGGTCAACAGCACCGCACACCCTTGCGAACGCAGTTCGCGAATGGCTTTCCACAAGGTCTGCCGCGCATCGATATCCAGGCCGGTGGTGGGTTCATCGAGGAACAGCAGCTCGGGCCGGCCGCAGACCGCCAGCGCGAACTGCACGCGCCGCTGCTGGCCGCCGGAGAGCTGGCCGTAGCGACGCGCCATCAGGCCATCAAGTCCGGCCAGCGCAACCAGGTCGGCGACGCTGCGCGGCTGCGGGTAGTAGCTGCGCGTCAGTTCGATCAGCTCGCGGACCTTCAGGGTGTCGGGCACGGCCGCCGCCTGCAGCATCACCCCGGCGCGACGGCGTGCGTCGAGGGCCTGCGGGGGCAGGCCGAACAGCTCGGCGGTACCGGCATCGGCACGTTGCAGGCCCAGCAGCAGGCTGATGGCCGTGCTCTTGCCTGCCCCGTTCGGGCCCAGCAGCGCGAGCACCTGGCCCGCCGGCAGCGCCAGGTCCAGGCCATCCAGCGCCAGCGTCTTGCCGTAGTGGTGGCGCACGCCGCGCAGGCGGGCCAAGGGTGTGGAGGTGAGGCTTGCCACGTTCATGCGACGGTCTCGTCGGAAGGTGTGGCCATCGTGCCCCTGCATCTTCCCTGTGATGAGTGCAGGCCCTCAGGCGAATCAGGTGACAGGTGTCACTGGGATGGAGGCGCCCGCTGGCCCACGATGCGCCCCGTGGAAGGCCAAGGCCGGCCATCGCCGCACGAAGTGACTTCCGGCAACTAGGCTTCCGTTACTCTTGCTGGTCACACTTCCCCGCATTCACCGTCTGGATACGCATGAACACGTCTGCCGACCTGCTGAAGGAACTCCGCATCGACCGCAAGGCGCCGCCGCCGGCCCCGCCGTCGCGCCGCGGCCTGTGGATCACGCTGGGCGTGGTCGTCGTGCTGCTGGCGCTGGCGGCAGCAGGCTGGGCCGTGTTTGGCCGCGAGAAGCCGATCGAGGTGCGCACCGCCCCCACCGTCGCGTTGGGCAACAACGCCGCCTCGGCCTCAGTGCTGGATGCGTCGGGTTATGTCGTCGCCCGGCGCATGGCCACCGTGTCCGCCAAGGTCACGGGCAAGGTGCAGGAAGTGCTCATCGAGGAAGGCATGCGGGTGGAAGCCGGCCAGGTGCTCGCGCGGCTTGAACCGATCGATGCCGATGCCGACCGCGCCCTCTCGCAGAGCCAGTTGCAGGCCGCGCGCAGCCAGACCGGCGGCGTGCAGGCGCAGCTGGTGGAAGCGGAAGCGAACGCACGACGCCTGTCGTCGCTCGTCGCGCAGCAGCTGGTGTCGAAGGCGCAGTACGACCAGGCCGTCGCCCAACGCGACCTGCTGCGCGCGCAGGTGCTGACCGCGCAGCGCAACGAACGGACTGCGGCGGACCGGCTGAAGATCGCCGACATCGGTCTGGACAACACTATCGTGCGCGCGCCGTTCGCCGGCGTGGTGATCGCCAAGGCCGCGCAGCCAGGCGAAATCGTCTCGCCGCTGTCGGCGGGCGGCGGCTTCACCCGCACCGGCATCGGCACCATCGTCGACATGGAATCGCTGGAAGTGGAAGTGGAGGTCAACGAGTCCTTCATCGGCCGCGTGCAGCCGAAGATGCCGATCCAGGCCACGTTGAATGCCTATCCCGACTGGCAGATTCCCGGCGAAGTGATCGCCATCATCCCCACCGCCGACCGCAGCAAGGCGACGGTCAAGGTGCGCGTGGCGCTGAGCGTGAAGGACCCGCGCATCGTGCCGGACATGGGCGTGCGCGTCAGCTTCCTGGAAGCCGCCAGGCCGCAACAGGCCGAACAGCCCAAGGGCGTGCGTGTTCCCGCCGCCGCCGTGGTCGAGCGCGATGGCGCGCAGGTGGCCTTCGTGGTCGGCGACGACGACACCGTGCAGCAGCGCGGCCTGAAGGTGGCCGGCAAGCTGGGCGACGATACGCACGTCACCGATGGACTGCAGGCCGGCGAAACCGTCGTACTGGATCCGCCTGCCGAACTGAAGGACGGCGTCAAGGTCGTGTTGGCCGAAGACACCGAGTAAGGCATGCGCTGTGTGAGGAAGTTTCTCACGCGGCGAACCACTGAACAACCGCGCCGCCCCACCGGCACCTGTCGATCCCGTGTGGCGCCATCCGTCGCATGACGGGCAGACCACGTCCATCGAGGACGGAATCCGTCCTGCTTGAACCGCACCATCGCCGTTCGCCTCTCCGCCTCCAACAAGGACCCTGCCGATGTCTTCCCTGGTTTCCATCCGCAACCTCACCAAGACCTACCAGCGTGGCCCCGAGAAGGTGCAGGTGCTGCACGGCATCGACCTCGACATCCCGCATGGCGATTTCGTCGCCCTGATGGGCCCGTCCGGCTCGGGCAAGACCACGCTGTTGAACCTGATCGGTGGGCTGGACACGCCCACCGGCGGCGAGATCGAGATCGAAGGCCAGCGCATCGACCAGATGAACGATGGGCAGCTCGCGCACTGGCGCAGCTCGCATGTCGGCTTCGTGTTCCAGTTCTACAACCTGATGCCCACGCTGACCGCGCAGCGCAATGTCGAACTGCCGCTGCTGCTGACCAAGCTGGGCGGCGCGCAGCGCAAGCGCAATGCGGAGATCGCGCTGCAGCTGGTGGGCCTGGCCGACCGCAAGTCGCATCGCCCCAATGAACTCTCCGGCGGCCAGCAGCAGCGTGTCGCCATCGCGCGCGCCATCGTGTCCGACCCGACCTTCCTGATCTGCGACGAGCCGACCGGCGACCTCGACCGCCACTCGGCCGAAGAGATCCTCAACCTGCTGCAGATGCTCAACAAGGAGCACGGCAAGACCATCATCATGGTCACGCACGACCCGAAGGCGGCCGAATACGCCACCCACACCATCCACCTGGACAAGGGCGAACTGGCCGACGCTCCGGCCGGCGCGCACTGACCGGAGGCAGCCATGAAATATTTCTCGCTGATATGGTCGGCGCTGTTCCGCAGCAAGACGCGGACATTGCTGACATTGCTCTCCGTGGTGGCGGCGTTCCTGCTGTTCGGCCTGCTGGATTCGGTGCGCGTGGCATTCAACTCCGGCGGCAGCGTGGCCGGCGCGGACCGCCTGGTCGTGGCATCGCGGCTGTCGATCACCCAGATGCTGCCGTACAGCCTGTCGGCCCGCATCGACGCGACGCCGGGCGTGAAGAAGAGCGCGTACGCCGCGTGGTTCGGCGGCATCTACAAGGACCCGAAGAACTTCTTCCCGAACTTCTCGGTCGGTCCGGGCTACATGGACATGTATCCGGAGTACATCATCGATCCCGCGCAACTCAAGGCCTGGGAAGCCGACCGCACCGGCGCCATCGTCGGCGAGAACCTGGCCAAGCGCTTCGGCTGGAAAGTCGGCGACACCATCCCGCTGCAGGCGACGATCTTCCCGCAGAAGGACGGCAGCAATGCGTGGCCGTTGACGCTGCGCGGCACGTTCAAGCTCGCCGACAGCAAGCGCAAGGGCGAAGAGAACCAGTTGCTGTTCCACTGGAAATACTTCGACGAGGCCAACCAGTACGTCAACGGCCAGATCGGCTGGTACATGGTGAAGCTGGACAACGTGAACCATGCCACCCGCGTGGCCAACGCCATCGATGCGATCTCGGCCAACTCCGCGCACGAGACCAAGACGCAGACCGAGCAGGCCTTCAACCAGTCCTTCGCCAAGCAGTTCGCCGACATCGGCCTGATCGTCACCGCGATCATGGCGGCGGTGTTCTTCACCCTGCTGCTGCTGACCGGCAACACGATGGCGCAGGCCGTGCGCGAGCGCATTCCCGAGCTCGCGGTGCTGAAGACGCTGGGCTTCACCAACGGCACGGTGCTGGTGCTGGTGCTGGTGGAGTCGGTACTGCTGATCGTGCTGGGCGGCGTGCTGGGCATGGCGATCGCCTCGGCGATCATCCCGGTGCTCAGTGGCGCCAGCAACGGCATGATCGCGTTGCCCAGCATCCCGGCGCAGACGTGGGGCGTGGGGCTGGGCTTGATGATCGCGATCGGACTGATCGTCGGCGCCTTGCCGGCGACCCGCGCGATGCGGTTGAAGATCGTCGATGCACTGGCCGGCCGCTGACAGGAGACATGACATGAAGAAGCAATGGTTGGGCAACCTCATCTCCATCGTGGCGCTGGTCGTCGGCCTGGGCGTGTGGATCGTGCTGCCGTGGTACGCGGTGCTCGGCATCGCCGGTGCGCTGGTGCTGTGGCTGTTCCTCACCCGCAGCGGACGGCTGTCGCTGGAGGCCGCGAAGATCGGCATCGCCAGCCTGCCGCAGCGCTGGGGCGCCTCGTCGGTGATCGTGGTCGGCATCGCGGGCGTGGTGGGCGTGCTGGTCGCGATGCTGGCGATGGGCGAAGGCTTTTCGGCCACGCTCAAGCAGACCGGCGGTGAAGACACCGCCATCGTGCTGCGGGGCGGCTCGCAGGCGGAGACCAATTCGGTCATCAGTCGCGATCAGGTACCGCTGATCTCCACGCTGGCCGGCGTCGCCAAGGGCAAGGACGGGCGTGCGCTGCTGTCGCCGGAACTGTCGCAGATCGTCAACCTGCCGACCGCCAGCACCGGCGAGGACGCGAACGCGCAGTTCCGTGGCGTCAGCGAGGCGGCATGGGCGATCCGTCCGCAGGTGAAGTTGACCGAAGGCCGCAAGTTCAATGTGGGCGTTCGCGAGATCGTGGTCGGCAAGGGCGCGAAGGGCCAGTATCGCGGCCTGGACGTCGGCAAGACGCTGAGACTGGGCAACCAGGAGTGGACGGTGGTCGGCGTGTTCGCTTCCGGCGATGCGCACGATTCGGAACTGTGGACCGATATCGACACGCTGTCGTCAGCCTACGACCGCCGTGCCTACCAGTCGGTCACCGTGCGCACCGAGGGCAAGGCGGGCTTCGACCAGTTCAAGCAGGCGATGGAGAACGACCCCCGCCTGAAACTGGATGTGCTGACCACGCGCGACTACTACACCAAGCAGTCGACAGGCCTCAACACGCTGATCAAGGTGCTCGGTACCGTCATCGGCACCATCATGGCGATCGGCGCGGTGTTCGGCGCGCTCAACACCATGTATGCCGCCGTCGCCGGCCGCGCGCGCGAGATCGCCACGATGCGGGCGATCGGTTTCCGCGGCGTGCCGGTGGTGATGGCGGTGATGCTGGAAACGATGCTGCTGGCGCTGCTGGGCGGCCTGCTGGGCGGGTTGATCGCCTGGGTGGTGTTCAACGGCTACAGCGTCGCCACGCTGGGCAGCAACTTCAGCCAGGTGGTGTTCCAGTTCAAGGTCACGCCGGAACTGCTGTGGAGCGGCCTGAAGTGGGCACTCGGCATCGGCCTGGTCGGCGGCCTGTTCCCCGCGTTGCGGGCAGCCCGGCTGCCGATCACACAGGCACTGCGCGCGATCTGAGACTCGTCGCAGGGGGCGCCGGCAGCAGCCGGCGCCCGCTCCGCTAGGGATCGAGCCAACCTCTGGCTACCGCCGTCGCAACATCATCCGACGTATCGATATCGACACCGGGATCCGGCGCATCGCAGGCGATGACACCGGCATCTGCGGCATTCAGCACATCACGCAAGCCGCGATCTCCCTGCACGGCCAGTGCGGCACGCAGCATCGCTGGTGAAACGACGGCGGGAATACCGACGCGATCACCGAGACGCGTCGCCGCAGAACCCGACGGCACTCGACGGGAGGCTTCCAGCAGTGCCAGAAGATGGACGACATCCAGGGCCGGTTGGTCGCAGGTCAGGAACAGCGTCGCATCTGTATGCGTGGCAAGTTCTTCCGCGGCGATGCGCACGCTCCCTGCCAGACCCGTGCCCCATTGCGCATTGACCAGGCAGGCTACGGGCAAGTCGCTCACGGCGGCCACAATGTCGTCCGTACGCGCACCGACGACGACCAGCACGCGCGATGCACCGGATGCGAGCGCGAGCCGTGCCGCGCGATGGACCAGTGTCTCGCCGTCACGCGTCAGCAGTTGCTTCGGCCGGCCGAGACGCGTGCTGCCACCCGCGGCCAGCACGACCGCTACATGCGCCTCGCTCATGCAGGCTCGCCGTGGTGCCACGCCTGCAGTTGCGCTGCGATACTCAATGCAATCGCTTCAGGTCCCTGCCCGCCCAGCTTCAATCCGATCGGCGAGCGCAGACGCGACGACAGCGTTGCATGCAGGGGCGCTGGAATCACCCGCAGCAGATCCTCGCGTCGCCGGACCGGGCCGAGCAGGCCGATGAAGGGAACGGCCGTCTGCGCCAACGCGACCAGGGCTTCGCGGTCGTGTTCGAAGTGATGGTGCATCACCAGCGCGGCAGCCGGCGCGGGCTGCAGGCTGCGCAATGCGTCGTCGGGTGCCTGCATCCGCCACGCATCGGCCACCTCCTCGGCAGGAATCCAGCGCGCGCGCCGCTCCACCACGGTCACATGCCAGCCGAGCTGTCGAAGCCACGCCACCAGCATCGCGGTTTCGGGTCCGGCGCCGAAGATCGCGACGCGCGGCGGCGGCGGCACCGTCACCTCCCCCGCGACGTCGGCCGTGGTCGAGGCCGCGACGGGCAGTGTCCATGCCTGTTCGACCTCGCCCGCGCGCGCCGACACGCCACCGTCGGCAGTGAGTCGCAACGACAGCGGACTGGCGCCTTGCCACCACGCCTGCACCACCTGCGACCAGCCGGGCAGCCGATCCAGCGGCAACAACGCCAGATGCAACCGACCGCGACAGCCGACCGCCGACCCGGCGAAGAGGTCTTCATCATCGCGCGTGTCGATCTCCATCGCGTCGAGGTACCCATCGGCCACCGCATGACGCGCACGGCGCGCGATCTCCGGCTCCAGGCAGCCGCCGCTCAACCAGCCGGTCTGAGTATCGTCCGGCGCGAACACCGCCATGGCCCCTTGCCGCACATAGGTCGAGCCCTCGGTGGCGACGACCACGACCAGCGCGCAGCCGTCGCCCGCCTCGCTGGCGCGCGCCGACGCTTCCAATGGATGGCGATGGACCGACATACGCACCACCATGGCGCAAGCATGGGCTCCAAGGCAACGCTTCGCAGCCCCTGCCTGCCATCGGGCAAGCATTGCGGAGGATCGTGCAAGCCGCGATCCGCGTTTTCACTGGCATGCCACGGAGGCACGGAGTATCGTCGCCCAGTCCCACGCCGCCGCCAGGGAGTGACCATGAAGTTGAACGTCAACGGGTCGGAGCGCGAAGTCGACGCATCCGATGACATGCCGCTGCTCTGGGTCCTGCGCGACCTGATGGGCCTCACCGGTACCAAGTTCGGGTGCGGCATCGCGCAATGCGGTGCCTGCACCGTGCACGTCGATGGTTCGCCGTTGCGCGCCTGCGTCACGCCCGCCTCCGCTGTCGCGGGCAAGAAGATCACCACCATCGAAGGCCTGTCGGCCGACGGTTCGCATCCCGTGCAGAAGGCATGGGCGGAACTGGACGTGGTGCAGTGCGGCTACTGCCAATCCGGGCAGATCATGTCGGCGGTCGCGTTGCTCGCGGTGGTGCCCTCACCGACCGACAGCGATATCGATCATGCGCTCTCCGGCAACCTCTGCCGCTGCGGCACCTACCAGCGCATCCGCGCGGCGGTGCATCGCGCCGCGGAGCTGGGCAAGGCCTGAATCCATTCCGCCACGGCAGGCGATTGCCGTGGTCCCGATCCGATGTTCGACGGAGGTCGTGTCCGTGAACCTTGAACTGAAATCCTCGCGCCGCGGCTTCCTGCGTTCCACCGCCCTCGTCGGTGGCGGCCTGGTCGTCGGCATTGCCGTTCCCGGCGCCCGCCGCTTCGCGTGGGCACAGGAAGCGCAACCCGCCGCCGTGGCCTTCGCGCCGAATGCGTTCCTGCGCATCGCGGCGGACGATTCGATCACCGTGCTGCTCGCGCATGCCGAAATGGGCCAGGGCATCTGGACCACACTGCCGATGCTGATCGCCGAAGAGCTGGATGCGGACTGGTCGAAGATCCGCGTCGAACATGGCCCGGCCGACAAGGCCTACACCAGCCCGGTATTCGGCATGCAGGGCACCGGCGGCTCGACCACCACGTGGTCCGAATTCGACCGCTACCGCCAGGCCGGTGCCGTCGCACGCACCCTGTTGCTGCAGGCCGCAGCGGCACGCCTCAACATGCCGCTCACGGACCTGCGCACCGAGAACGGTGCGGTGGTGTCGGGCACGCAGCGGCTGCGCTACGGCGAACTTGCCGATGCCGCCGGCAAGCTGGCATCGCCTGATCCGAAGACGCTGACGCTGCGCGACCCCAAGGACTGGAAGCTGATCGGCAAGGCGACCAAACGCCTGGATACGCCGGAGAAGATCACCGGCAAGGCCGTGTTCGGCATGGACATCCAGTTCGAGGGCCTGCTGACGGCCGTCGTGCTGCGCTCACCGGTGTTTGGCGGCAAGGTGAAATCGTTCGACGCCACCGCGGCGCGCGCCGTGCCCGGCGTGCGCGACGTGGTCCAGGTGCCGAGCGGCGTAGCCGTGGTGGCCGAACACTTCTGGGCCGCCAAGCTCGGCCGCGATGCGCTGCAGGTGGTGTGGGAAGCCGGTGAGGGCGCCAAGCTCGACAGCACCACGCTGCGGCAGCAGTTTTCGCAGTTGGCGACCGAAGATGGCCCGACTGCCGCGCGCGCCGGTGATGTCATCGCCGAACTCAGCAAGGCCGCGAAGACCGTCGACGCGGAATACGCCGTGCCCTACCTGGCGCACGCCGCGATGGAACCGCTGAACTGCACCGTCAAGATCGGCGACGGCGAGTGCGACATCTGGTGCGGCACGCAGTTTCCCACGCTCGACCAGGGCAGCACGGCGCGCATCCTCGGCATTCCGCCGGAGAAGATCCGCATCCACACGCCGTTCCTCGGCGGCGGCTTCGGTCGCCGCGCCACGCCCGACTCGGACGTCGTCTCGGAAGCCGTGCATGTGGCCAAGGCCGCGAAGGCGCCGGTCAAGACGGTGTGGACGCGCGAAGACGACACCCGTGGCGGTTACTACCGTTCCGCGTTCGTCGAGAAGATCAAGGTCGGCCTCGGCGAAGACGGCCTGCCGATGGCGTGGCACCAGGTGATGGTAGGCCAGTCGATCATGGCCGGCACCTTCATGGAAGCGATGATGGTCAAGGACGGCATCGATGCCACCTCGACCGAAGGCGTGGCGAACTCGCCATATGTGCTGGGCACGCCGTCGCACCGCGTCGACCTGCATTCGCCGAAGACCGGCATTCCCGTGTTGTGGTGGCGCTCGGTGGGGCACAGCGTCAACGGATTCGTGATGGAGAGCTTCGTCGACGAACTGGCGCATGCCGCCGGCAAGGATCCGGTGGAGTACCGGCGCACGCTGCTGAAGGACCATCCGCGTCACCTGGCGGCGTTGAACCTGGCCGCCGAGAAGGCGGGCTGGTCGTCGCCTGCCACGGAAGGACGTGGACGCGGCGTTGCCGTGCACGAATCGTTCGGCAGCTATGTCGCGCAGGTCGCCGAGGTGTCCGTCGAGGACGGGCAGATCCGCGTGCATCGCGTGGTCTGTGCGATCGACTGCGGCGTCGCGGTGAATCCGGGCGCGGTCGCAGCCCAGATGGAATCCGGCATCGTGTTCGGCCTGGGCGCGACGCTGTACGGCGCCCTGACGTTGAAGGACGGCCAGGTACAGGAATCGAACTACCACGATTACCGCGTGCTACGCCTGCATGAAATGCCGAAGGTCGAAGTCCACATCGTGCCGAGCACCGACAGGATGGGCGGCGTGGGCGAGCCCGGCACGCCACCGATCGCTCCGGCCGTGGCCAATGCCGTGTTCGCACTCACCGGGCAACGCTTGCGCGAGCTGCCCTTGCAGTTGCCCGTCGCATCCGCCATCACCCCGCCGACCGCCTGAGGAGACCGCCATGCGCATCGCCCTGATGTCCTTGACCGTGCTCCTGCTGACTGCCTGCGGCCCCCGCATCAGCGAGGAACAGAAGGCGCAGGCGCTGACCGCCTTCGCCACCGTGGAGAAGGTGTTCCAGCACCCGCGCTGCAGCAACTGCCATATTCCGGGCGACGCGCCGCTGCAGTTCGATGCGCAGACGCCGCACGCGATGAACGTCGCACGCGGACCGGACGGCAAGGGCGCGCCCGGCTTGCCGTGTTCGACCTGCCATGCGGAACAGAACGCACCGGCGAGCTACGGCCCGCACGCACCGCCGGGCGCGCCGCATTGGCAGCTGCCGCCGCCGGACCACAAGATGGCGTGGATCGGCCTGCCGGCCGACCAGCTGTGCGAGATGATCCAGGACAAGAAGCGCAACGGCGGCCGCGACTTCGACGCGCTGGTCAAGCACGTGGCGGAAGACAAGCTGGTGCTGTGGGGCTGGAACCCGGGCGGCGAACGCGTACCGGTGCCGGTGCCGCACGATCAATTCGTCGCTGCATTCAAGACTTGGACGGCCGCGGGCGGTCCCTGCCCCGCACCGGCGCCCGCGACGCAAGGTTAGAAAGCAGGCGCCCCGGCACCCTCGTAGAGCCGAGCTTGCTCGGCTTGCAGCCCGGGGCCGACAGGCAGCGGAGCAAGCTCCGCTCTACGCCGCCGCCATATCCCGGCGGCGCGCGCGCCACAGGCCATCGGTGGCGAAGATCAGCAGCCCGGTCCAGATGGCCGCGAACCCGATCGCGCGTTCGATGCCGAAGGTTTCGCGGAACACCAGTACGCCAAGCAGCAACTGGATGCTCGGCGCGATGTATTGCAGCAATCCCACCACCGACAACGGAATGCGGCGCACGCCGTAGGCGAAGCCGATCAGCGGCACTGCGGATACCACACCACCGAACACCAGCAACAGATCATTCTTCCAGCCATAGCCGCTGACGAAACCGCCCCCGTGCCCCAGCTCGTTCCATAGGACGTAGCCCAGCGCGGGCAGGAACAGGTAAAGGCTTTCGACACCGAGGCCGGCGACCGGATCCACCGCGACCAGCTTGCGCACCAGTCCGTACACACCGAACGAGAACGCCAGCCCCAGCGCGATCCACGGCGGCGAGCCGGCCTGCAGCGTCAGCCACGCCACGCCGAGCAGCGCGAATCCCACCGCAACCCATTGCGCCGGCGACAGGCGTTCGCGCAGCACCAGCACGCCCAGCACCACATTGATCAGCGGATTGATGAAGTAGCCCAGGCTGGTCTCGACCACATGGCCCGCGTTGACCGCCCAGATGTAGAGGCCCCAGTTGAAGGCGATCAACAGGCTGCTGACGCCGAGCAAGGGCACGGCGCGCGGCTGCGCACGCACCTGCTGCCACCACCGGCGTCCGTTCTTCAGCAACAGCCAGCCGAGCACCAGCACCGCACTCCACACGATGCGGTGCGCGATGATGTGGAACGACGGCACCGCCTTCAGCAGGTGCCAGTACAGTGGCACCACGCCCCAGATCAGGAACGTGCCGGCGGTGATCGCCAAGCCCTTGCGGTCGATGGGCGCGGCGCTCATTTCGCCTGCCGCGCACGCGCCAGCGTGATGAAGACCACGCCCGCGAGGATCACCGCCATCGCGCCGAGATCGTGCGAGGTGAAGGTTTCACCGGCGATGAAGGCGCCCAGCGCCACCGCGATGACCGGATTGACGTAGGCGTAGCTGCCGACCAGCACCGGACGTGCATGGTGCAGCAGCCAGACGTAGGCGGTGAAAGCGATGATCGAACCGAACACCGCCAGGTACGCCACGGCCAGCGCGCCGTTGAGCGTCCAGTCCGCCGTGTTGAAGCGTTCGCCGTGCAGCAGGCCGGCGACCACCAGCATCACGCCGGCCGCCAGCATCTGCGCCGCCGCCGTCATGAACGGCGATGGCAGGTCGCGGCCACGCGACCAGACCGAACCGTAGGCCCAGGCGATCGGCGCGATCAGCAACAGCACCAACCCGACCGGCGAACCGGTCAGCGAGCTGCCGGCGTTGAGCCAGACGACACCCGCGAAACCTACGATGATGCCCAGCCACTCGCCCTTGGTCGGATGCTGGCCGCGCATCGCGCCGAACAGACCCATCCACAACGGCATCGATGCCACGGCGACCGCAGCCAGGCCGGACGACACTGTCTGTTCGGCCAGCACCACCATGCCGTTGCCCATCAGCAACAGCAGTGCGCCCATCAACAGCAGGTTCTTCCACTGCGCCCGCGTGGGCGGCGCGACGCCGCGCCACAACAGGAAGAGGAACATCACCAGGCCGGCGACGACGAAACGGCTGCCCGACACCATCAGCAACGGCGGGAAGCCGCCTTCCAGCGCGAAGCGGATGCCGAGATACGTCGAACCCCAGACCAGGTAGACGATGGCCAGGGCGATAGCGACGGCAAGACCGCCACGCGCGGGCGCGGCGGCGGGAACGGACGAGGTCATGGGGGAACCGTAGGAAATGCGGCGTGGTGCAATTCTAGGCCAGTCGCCGACAGGTGACAGATCGAAATTGCCCTAGAGTCCTTGAAACCTTTCCGGGCTGCCTTGAATCCCGCTCAAGTCTCCACCCAAGAACCTGCAGGAGCGTCCCATGGGCGCGATGCTTCTGTTTCGCCAACCACCAACAGCAAGAGCATCGCGCCCATGGGGCGCTCCTACAGGGCTTCTTGCGTTTCGAACATCGTGCGGATTGCGCGTGCCTCGCGATGGGATGTTCGTGCGATGACAATCACCGGATCAGCCGCGCTCTCGTGCCAGCAAGTGCTGCTTGCGCGGCAACCCCCAGCGATAACCGCCGAGCGAACCATCGCCGCGTATCACGCGATGGCACGGCACGACCACGGCGATGCGGTTGTGCGCGCACGCGCTGGCTACCGCGCGCGCAGCACGTGGCGCTCCGAGCGATTGCGCCAGACCGGCGTAGCTGACGGTGTCACCGGCCGGGATCTTCATCAATGCTTCCCAGACGCGTTGCTGGAAGCCCGTACCCAGCAGATCCACCGGCACCTCGGCGTCACCCCCGGCCAACCGTTCCGCCACCGCACGCAGGCGCGGCGCAAGGAAGTCGTCGCGACCGGCTTCGACGCGTTCGAGCTGCGCCAGCGGAAACTCCTCGCGCAGCCGCTGTTCCAGCACGGCATCGTCATCGCCCAGTTCCACCGCACAGATGCCGCGTTCGGTGGCGGCCACCAGCGCACGACCGAGCATCGTGTCGACGAGGGTCCAGCGGATCGCCACGCCAAGGCCCCCGGCGCGGTATGTCGCGGGTGTCATGCCCAGTTTCGTCGCGCCCTGCTCGTACAGGCGCGAAGGCGACCCATAGCCGGCGTCGTACAGCGCGGTGGTGACGTCGCTTCCCGTGCGCAACGCGTTCTTCAGTGTGCCGAGCTTCTTGCGTGCGAGGTACTCGGCGGGACTCAGCCCGAAGCGCGCGCGGAAACGCCGCTGCAGATGCGAGGCACTGACGCCCGTGCGTGCCGCCAGTTCGGACAGCGAGGGTTCGCCTTCGTCGAGCAGCCGGCGCGCCGCCTCGAGAGGATCGGCGGCAACGGGGGTGGAAGCGGCGGGAAGCGGTCGGCGCGGCATCGTGTCCATGCGCCCAGACTAGGGCGCGCGCAGCAGTCGGGCTATCCGGATCTTGCGCTGTACGAGAAGTGAGCCCGGAGGAGTGAGAAGTGAGCAGATGCCGCATTGTCCGGCAGTCGACCTCACTTCTCTGCCCTCACTCCTGCGTTACTGCGCCCAGCGACCCGGACCGGGCGAATCCGGCAACACCTGTGCCGACAGCTTGCGGTCCTGGCCCAGGATGCCGATCGCGTCCGACAGGATGGCAGCGGATTCGCGCAACAGCGGATCCGGACGCTTGTCGGCTAGCTTCTCGCGCTGCGCGTCCTTCACGATGTCGCGTTCGGAGGCGCCCAGGCCGTCGTCGGCCAGGTCTTCGGCCAACGGGTCCAGCGCCAACCCCAGCGTCTTGCGCTCGGCCTGCCGCTGCTTGCGCTGCGCGTCCTGGCGATCGCGCTCGGCGCGCCGCTCGGCTTCGTTCAACGAAACGTACTTCTTGGCGGCTTCGGCGCGGAACTGCGCCACGTCCTCGGACCACCACTGGAACTCCTTGTCCTTGGCCGAACGTGCGGCATGCAGCGCTTCCAGGCGCGGCAACAGCGGCGCGAAGTTGCCGTACTGCGTGTGCGGCACGGCGGCGATGCGCGTCCACGGCAGCGCGTTGTCGTAGGTGCTTTCGCCATACTCGCTGGCATCGACACTGACCGGGAACGCGATGTCCGGCACCACGCCCTTGTGCTGGGTACTGCCACCTGCCACGCGGAAGAACTGCGCGATGGTCAGCTTCACCGAGCCGAAGCGCGGCGCTTCGTTGGCCGGCCACCGATCCAGGTCGACCATGTTCTGCACGGTGCCCTTGCCGAAGCTGGTTTCGCCGATCACCAGGCCGCGGCCGTAATCCTGGATGGCGCCGGCAAAGATTTCCGATGCCGACGCGGAAGCCCGGTTGATCAGCACGGCGAGCGGGCCCTCCCACGACACGCCGGTCTTGCGATCGCTGTTGACGGTCACGCGGCCACCGGACTCGCGCACCTGCACCACCGGGCCCTTGTCGATGAACAGACCGGTGAGCTCCACCGCCTCGTCCAGCGAACCACCGCCGTTGTTGCGCAGGTCCATCACCACGCCGTCCACACCCTGCGTCTTGAACTGGGCGAGCAGCTTGGCGATGTCTCGGGTAGCGGAATTGAAGTCGTTCGGATTGCGGCGGCGGCCTTCGAAATCCTGGTAGAACGCCGGCAGCTTGATCACGCCGATGCGACGCGCGGGCTCGCTGCCGTTGGCCGGCAACACGATGGTCTCGGCCTTGGCCGCCTGCTCTTCCAGCTTGACCTTCTGCCGGGTGATGGTGACCTGCGCATGCTTGCCGTCGATGCCGGCTTCGACCGGGATGTATTCGATGCGGACCTGCGTGTCCTTCTTGCCGCGGATCTGCGACACCACATCATCGATGCGCCAGCCGATCACGTCGGTCAACGGCCCGGACTTGCCCTGTCCGACCGCCACGATGCGATCGCCGATCTTCAGCTTGCCGCTCAGGTCGGCCGGGCCACCCGGCACGATCTCGCGGATGGCCACCAGGTCGTCCTGCCGCTGCAGCACGGCGCCGATGCCCTCCAGCGACAGCGACATGGACTGATTGAAGTTCTCGGCGGTACGCGGCGTGAAGTAATCCGTGTGCGGATCGATCGCGCTGGTGTATGCGTTGAGGAAGGTCTGGAAAACGTCCTCGGTCTTCAGCTCGTTCATGCTCCGCTGCAGGTTGGCGTAGCGCTTGTCCAACGTCTTGCGGATGTCGTCGGGTTTCTTGCCCGCCAGCTTCAGACGCAGCCAGTCGTTCATCACCGACTTTTTCCAGATCGCATCCAGCGCCTTGCCGTCGGCAGCCCACGGAGCGTCTTCGCGATCGTAATCCCAGCGCTCGTTGCCGTTGAAATCGAAATCCTGCTTCAGCAATGCGCGGGCGTACGCCACGCGCTGGCCGACGCGCTGCTTGTAGACGGTGAAGATCTCGTAGGCCGGCTCGAGATCGCCACTGCGGATGGCGTCATCCATCTTCGTCTTGTAAGGCGCGAAACGCGCGACGTCGTCCGCCGTGAAGAACTGCTTGCCACCATCGAGCGCTTCGAAATAGCGCTTGAACACTTCCTGCGACAAGGTGTCGTCGAGCGGGCGCGGACGGTAAGCGTAGCGGCTGTCCGACAGCAGCCCGTACACCAGCTTGGACGTACTGGCCTGGTCGGCCGTCGGTGCCACGGAGATCGCACCGCCGTCGCCGCGCGCGAGCAGCGCCAACGGGGTCGAGAGGGCCAGGGCCAACAGCAGGATGGGGGCTTTCTTCAGCGTCATGGGGTACTCATGGCCCGAAGGCCGTCAGGCTGGAACGGAGTGCGGATTCGACACAGCGACAGTGCACAAAGTTGCGCGCCTTGTCATCTGCCTTTCGGCAGCCTAAAGGCGGTCGCGTAGGAAAAGGTGAACCGCGCCCGTGCCCCGGAACACAGGTGACGCGCGGAGACCGGCAGCTTGCCGACGACAGCGCGCCCGCACTGGAGCATTCAGCCCGCGTGCTGTGCGGTGACGGCGGCCTGCGCGGCTTGCTGATCGGCGTGGTAGGACGACCGCACCAGCGGGCCGGAGGCAACATGGCTGAAACCCAATGCCATGCCGTAGTCCTCGAGCGCCTTGAACTCCTCGGGTGTCCAGTAGCGCAGCACGGGATGGTGGTGTGCGGTCGGCTGCAGGTACTGACCGATGGTGACCATGTCGACATCGTGCGCGCGCAGGTCCCGCAGCGTGCCCTGCACCTGCTCCATCGTCTCGCCCAGGCCCAGCATGATCCCGGACTTGGTGGGCAGGTGCGGATGCTGCTGCTTGAATCGCTGCAACAGGGTCAACGACCACTGGTAATCGGCACCGGGGCGGACGTTCGGGTAGAGGTCCGGCACGGTTTCGATGTTGTGGTTGAACACGTCCGGCGGGTTTGCCGCCAGGATCTCCAGCGCGCGGTCCATGCGGCCCTTGCCACGGAAGTCGGGCGTGAGGATTTCGATGCGCGTGGCCGGCGAATGCGCGCGGATGGCGGCGATGCAGTCGACGAAATGCTGGGCGCCGCCGTCACGCAGATCGTCGCGGTCCACGCTGGTCACCACGACGTACTTCAGGCCCATGTCGGCCACGGTGTTG
The DNA here is from genome assembly GCA_946886405.1 of uncultured Pseudoxanthomonas sp. The sequence goes on from CAMPIO010000036.1 coordinate 22,259, forward strand.
GCCAGACTCAACGGCTCGGACGGGTCCGGCGGCTTCGGGCGGCCGTGGGCCACGTCGCAGAACGAGCAGCGCCGTGTGCAGACCTCGCCGAGGATCATGAACGTGGCGGTGCCGTGGCCGAAGCACTCGTGGATATTCGGGCAGCTGGCCTCTTCGCACACGGTAACGAGACGGTTCTCGCGCAGCTTCGCCTTGAGTTTGGCGACCGAGCCGTCGGAAGGAATACGCACGCGTATCCAGGACGGCTTGCGCAGCACGGGCGCATCGGCGAACTGCACGGGCGAACGCGCGATCTTGTCGCCACCGAGCTGCTTGGCACCTGCCTCGAGCGGGACGGACGAGGAACTGACGACTTCAAGGGGGATGACGCGTGCGGGGGTGTCGGCCATGGTGCAATTCTAGCCGCTTTCGTCAGGCGGCCCCCGGGCGCGCCAGGATCGCTGCGGATGCACGCCCCTCGCGTCAGGGGGCTTGGCGAAGCCGCAGGGTGCGGCAGCGCAGTTCGGGACCCAAGCTTCGTGCAGCAGATCCCGGGCTCTTGTTCCTGCGCCGCAGGAATAAAAAAAGCCCGCAACGGCTAGGCCATTGCGGGCTTGCTCCCTCCCCCACGTCGGGATGCGGGGCCATCGTGAAGGGCGCGTTACGGGTGTTGCACGCTGCACTGCAAAACAGAACCGATGGGTTCACCTTCCGGACAAGTGATGTCACATATATGAATGCGAGCAAAACCCGCATGGCTACGCTGTGTTACCGATATCAGACCAATTGACCGCCCCACCGCAAGAATGATGGTTACGTTCTTCACTCCATTTACCTGAACAGGGGGCACGTCGCCAGCGTGCGCGAACGCCTCGTTCCGGCGGCTACTTCAGGTAGTGCGCCCGACCGTCGTACCACGCCTTGGCCCGCACGAGATGGAGGCGGCGCTGGGGGCCCTGGACTTCCACGCCCACACTCAGCGCACGCCACCGGGCGTACAGATCGCCCTGCCGCTGCGTGCCCTGCAGCCTCAGCCGGGCCAGCATGTCGTAGCGGTCGTTGCGCGCCTGCATCCGGTCGAGCACCAGGACATCGTCGCGCCATTGCACGCGACCCCGCACCTGCGCCTCGCCCGCATCGACCAGCCGGTAGACCCACGCCGGATACTCCTTCTGCCGCGAGAACAACGCCAACAGGAAGCCCACGTCCTTCATGGTCACGTCGGCGCCACCACCGGCGCTGATCGGCCGATCGACATCCAGACGCGCACGGTCCAGCCTGACGCGCGCCCACCAACCACGGCGCGACTCGCCGCCAGGCTCGGTGAATCCGACGTTGCGCACCTGCACAGTGCTGCCGTCGGCGACGAACATGCGACGCTTCAGGTCCGCGCGGCGCAGCTTCAGGTCGAGATCGATGTCGCCGCGCAGTTGCATGCCAGCCAAGTGCATGCGGGTGCCACGACCGGCGATGCGCACGCTGCCGCGTCCCACTTCACCGGCGGCGTCCAGCGACAGATCGCCGCTGAGCACGCCGGCGCCCCCATCGAAGCGCATGTGCTGGCGTGGCAGAAACCGGTTGTAGACCCGCAGGTCCGGCACGCGGGCATTCTTGAACACCACCCTCGCCTGCAGTGCGTCGCGCATCTGCGCCAGCGGGCCGTCGGCGTTGATCGACAGGGCCAGATGCCGTCCCTGCACGTAGGGCATGCCGGGCGCCTGCAGCGCAGCTATATCGAAGCGGTCCATCGTGGCCTGGAGGCGCGGCACCAACACGCCGTCCCTGCCCGCGTCCAGCCGGATGTCGGCACGGGCGCGGCCGCGGATGCGGTTGCCCATCACCTCGGCCACCGCATCGACCTCGGGCACGTCGATGCGGCTGCCCGCCGCGAGCTTGCCGTCGACAACCTGCACGTCGGCACTGACCGCGCCCGCGCCGTCGAGCTTCAGCCAGGATGCCTGCGGGAAGAGGCCCGACAGCCAGCGCAGCGAATCGAAGTGCCAGGCGCCGAGCAGATGGCCCGACACCCTCGGCAGGACGCTGGCGACATCGCGCAGCGGCACCTGACGGCCCCGCAGGCGCAGGTCGGCGTCGACCGCCAGACGGCCGTCGGCCTGCGGCGGGACGATCGCCTTGATCACAACGTCCTGGTCCACGGCCATGTCGATGCCGACAATATCGTTGCGCACCGCGCCGGCGATGTCGTTGCCGGCCACGGCCATCGTCCATTGCGCGCGGCCACCCGGCGTGAGCAGCCCGCGCTCGAACCCCAGGACGATGTCGGCGCGGCCTTCGCCAGGCACCAGCTTCACGGCGACGTCGCCCGCCGGGCCGACGGCCACATTCAAGCCGGCCGTGCGTCCCGCCAGCTTCAGGTCGAGCCGGGTTTTCAAAAGCTTGTCGATGCCGGCAGCGTCCTCGCGACGATGACGGTCGATCGCGAAGCGCGCGTCCAGCGTCGCCTCCCGCAACACCTCATCACCGTCGCGGGTGACCCGTGCCGCCGTGAAACCGACGGTCGAGGGCATCAGCTCCATCGGTCCGCCCCGCAGCTGCTTGTAGAACCCGACCTCGCCACGACCCGAGCCGCGCAGTTCCAGCCCGTCGAAGTATCCGCGGCGGATCGAATCGCTGGCGATGCGGTCGAACTGCAATTCCCAGCCGCCCTCGCGCGGCGGTGGCGGTGCGAGTTCCCTGGCGACGCGACGGACGCCTCCGCTGACCTCATGCGCACGCAGCTCCGGCACCTGCAATCGCCGCGACAGCAGCGGCCACAGCGCGATGCGCCCTTCAACCCGTTCCGCCTGCGCCTCCCAGGCGATGCGCCGCGACTGGCCCCGCAGCGCCACCTCGCGCAGGCTGACGCGTCCCGGCCACCAGGTATGGCCGGATGCCCAGCGCATCTGGAAGCGATCGGGCTTCCGGTTCAATGCCTTCTCGCCCAGCGACGTGTTGAGGAACACGTTGCCAGCGATCAGGTAGAGCGCATAGGTCGCGACGAGCGCTAACGCTCCCCGGATGAGCCAGCGGAGACTTCTCGAGCGAAAGGAGGTCCGTTCCATCCGCACAGGATGCCGCATCCGCGCCAGCGCCGGAAATCAGCGCCTGGCGAAATGCCCATGGAAGCCGAGCGGCACCGTGCAGGGCAGCCATGCCTGCGCCAGCGGCCCTTCGTTCACGCGACGCGCATCGAGTACCGCGATGCCGCTGCGACCCTTCGCCGCATCGAGCAACGTGCCGACCAGCCAGCCGTCGTCGGGGCGCGTGCTGCCCGGACGCGGGACGAACAGGTGTTCCTCCACCAGCACATCGCGGCCGTAGTCGTGCACCTGGCGCCGGTCCAGCGCGAGATCGAACGCACCGATGCGGCTGAAGTAAGGCGCCGTCGACCCGTCGGCGTGAATCGGGGCATACAGCCGCGCCGCGTCCCGGGATGGCGTCCGCGGGTCGAACACGGGGAACTCGATACCCGCGACGCCGGTGTCCTCCCAGTGCGCCTTGCCGCTGCGCAGATCCAGTACCAGTTCGCGCAGCGGTCCCTTGCCACCGTGCGCGGCGCCGTGTGCGTCGCCATTCATGGCCGCCTTCATCGGCGAACGCGCCTCTTCCACATCGAGGTGCTGCACCGCGCGCACCGTGATGCGCCCTGCGTGTTCGCGGGCATCGCCGAAGTGGTAGATCGCCGCGAAATCGGCTTCGAACCAGCGTGCCTGCGACGGCGTGGCCTTGTCGACGACGGCGATGCGCAACGCCTGGTCCTGCTGGAAGCGCAGGCGTTCGAAGAATGCGCCCTTGCCTTCGAGATAGCGGAACGGGATGAGCGCGAACACCAGATGCCGGTCGGTCATTGCGAAGCTGTGCAGATAGCCCGGCACGGGCGTTTCCAGCACATCGGCCGACGCCAGCGCGCCGTCGCGACCGATGTGCCAGACCACCAGGCCGTTCCCGCCCATCATCGAGATGGAGCCGAAGTTCCACAAGGAGCCGTCGCGATCCACCAGCGGATGCGCGGAGAACGGGATCGCGGCCAGGTCCGGGCGCCAGGTCACCGGGCCCAGCGTCGTCAATTCGTCCGGATCCAGTTCGAACGCCGACCCGGCTTCGGACAGGGCGAACAGGCGGCCATCGATCATCGTCACGGACGTGTTGGCGGTGTTCGCATCGTCGTTGTTGCGGATCGGCTGCATGTCCGGGATGGACGTGCCCGCGACGGGATACAGGAAGCGGCCGGCCTTCTGTTCACGGGTGAATTTCGGCGTGGCGACCATGCGCGCCTGGTGGCTCAACGTACCGTCGCCATTGAAACGCCAGCCGTGCACCATGCCGTCACCATCGAACCAGTGTTCGTAGCGGAAGCCGGCGCGTTCGGTCCACGCCGGCCCGTTGCGGTACAGCGTGCCGGCGAAGCCCGCAGGCAAACGTCCCTCGATCTTCACGGTGGCGGGCCCGAGCGTCTCGGACACTACCGACTTCCAACCGGCCAGCCACGGCTGCTCGCGCAGGCCGGCGGCGAAGCGGGCGGGGTCGCCGGCGAAGGCGTGTTCGCTCCGCAGCAGTGCGGGCGCGATGGCCAGCGCCGTCGCGCCGGAGAGCAGGTTGCGCAGGAAGCGGCGGCGGTCCATGGCGTCGTTCCTCAGCGCAGGGCGATGTCGATGGCGGTGTCCTGCGCGCCGACGTCGATGCGCGCCTCATCCCACGTCGGCTTGCGCATCACGCGCGGATTGTTGCTGAAGCCGTAGGCCTCCACCGGCATACCGATCATGTTGCTGTCCAGCTTGCCATTGCCGTTCTCGTCGTGGGTCACCAGCACCGCATACGCGCCGGGTGCCAGGCCCTTGAACACGAAGGTCGCGGTGTCGCCGCTGGGCGGCGCGCCGTCGGCCTGCACCGGCTTGGCCTGGCCGTCCCAGCCGGCCTGGGAGTCGACCACCGCCACCTTGATAAGGCCAGTCTGTACGCGCACGTCGCGCAGGGTGATGGTCAGGTCGGCCGCGTGTGCCGGCAGGGCGGCGGCGACCAGCAGGGCGGCAAGGCCAAGTGGGCGAAGGGCAGTGCGGTTCATGGCGGACTCCGGTTAGCGACGGGACGTGCGGTCAGTGTCGCCATCGCATCGCGCAGAATCAGTTGCCAGCCGTCACCACTTTCACCTGCCGGAAGTCACCTCAAGCGCCAGGAGGCACGGACGACGGTACGACGATCGGACCTGGCGAGCCGAACAGATAGCCCTGCACCAGCGTGCATCCCAGCGCGCGCAGCATCTCGAATTGCCGCTCCGTTTCCACGCCTTCCGCCGTCACCGTCAGCCGCATCGCGCGGGCCAACTGCACCACCGACGCGATGATCGACGAGGTCATGTTGCGCGCCTCGTCCTGCAGCAGGGCAGCCGCGAACGACTTGTCCAGCTTGATGCTGTCGAAAGGCAGTTCCCGTAGCTGCGCCATCGACGAGTACCCCACGCCGAAATCGTCGATGGCGATGCGGATGCCCGCTGCCCGCAGGCGCTGCAGTACCGTGCGTGCCGCCGCGGGATCGCGCGCCAGCACCGACTCGGTGATCTCCAGTTCGAGCCGGCCGGGCGGTAGGCCCACCCGGTGGAGGATGTCCAACACGGAGTCCACCAGTGTGGGAGAGGCCAGCTGGACCGAGGATACGTTGACCGCCAGCGTGGTCTCCGGGCTCCAGCCCGAAGCATCACGGCAGGCGCGCTCCAGCACCCACAGGCCGATCGGGATGATCAGGCCGGATTCCTCCGCCGTCGGGATGAAGTCCATCGGCGGAATGCGTCCATGCAGTGGATGCCGCCAGCGCAACAAGGCTTCGTAGCCGCGGATGCCCTGGTTGTCGGCCGCCAGCAGCGGCATGTAGTCCAGTTCGAGTTGGCCTGCATGCGCGGCCATCGCCAGGTCGCTGACCATCGCCAGGCGCTCCTGCAGGTGTTCGCTCATGCGTGGCGAATAGTGGCGCAGCATGTCGCGCCCTTCGCGCTTGGCCGCATACAGGGCGTTGTCCGCCTGCCGCAGCAGCTCGCCCGCACCCGGGTGTTCGGCGGCCTGCGAGGCACCGACACTCGCACGTACATCGACCCGGTAGTCGTCGATCTGCTCCGGCACCCTGAGTACGTCGAGAATATGGGACAGACGCGTGCGGACTTCGACTTCGGCGGCAGGCACGGACAGGCCCCGCAACAGCACGGCAAACTCGTCTCCCCCAAGCCGCGCCAACAGATCGCCTTGCCGGCAGGCCCGTTGCAGGCGGCCCGCCACGATGCACAGCACCTGGTCGCCGACCGCATGCCCCAGGCTGTCGTTGATCGTCTTGAAGTTGTCCAGGTCGATCATCGCAACGGCGTGCGGCCCGCCGCGCTCCTTCTTCAACGCCACCAGGAAGGCCCGCCGGTTGGGCAGCCCCGTGAGGGGATCGTGGTGGGCGAGATGATGCAGGTGCCGCTCGCGGGCGAGCGACTCGGCTTCGCGCAGGCGGGCATCGGAGACATCGCAACCGACGCCGCGCCATCCCGTCCATTCGCCGTCGTGCGTGCCCAAGGGTTTGGCGCTGAGCATCCAGCTGCGCGGCCGGCCCTCGACCATGGCCTCCATCACCACCCCGGTGAATGCTGTCCCCGCCTGCAGGCGCGACCGCAATGCATCGGGGCCGACGCTGCTGCCGTCACCCTGCACCGCCACCAGGCGCTGGTGCGCGAACAGGCCATCGAGGCGCTGTCCCACCAGGTCGGCCTGGCCGTGCCCCAGCATGCGCGCCAAGCGATGGCCCGCGCGCGTCAGCACACCGTCCCGATCGCTCTCCCACAGCCAGTCATTGGCCTTGCTTTCGAAGTCGCGCAGCAGCAAACCCACGATCTGCCCCTGCCTATCCGCCGCCAGTTCGGCTTCGACACGGCGCACGAACAGATGCGAAGCGAACAACAACGCGATCGACAGCATCACCGCGTAGCAGCACAACAGCGTGACGGTCGTGCCTTGCGCCAGAAAATCGAGCCGCACCACCATCAGGCAGGCCGACACGGTCAGGATCGTCAACCAGGTGAACGACACCAGTGGCGTGGTGATACCCACCAGCACGCCCGTCGCGATCAATCCCGGCGTGTACGCGGTCAGCAGCAGGCGACTGCCATCGCTGGCCGCGAGCGGTGCTCCCAGGTAGATGCCCGATCCGCATGCCAGTGCACACAGGCCGCACCAGAGCACGCCGATGTACAGGTCGCGGCGTCGCAGCGCCGACTCACCGTCTCGCTGCGCACGCCTCGCGCAGCGGACCGCATGCCATCCCCAGCCAAGATGGGCCAACGTGAAGAACATCAGCCACGGCCAGGCGCTGCGCGCGTCCAGAAAAGGCCACATGACCCACAACACCCCACCCGCCGTGTAGAAATTGGAGGCGACGTACCAGGGCACCACGCGGAACAGCGCGCGCAGCTGCCTGCCCAGCAACACACTGTTCGCCTCGTCGCCGCCGCCGGGCAATGTCCAGCACGGCCGCAGCCTTTCCCATAAGCCCCGCATGGCCCGTCTCCGTCAGGCGCTGCGTCCACCAACGTGAGAAAGTCACATTAATCAATGGCTTGCAGCGGAGATATTAGCCGCCAGCGCGAGGGGCTCCGCAACCCTTGCGGCCTGATTTTCTTCGGCCCGTCATGCAGCGCGCGACACCGCCTGCTCGCGCCGGCGACGGACTGCGGCTGCCAGCCGTTCGAGGACCACGACCGAGCTGTCCCAATCCAGGCAGCCGTCGGTGATGCTCTGGCCGTAGCGCAGTGGCTGGTGTTCGACCAGATCCTGACGACCGCCCACCAGATGGCTTTCCACCATGACGCCGACGATGCGCGCCTCTCCCTGTTCCATCTGCACGGCGATGTCGTCGATCACGGCGGGCTGGTTGTCGGGATTCTTGCCGCTGTTCGCATGGCTGGCATCGATCATCAGGCGCGCCGGCAGGCCCGCCTTCGCCAGCACTTGGCTGGCCGCCTCGATGCTGCCAGCGTCGTAGTTCGGCGCCTTGCCGCCGCGCAGGATCACGTGGCAGTCCGGGTTGCCCGCCGTCGCCGCGATGGCGGAACGTCCTTCCTTCGTTACCGCCAGGAAATGATGCGGATGCGATGCCGCCCCCACGGCGTCCACCGCGATCTTGACGTTGCCGTCGGTGCCGTTCTTGAAGCCGACCGGGCACGACAGCCCGCTGGCCATTTCGCGGTGCACCTGGCTCTCCGTGGTGCGCGCACCGATCGCGCCCCACGCCACCAGGTCGCTGATGTACTGCGGCGAGATGGTGTCCAGGTACTCGCAACCCGCCGGCAGCCCCAGCGCGTTGATGTCGCGCAGCAGCCCACGCGCCAACCGCAGGCCGCGGTTGATGTCGAAGCTGCCATCCAGTGCCGGATCGTTGATCAGGCCCTTCCAGCCCACGGTGGTGCGCGGCTTCTCGAAGTACACGCGCATGACGATCTCCAGTTCGCCGGCCAGCGCATCGCGCAACGGCTTCAGTCGCCTGGCGTACTCCATGGCGGAAACGGGATCGTGGATCGAGCAGGGGCCGATCACCACGATGAGGCGGTCGTCGCGGCCATGCAGGATGTCGTGCAGCGCGCCACGCGCATCTGACACGGTCTGCGATACGGCATCGTCGCAGGGCAACTCGCCGATCACGGCAGCGGGTGTCACCAGCTCATCGAGTTTGCGGATGCGCAGGTCGTCGGTATGGGGGGCCATGGGGGGATTCTCCGGGTCAACAAAAAAGCCGCCAGGTTCGCTGGCGGCTTCAAGGGGATTCTTCTGGTGTCTTACCTAGAAGGAACAGGTCCTCGCTTCCGCCGTCGGCATCGGAAAGCCGTCATACCAGAACCAATAGCGGGTGCGGATTGCGTTCATTCGCGGCTAGAGATAACACGCCGTTTCCATGATGGCGACTGTTTCATCTGCAACGTGGAAGGGTCGGCCCGACACACGGTGTCCGCTCCCTCATGGCCGCCGCGTTGGTCGGCTTGTCCACTTCGGGGACGATGCGCAGAGGTGCACCATGGGAATCACCCGCCGACACCTGCTCGCGGCACCTGCCGCGCTCGCCGCCGGTTCGCTGCTGCCGGGAAGCCTGCTGGCGGCGGCAACGGCGCAGACGCCTCCCTTGCCCGACCTGTCCGACTGGGAGGCGGTGCGTGCGCAGTTCGCACTGGATCCCGGGTACCTGCATTTCGCTTCCTTCTTCATCGCCAGCCATCCGGCACCGGTGCGCGAGGCGCTGGACGGTTACCGCCGCGCCATCGATGCCAACCCGTTCCTGTTCGTGGAGCGTGCGATGTTCGAAGACGACGCCCACAACCTGCCGCTGCAGGTCTGCGCCGAGGTGGCGGAGTACCTGGGCGGGCGCGGCGAGGACGTCTGCCTGACACGCAGCACGACCGAAGGGCTGGCACTGGTCTATCACGGGCTGCCGCTTCAGCCCGGCGACGAGGTGCTGACCACGGTGCACGACCACTATTCGCACCACGAGTCGATCCGACTGGCGACGTCGCGCGCAGGTGCGACGATGCGGAAGGTCACGCTGTTCGAGCAAGCGCGCGATGCCAGCGTCGACGAAATCGTCGGCAACCTGAGGGCCGCCATCCGTCCGCAGACGAAGGTGGTGGGCGTGACCTGGGTGCACTCCAGCACCGGCATCCGCCTGCCGATACGCGATATCGCCGCCATGGTGCGCAGCCTTCCCGACCCGCCTCTGCTGGTCGTCGATGGCGTGCACGGGCTCGGTGCGGTCGACGACACCGTCGCCACGATGGGGGCGGACTATTTCTGCGCCGGCACGCACAAGTGGATGTTCGCGCCGCGCGGCACCGGGCTGGTGTGGGCGAACGCGGCGAACTGGGGCCGCCTGCGGCCACTGATACCCAACTTCACCGAGATCGAAAGCTACAACGCGTGGACCGCAGACCGTCCGCCGGCCGGACCCGCGAATGCCGCACGGATGATGCCCGGCGGTTTTCACGCTTTCGAGCACCAGTGGGCGATGGCCGCCGCCTTCCGCATGCACAAGCAGATGCAGCGCCCGCGCGTCGCCGCACGCATCATCGCGATGAACGACCAGCTCAAGCAGGGGTTGGCCAGCCTGCCGAAGATCAAGATGCATACGCCGCGCGCCGCGGCCCTATCGGCGGGACTGGTGGCATTCGAGATCGAAGGCGTATCCCCCACCGACATCGTGAAACAGTTGCTCGCGCGACGCATCATCGCCAGCACCAGCCCCTACGCCGTGAGCTACGCCCGGCTGGCACCCAGCCTGGTCAACACGCCGGATGAAGTGGATGCCGCCGTCCGCGCGATACGCGCCATCGCGGCCTGACCGGCAAACAAAAACCCCGCCTCGCGGCGGGGTTTTCGTGGAACGGTGACGCGGGAAGCCGACTTCTTAGAAGTCCATGCCGCCCATGCCGCCCATGCCGCCGCCGGCCGGCATCGCCGGCTCGTCCTTCTTCGGAGCCTCGGCCACCATCGCTTCGGTGGTGATCATCAGGCCGGCGATCGAGGCGGCGTTCTGCAGGGCCGAACGCGTGACCTTGGTCGGGTCCAGGATGCCGAACTCGATCATGTCGCCGAACTCGCCGTTGGCGGCGTTGTAGCCGAAGTTGCCCGAACCGTCCTTGACGCGGTTGACGATCACCGACGGCTCTTCACCGGCGTTGGTCACGATCTCGCGCAGCGGGGCTTCCATCGCGCGCAGGGCGATCTGGATGCCGTGGTTCTGGTCTTCGTTGGCGC
>CAMPIO010000037.1 GCA_946886405.1 uncultured Pseudoxanthomonas sp.
CCGCGTGCGCGATGGCCGCGGCAAGCACCTGCTGCGCGAGGTGGCGGGCAAGTGGCTGCCGCCGCGCGCGATCACCAAACCCAAGCAGGGCTTCGCCATTCCGCTGGCAGACTGGTTCCGCGGACCGCTGCGCACGCTGGCCGCCGATACGTTCGGCAGCCGCGCCTTCCGCGAACGCGGCCTGCTGCAGCCGACCGCCGCGCAGGCGCTGCTGCACGACCACGTGGAGCGCAACATCGACCGCAGTGAAGCGCTGTGGCAGGCGCTCTGCCTGGAACTGTGGGCGCAGCGCTTCCTCGACGGCGACGTCGCCAGCGGGGCCTGACCCATGTGGATGCGGCTGCTGCTGGCGGTGCCCCTGCTGTTCATGCCGAACATGCTCCACCTGTCGGTGGAGACCGGCATCCCCGGGTTGAACCTCGCCAACATCATCTTCATCGTCGTGCTCGGTGCGCTGCTGATGAGCGGCCGTCGCTACCTGCCGCTGGAACCCCGCGGTTACCTGACGCCCGCGCTGCTGCTGCTCTTCGCGGCACTGACCATCGCCTTCCTGATCGCGCAGGCCACCATGCCGCGCAACTTCATGGAAGACTTCACGTACCTCAAGAACCTGATTTTCTATCCGCTGCTGTACTTCGTGTACCGGCGTTGCGGGCAGGATCAGAAGGGAACGCGGCAACTGATCATCTTCGTGATGATCGTCGCCGCCGTCGCCGGGCTGGAAGCGATCCGCGAAGGCCTGGACTACGGTTTCGGCAACTACAACGAATCACGCCGCGCGTCGGGTCCGTTCGGCACCGACTACTCCACCGCGAACCGCGCGGGCGTCTTCTACGCGATGTTCCTGCCGATGTTCATCGCGATGGCGCTGTTCTTCCGCAAGCAGAAGTTCTGGCGGATGGCGGCGATCGGTGGCTGCGCGATCATGGTGATCGCGATCATGGCGACCTATTCGCGCCAGTCCTACCTGATCGCCCTGGTCGCCTTCGCCCTGCTGCTGGTGCGGCGCAACGTGGTGCTGGCGGTCGCCATCAGCCTGCTGATGGTGCCCGCGATCGGCTTCCTGCCGGAGAGCGTCACCCAACGCGTCGCTGAAACGGAACAGCAGGATTCCGTGGGCGAGGAGCAACTCGACGTCAGTACCGCCAGCCGCTTCGAGATCTGGGGCGGTGCGACGCAGATGTGGACCGAACATCCCATGGGTGTCGGCCTGAATCGCTTCAAACAGTACATCGGCACGTACGTGCCCCGTTACGCCGGTTATGACGCGCACAGCATCTACTTCCTGATGCTGGCGGAGTGCGGACCACTCGGTCTGTTCGCGCTGCTTTTCCTGCTGTGGCGCGTGCTGTGGATGGGCGTGCGCTTCACGCGATCGGTGCCTGCCAGCGATGCGGAAGGCAAGGCGCTGTCGCTCGGCTTCATCCTGCTGGCGGTCTGCACCGCGTTGGGCAATGTCTACGGCAGCCCGTTCTTCGAAGGCGCGGTGATGGCCAACTTCTGGGCGCTGTGCGGCCTGATGGAGCATTACTTCGCACTGAAGCGCCGCGCACCCGCGCCCGGGACCGTCGCTGCCGCCGGTCCCGCGCTGGCCAACGAACCGGCGCCGGCGATGCGTGGCATCGGCGACCGCTTCCCGCTGGCAGCACGCATGGCGCCGCGACGTTACGGCAAGAACGACGACTGAATCAGCGGGTCTGGTCCGGGAACGTCCCATCCCCGGCCGGCAACGGGGCGTCGCCGTCGTAAAGGCGATAGGCCAGCAGCCCCACCCATTCGTGCAGTGCCGCTTCGGTCTTCGCCAGCCCGCCGCTGTCAGGCACCAGGAAGCCGGCGTGCTGGAAGGCGACGTAGCGTTCGTCGGTCGCGAGGGGGCACGCACGGAAGCCCGCCTGCTGCAGCGAAAAGGACGCCCGTGGCATATGCAGGGCGGATGTCACCAGTACGACGTCGCGCGGCAGCGCCGGCTTCAACGCGGCCAGCTGGCGTGCGTTCTCCCACGTCGTGCGCGAATGCGTTTCGAGCTGCATGACGTTGTCCGGCACGCCCAGCGCGCGCAGGTAGGCCGCCATCAATCGTGCCTCGGGTGGGCTGGCCACCCATCCACTGCCCCCTGATAGCACCAGTCGCCGGCCCGGTGCTTCACGCCACCAGCGTGCCGCCGCTTCCGCGCGCCGACGACTGGCCTGGGTCAGCACGCCGTAGTTGTCCTCTTCGTGCGCCTTGCGGTCCACGCCACCGGCAAGCACCACCGCCACGTCGGGTGATCGCGCGCGACAGTCGGCCGAAGGCTTCACCCGGCCTTCCAGCGAATGCACCAGCAGGTTGGCTACCCACGGCGTCATGGCGATGAAGGACAGCACGATCACGCCCACGCAGGCAGCGCGCCAGAGACGCATGCGAGGGCGCCACGCGATCGAGACGGCCAAGGCCACGAGCGCCAGCAGCAGCCATGACAGCGGCGACAGCCACCACATCAGGAATGCGACTCCCGGACGACCTCGATCATGTCGCGCTCCGCGCACGCCAGTGGCGTACGAGATCGCGCAGGCGTGCGTCCAGCATCAGCACCGGCAGTACGTAGAGGACCATCCACAGGCCACCGGCAGCGAACAGCCGCGCCCAGGGCGATGCCAGCCCGAACAGGCCACTGCCCTCGACCGCCAGGACGAACGCCAGGCCCGCGCCACCCGCCACGCTCCATGCACGCAGGTCAGGGCGATAGCGCAGGTCGCGCGGGCACAGCAGGTACAGCCCGATCCCCAGCACGGAGAAGCTGGCCACCGTCGCCCACGTCGCCCCCATGTAGCCATGCGCCGGGATCAGCCACAGGTTGAGCAATGCATTCAATGCCGTGGCAACGAGCGTCATGTACAGCACTGTCTTCGACCGCTTGTGCAGCAACAGGCCATAGCCGCCGATTTCCAGCAGCGGATACAGCGCATACAGCGCACCCAGCCACGCGAACACCGCGCCGGAGGGTGCCTTGTCCGCACCGCTGATCGCCTGCACCGCTTCGCTGCCGATGCAGCCGATGGCCACGGCGATGCCGACCGAGGCGTACGTCATGGGGAACAGCACCTTGGCCTTGAGCGCGCGGACCGCCTCCGCACCGCCCGTCTCCCAGCTGCGATTGGCCACGGGAATGAAGGACTCCGACAGCGCGGCGCTCATCAGCAGGCTCACCTGCAATGCCAGCGAGTAGCCGATGGTGAAAATGCCGACCGCCGCAAAATCCCCGGTGATGCCCTTCAGCATCAGCCGACCGATGGAAATCAGCAGCACGGTGGCGATCTCGTTCACCACCAGCGGCATGCCATAGCTCAGCGTCTTGCGCATCTGCGACCAGTCCAGCTGGCGCGAGAACGACAGATGCTTCCGTACCCAGTACACGTAGAACACGACCACGATGCCGGCCGCCAGCATCTTGCCGCCGTAGGCCGCCATGGCGGAGCGTTCCAGCCACGCGACGGCGCCCACCATCAATACCAGTTCGAGCCATCGCCACGCCACGCGCGTGACCATCAGCACGCCGGAATGCTCGCCCGCGCGCAGCACCATCTGCACCAGGCTGACGAACACCTGCAGCGGCACCATCATCACCGCCATCCACAACACCGGCGAGAACGACGCGCCCCCGAACCAGTCCACGCAGGCGAACACAGTGATGCCGACGGCCCAGATGCCACACGACACCAGCAACGGCAGCAGGAACATGTTGGTGGCGAAACCGGGCAGCGCGCGGGCTTCGTCGTGGTAGGGATAGAAGCGCAGGATGGCGTGCTGCGCGCCGAGCTTCGCCACCGCCACGCCAATCATCAGCCACGTTTCGTAGTAGCCGAGGATGCCGTACTGGGTGTTGTCCAGCAGCCGCGTCAGCAGTGGGAAGGACACCAGGCCAGCGACCATGACGAGCAGGCTGGCCGAGGAATAGCGCAGGTAGTGCGCCCCCACGCTGCGCTTGCGGGGAGCCCCTGCGCCTTCATCGCGACTCATGGCGCAGGCGTTCCGCAGGGGGCGACGGTCAGGTACATGGTGGAAACGGCATCAGGCATCACGAACACAACGCGCAAAGGCGCGCCGGCCGGTCACTGCTTGACTGCCTGCACCACGGCGATGCAGGCGGCAAAGCGCTGCGCCAGTTCCGGCTGGTCGATGAAGTCATGGTGATGCCCGGGTAACGTGTGCACATCGATCCGCCCCTCGACCGTTTCGGCCCAGCCGAGCGTCGCATCTTCCTGCCGGCGATGCAGCGGCGTCCTGAACAAGGCAACGTCGCCCGGATAGGGGCGGGGCCGGTAAGCGGCCAATGCCTGGTGATGCGCGCGTTCGACCTGCTGCAGGCGCACCTGCTGCGGCAGGGGCGTGTCCGGTGAGGTGCGACGGCGCCAACCGGACAGTGGCGTGTCCCACAGGCGCACGCGCAGCCGGCGCCTCAGCTCCGCCCACGGCGTGCGCGACAGCGCCTCGAGCCAGAGTGGCACGCGCCGCCACCATCCGCGACGCATCATCCCCGGGCCGAAGGTGTCGAACATCGCCAACAAGGCGACCTCACGCCCCGACGCGCGCAAGACGCGCGCCGTCTCAAGGGCGAGGACGCCGCCCATCGAGCCGCCCGCCAGCATGACCGGCCCTTGCGGACGGGCTGCCTGGATCGTGGCGGCGTAAGCGCCGGCCATCGCCTCGACGCGTGTCGATGCGACCGACAGGCCATCGAGACCCGCCGCCTGCAATCCGAAGACCGGCTGCCACGATGGCAACGCCTCCAGCAGCGGCATGTAGTTCAGCACGTTCCCGCCCACGGCATGCACCAGGAACAGCGGCACACCGTGCCCGCCGGCGCGCAGGGTCACCAACAGCTGCCCCTCCCCGGTGACGACGGCAGCATCACCGCCCTCGTCGGCTGCCGTGATCGCCTCGATGGCCCGCGCGAGCGTGGCCACGGTGGGATGCGCGATCAGGGTGGCGAGCGGCAGGTCCACGCCATGGCGTTGATGGAGTTCGTTGAACATGCGCACGGCGAGCAACGAATAACCGCCCGACTCGAAGAAATCGTCGTCGACGCCCACCTCGGCCCGTTGCAGCAATCGCGACCACTGTTCGCACAATTCGCGCTCGAGCGGCGTGCGCGGCGCAACGCGGCGCCGTTTCGGCGTGGGTGCATCCAGCGTGGGCGGCGGCAGCGCGCGCCGGTCGATCTTGCCGTTCGGCGTCTTCGGCAGCCGTTCCAGCACTTCGATGTAGTGCGGCCGCATGTACGCAGGCAAGGCCGTCGTCAGACGCTGGCGCAGGCGCTGCTCCACGGCGGCCGAGCCGGCCGCCGTCCCCGCATAGAGCACCAGCACCTGGTCGCCGCCGTCGAGGGCGCGCACGACCGCGACGCACTCGGTCACGTCCTCGTCGCCGACTGCGGCAGCCTCGATGTCGCCGGGCTCGATGCGGTACCCGCGCAGCTTGATCTGCTCGTCCGCACGTCCATGGAAGTGCAGCCTGCCCGCATGCAGGCGGCCCAGGTCACCCGTGCGGTACATGCGCGAACCGTCATCGGCGAACGGATCGCGGACGAACCGCTCGCTGCTCAGGTCGGGGCGATGCAGATAACCATCGGCGACACCCGCGCCGCCGATCCATATCTCCCCCAGCGCATGCGGCAGTGCCGGTCGCTGCTGCCCGTCCAGCAAGTAGAAACGCGTGCGGGCAACGGGTTGCCCCAACGGCACCGCGTCCTCGCTTCCGTCGATGCGATGGAGGCTGGACCACACCGTGGTTTCCGTGGGGCCATACAGGTTCCAGAGTTCGCGACACTGCCCGTGCAACGTGCGCGCCAACGGAAGCGGCAGCGCTTCGCCGCCTACCAGCACCCGCAGGGGCGCGAGCACCTGCGTGCGACCCACCTCCTGCAACAGCGCCATCAACGAGGGCGTGGTCTGGAACAGCGTGCACCGGTGGCGCTCGATCAGCCGGCACAAGGCTTCGGGGTCGCGATGCTCCGCGTCGTCCGCGATCACCACCTGCGCGCCGCAGACCAGCGGCAGGTACAACTCCAGCGCAGCGATGTCGAACGACAGCGTTGTCGCCGAGCACACGACGTCATCCCGGGCACAGCCCGGTTGCTCGCGCATCGTGGCCAGGAAGTTGACGAGGTTGCGATGGAGTATCCGCACTCCTTTCGGCTCGCCGGTCGAACCCGACGTGTACAGCACGTAGGCCGCGTCGTCGGCCATGACCTGGGGCAGCGTTCCCTCTGCTTCGGTCGACTGCAACGTCGGCAACGTCAGCAGCGCCCGACCGTTCGACAGCCCGTCGGGCAGCGGCACGCCCTCGGTGACGAGGATGGTGCGCAAGCCGGCATGGTCGGCCATGTGCCGCAGGCGCTGCGGAGGAAACGCGAGGTCCAGCGGGACGTAGGCCGCACCCGCGCGTAGCACCGCGATGACCGCCACCAGCATGTCCAGTGATCGCGGCAGCGCGATACCCACCAGATCGCCGCGTCCGATGCCACGCGCGCGTAGTCCCGTTGCCGCTGCGTGACTCAGGCGGTCGAGCATGGCGTAATCGAGCGTATGTGGCCCGCATGCCGCCGCCGTGCGCAGCGGATGCGTGGCGAAGGCATGTTCGAGCATCGCCACCAGCGACGGCGCCTCCCCGCCTGGCGGTGCGAGGTCGTTGACCAGCGCGAAGTTCGCCAGCGGCTGCGAGGACGTCAGGTCGATGGACTGGACGGCATCCGCATTTCCCGCCGCGAATTCCTCCAGCAGTTGCAGATACAACCCGGCCCAGTCACGCAGGGTGGATTCGTCGTACAGGGCGGTCTGGTACTGCACCTCCAGCACCAGCGCGCCAGGCGTTTGCCGCCAGTAGAACCCCAGCTCCCATGCCGCCGCCGATCGTGGCAGCACGTTCAGCGCGCATCGCATTCCGTCCATGCGCAACTTGTCGAGCGAGGGCACCAGCGTGAAGATGGATTCCAGCAACAACATGCGCCCGGCGTGCCGCGGCAACTGCAGCGCGTCCACGATGCGTCCCAGCGAGGTGTCCTGGTGGTCGGCGGCCTCCGCAAGCCGGGCCTGCACCTGCCTGGCCAGCACGTCGAGCGATGCGCCCGGGTCCACGTCCACGCGCAACGGCAAGGTGTTGTCGGTGTCGCCCACCACGCGCGCGCCGCTGCCACGCGCTGCGCCCGCGAAAGGAATGCCGCAGACCAGGTCGGTCTGTCCACTCAATCGATGCAACAGTGCGAAATACGCCGCCAGCAGCAACGCGAAACGCGTCGTTCCTGTCTCGCGCGCACGCTCCCTTATCCGCTGCCACTGCGTCGCCGGGAGGTCTACCGTGAAACTGGCGGCGGCGAACCGGATCTGGGCGGGCCTGGGCCGGTCGGTAGGAAGGCGCAAGGGCTCCGGCAGCGTGGCGAAGCGCTCGCGCCAGTACGTCAGGCTGCGTACCCCCTCGGGACCGTCGCGACGCGCGCGCTCTTCCCGCACGAAGTCGCTCCAGCGATCGGCGGCGGGAATACGTGCACGCGCTTCCGGCGTCGTCGCGTTGTAGTGGTCCATCAGGTCCTTGAGCACGACCCGCATCGACCATCCATCCATCACCAGGTGGTGAGCCGCCATGAACAAGCGATGGTGATCGGGGGCGAACACATACAGAACCCCTCTGACCAACGGAGCGACGGCGGGATCGAACGGCATCGCGCGCCACCGGCGGCACGCGTCGGCGTACGCGGCTTCCGGTGCGTCCACCGGGGACAGGTCGACGATCTGGAGCGCCACCGCCGCCTGCGGCCTGTGGATCTGCTCGGTGCCATCTCGCGAGAACCCCACCGCCAACGCCTGATGCCGCACCACGACATTCGCCAGCGCGCGCTCGAAGCGCGGGAGGTCCAGCGGCCCCTCGAGTACCAGCTCGAATGCTTCGCCGAAGGCCAGTGCGGCCTCGTCACTGTAGCGGCTCCCCAGCCACTTCTCCGCCTGGGCATCCGTCAATGGAAACCGGACGTCTTCCGCGTGCGCTGCCTCCTGCGCTCCGACTGGTGCATCTTTCCGCAAGAATGGCCTCCTGATGCACATCCATCCATTTGTCATCGAGTATAGGCAAATGTGAGACGTGCGACCCGCTTTAGCGGCGTGCCGCGTGCGGAAAGCGGCCGTGTCATGCCTTCTACACGTGCCGACGCCACGCTGGGGTACGCGCGCCTGGATTGGGCACGCCACGTGAAGACTTCCTTCACGATCCTGTGGATCAGCTGTACCTGAGGCCCATCAGGTGCAAAAACGTGAATCAGGTTTGAATCCGGCCAGAAGCGATTCACCGATCCGTGAACCAATCGGCAGTGCCACGCATAACGTCGTATAGACTGGCCATCGGACAGGGGGTCCCCGTTTTTCGATATACAACGGCCAACAGGAGCCGTTCTAGATGACTGCACTCCGCATTTTTTCCCCCCGTAGCCTGCTGGGCCTCTTCCTGGTCCCGCTGGGCCTGATGGCGTCCACCGCCCAGGCCCAGTCATTGGGCGTCTGCAACTCCTTCTATACCTCCGGCTTCACCCTCGCCGAGGGCAAGGTCAATCCCTCCATGCCGGCGCTGTCCAAGCCCGCGAAGGGCGCCCTGCTGAAGGAGCCGAACTTCAACACCTGCCTGGTCCGTGCCACCGACCACGCGCCAGAGGCGCCGAGCACCTTCGCCCGCAACGACTATTCGCGCCGGCAGGCATTCAACGCCGACAACACCTATTTCATCGTCTATTCGAACGATGGCTGGTGGCACCTCTACAACGCCAACACCCTGGCGCACCTCCGTGCACTGTCGCCGAAGGTGGCCAACGCCAACGTGTCTTCGGCCTACCACTTGGCCGGTGATGCCGAACCTCAGTGGCACCCCACCGATCCCAACATCCTGTACTACCTGCCCACCAATGGCGGCACCACGCTGCTGTCGCTGGACGTGCGCACCAACACGCACACGGTGGCGGCGGACTTCAAGGGCAAGCTGCCGTCGTGGGCGTCCACGGCTGCGCACATCTGGACCAAGTCGGAAGGTTCACCGTCGGCCGATGGCCGTTACTGGGGCTTCCAGGTCGAGAACACCAACTTCGGTCTGCTGGGCTACATGGTGTGGGACCTGCAGCAGAACCGCCTGGTGGGCAGCCGCCAGGACAGCGATCGTCCCGACCATTCCAGCATGTCCGCCTCCGGTCGCTGGTACGTGACGTCGTCCGACAGCACGGGTACCTGGGCGTGGTCGCCCGATTTCACCCAGAAGAAGAAGCTGCACGCCAAGAGCGAGCACTCCGACATGGCGCTCGGACCGAACGGCCAGGACTACTACGTGTCGGTCGACTACCAGAGCTCGGCGGGCGACGTGTTCTACACCGACGTCGACGCCTGCCCGGCCGTGGCCGCCAGCGCCACGACGGCCCCAGTGTGCCCGCGCACGGTGCTGTTCCCCAGCTACGCCAACGGCGCCACCACCGCGATGCATTTCTCCGGCAAGGGCTTCAAGAAGCCGGGCTGGATGGTGTGGAGCACCTACGCGACCGGTGTGGCCCGCGACGGCAGCTGGCCGTGGTTCACCAACAAGATCTACGCGGTGGAGCTGAAGGCCAGCCCGCGCGTGTATGCGCTGGGCTACACGCGCCGCGCCGAGTCGGCCGGCGGTTACTGGTCGGAGCCGCATGCCTCGGTGAGCCGCGACTTCACCCGGATCGCGTTCAACAGCAACTGGGCCGTCAACGACGCCAACAACATCGACACGTACATCATCCACATCCCGCAGTCCGCGCTGCCCGGTGGCACCACCACGCCTCCGCCGACGGGTGGACGGGTCACCGGCGGCACCCTGCCCCCGCTGACCAATTCGGCCACCACGGCGGGCAGCCAGCCGGTGTCAGCCGGTACGGCGCCGGCAGTGACGGGTGGCACCCCCCCCTCGTCGCCCCCGGCGTCGGGTGAGGTCGGCACGGGCGACACGACCAGTGTCGCGTCGCGTGCCGCGCGGAGCGTCAAGGCCAATGCGCGCCGTGCGATGTCGTCATTGCGGCGCAGCAGCCCCCGGCTGACCAGCGCCCTGCTGTCGCTGCCGCTGGTCTACTGGGCCGACCAGCAGTGGGAGCTCGACGCGCAGAAGTGAGTCAGCCCTGCGCGCCTGTGGCGCGGCATGACGAGGCCGGAGGAACCCTGCGTTCCCCGGCCTTTTTGTTTTCCACGCTTCCTCACAGATACCACGGCCAGAGCGACGCCCCCCACAGCAACCCCAGCCGCGACTGCTGCATCACGTGCTCGACACGGCCGGACAGCCGCGGCGACCTGGCGGCGGGATCATCGGTGACGGGCATGCGCTTCGCTGCGTCGGGCGGCACGCCATGGGCGTCAAGTACCTGCCGCTGCCCGGCGGCATTGAAGGTGTGGCACCCATCGTGGTCCGGCGCCCAGGTGGAATCCAGTTGCGACACGCGCCGCTCGTGGTAGTGCTCCGGATCGAGTTCGACGATTTCGTTGAACACCACCGCCGCGCCGTACACCGGTGCGCAGCACTGCGCGGGACGATAGAGGCGTCCGCCGTGGCGGAACACCTGGCCTGCCGGACGCGCACGGCGCACGTCCGCGACCAGCGGGTTGGCGGGATGCGGACGGTAAGGGCCTTCGAGTGTTTCAGCGACGAACAGGAACAGTTCGTCGGACGGATTGCCGCCACTCTCGGAAACATTGCCGAACAGGTACCAGTGCCCGTCATGGTGGTACAGCGTGGGGTCCACACAGGCGCAGCCATCAAGCAGATCGCATACGCGCGTCCAGCCCCGCGGAAACTCCGTGGTGCGGTACAGGCTGACGCGGTCCGCCTCGTAGGATTCCACCGTCATGTACCACGCGCCCTCCCAGCGGAATACCTGCGGGTAGGACAGATGGAAGGGTTCGTCCAATACGGTACCGAGATTGACCGCCGTCCCGTCCTCGCGGATCTCCAGGCACGCGATCACGCCCTGGTTGCGTGCATCGACGAACTCCTCGACGAACAACAGGCAACGCCCATCGTCGTCGACCAGGAAAGGATCCGCCCAGTAGTCCTTGCCCGGCGCCACCAGCGCACGCGATGCGCCGATGCGCGGTGCCTCCGGCTGCAGCGTGTGGGCGCGGTCGGGCATCAGTACGTACCACGGCTGATGCGTGGCACGGCGCCGTGCGCGGGATTGCAGGAGCAGGCGCAGGGCGATCCATGCCGCGTGCACGCACATGCCCATGTTCCAGAGGATCGGCGCCGGTCCCACCTGCAGACGTGCCACCGCAGGTGCGCCTGTCTCCGGCAAGTTGCGGATGGCACGCAGCAGCAGGGCGGGCAACTTGAGGAACGCCATGTCGCGATGCTGGCTGAAGGACACGGCACGCGTCGCCCCCCAGCTGCCGGCCAGCACCTCGGGCGGCGTAGCACCGTCCTTGAACAGCTCCAGCGTGATCGGCGTGGCGTCACGCCCTTCAAGGATCGGTGAAAGCAACGCCGCGCCCGCGCGCACCGGATCCCGCAGGTCGCCGTCAAGCAACCAGCAACCGTGCGTCGCCACCTCAGCGAATGCACGGCCCCACTCGGCCGGTCCCAGGCACAGGACCAGATCCGGGCGCAGCGCGGCCAGGCGATCGCGGATCGCTTCACGCTCGCGCAGAACGGGTGGGTCTCCCGTCGCGGGAACACGCAGGTCCGCAGGCAGTTCCCCGGTGGTCAATGGGCCTTCCATCGGCCGTCCGCGCATGCGCAGGAAAAGGCGGAGCAGCGTGCGCTCCAGCCACAGGAACGGGAAAAGGCCGAGGGGAAGGTGGCGTGGCGACGGCTCCGGGCGCGCCTCGGCGTGCAGGGCCAGCAACGCGATGTCGTCGTGATCGCGCGACAGTTCAAACGCACAGGCCAGCCAGCGCGGTACGCGCGCGGGCCCGACGAATACGACGCGCAACGGCCGCTCCCGTCGGCGGGCGTACAGCGGCGTACGCGGACGCGTCGTCATGCCGCCACCGCCCAGTCGCGTACCTGCGCGAGCACGTCGTCGCGGTGCGACGGCGACAGGATCAGGTGGTCGATCTCGGGCCTGAACGCCACGCGCAGCTGCGGGTGATGGCGATGGGCGCCGAAGGTGGCATCCAGTTGCCGTGCGTGGAGCAGGTAATACGAAATGCCGCCGGTGTAGAGCGCGAATATCCTGACGCCGCGTTCGAGCAACTGCCCCAGCTCATCCAGGAACTCGCCATGCACAGGCCAGTCGCGGTAGTCGAGCAGACCCGGCGCGTGCTCCGGCCGGGACCGGAAGAAGCGCGACAACATGCCGAACCAGCGTGTCGGCGCGCGCGACATCAGCAATCCCACTTGTCCCACCCGGAACCATGCGTTCTGCACGGCCAGGCCATCGAGCAGCCAAAGACCGTCCACGCGCGGGTCTCGCACCGCCGTACGCCAGCCGAGATCGGCCGCGCTGCAGATGCCGCCGACGGTGAAGCGATCATTGCCGGTCGCAGCCTGCGCGGCATCCATCGCTTCCCGCACGGCCTCGGCCTTGCCGGGATGCGAGCCCGCAGGCGCATCACCCACCATCGGCAGATCGAAGCGCAACACGTCATACCCTTCCGCTGCCAGCGTGCGCGCCAACCGGACATGCAGCCGGAATGGTCCCATGCGATGGATCAGGCCGGCATTGAACAGGACGAACGTCTGCCCGCGACGCGTCCCCTGCGCACGGGTCAGCAGGCCGAACGCCTTGCCGCCATCCAGCGGAATCACATCATCCATGCGCACGTCGCTCCGGCTGCCACTGCGTCACCTGTTCAAGGACATCCTGGAGCCCACCCAGGGGAATGAGGCCATCGAGATCGATTTCGGTGGTCCATCGCTGCAAGGCGTCGGGCAGCACGAAGCGGGCGTCCGCGTGGATCGGTCCTTCACCGCCGGCCGCTGTGTCGAACAGCGCCACCGGCACGCCCGGATCGCCGTCCAGGCGCAGCGCCTGCATCTGCGCCGGGAAGCGGGAAGGCAACCGATACCCCATCAGATCGTCGGGGTTCCCTGGCGCCGCCGCGCGTGCACGGGGATAACGCAGCCGCGAATTGCGTTCGCTCGCATGCCGTTCGCGCAAGGTCTCGACATAGCGCGCTCCATCGACGACGGGTTGCCAGAGCCAGAGTGCCGCCGCACCGAGAGACGCCGCTTGCCGCCATGCGAACAACGCTGACGCCCGCGTGGCCATGAGGTACAACGGCGCGCCAGGCGCGACGCTGCGCGCGGCTGCAGCGGCCAGTACCAGGTCGCGCGACGCACCCTCGGGATCGAACGCGGACTCGTCGCCTTCCGAATCGCCGGTCCCGAAATAATCGAAACGCACGCACGCCATGCCGCGGTCCGCGATCATCCCGGCCAGCTGCGAGAAGAAGCGGTAGCTGCGCATGTGTTCATGCAACAGCGGCGGGCACATCAGCACGACGGCATCCGCGCGCTCCTTGCGCGGCAGATGACGGACGCAGAACAGGCGCCGGTCGTCCACGCCGAAGAAGCCCGGCGCCATCACGGTGGCGTCCATCGCCGGCACACGCCGCACCTCGCCCGGTGCACGCAGCCTCCGCACACTCCCGCCCTCGCCCGACGTATTCCGCTCAAACGCGCGCTCCTCCCCTGCATCGGCGCCTGCCGGGCGTCCATCTGGCGCCCGGACCTCTCCCGCCACGCTAGCGGCCACGGGCCGCACTCCCACGCCGCAACCAGTTCGCCATCCGGCGGAACACACCGACAGGCGGCGCATCGGCCACCCCGTCGGCACGATCGCCTGCCGACGATGGCAGTTGTTCCGCCGCCTGTGCAAGGGTCTGGGTTGCCAGCTCCAGGATCCGCAGCCGCACGCCGGTGTCGCGCGCGACCCGATTGGCCATCTGCACGGCCAGCATGGAATGCCCGCCCACCTCGAAGAAATTGTCGCCCGCGTCCACCGGCACGCCGAGCATCTCGCCCCAGACCTGCGCGAGGTACGCGTGGCGCGGATCATCGAAACGCACGGGCTCGCCCGGCACGTCCTGCGCGGTCGACACGGCCGGAGCCGGCAACCTGCCCCGGTCCAACTTGCCGTTCGGCAGCAGCGGAATCGCCGGCAGCCGCACGATGTGCTGCGGCACCATGTAGCGCGGCAGTGCATCACGCAACGCCGCCAGCAGGCGCGGTTCGTCCGCCTCGCCCCCGGCGTCCATCACCACATAGGCCACCAGCCGCACGTCGCCCGGCACGTCTTCGCGCACGATGGTCACCGCGCGCTGCACATCCGACTGCCGGGCCAGCACGTGTTCGATCTCGCCCAGTTCGATGCGATGGCCGCGCACCTTCACCTGGAAGTCCAGCCGTCCCTGATGCTCGAGCACGCCATCGGTGCGCCAGCGCCCGCGGTCGCCGGTGCGATAGAGGCGAGCGCCGGAGGTGTTCCCGCCGGACACCAGGTGATCGGGGATGAAGCGATCCGCCGTGAGTTCCGGCCGATCCAGATAACCCTGCGTGACGCCGGCGCCACCGATGTGGATCTCGCCCGATACACCGGGCGGGCAGAGTGCACCGCGCGCGTCCAGCACCCACACGGTCGTATTGGCGATGGGGCGTCCGATGTGGATGTCCGGTGTGCGGCCGTCTTCGCCGGGCAGGATGCGCGTGCAGGTCGACCACACCGTCGTCTCGGTCGGGCCGTACATGTTCCACAACGCCACACCGCACCCGAGCAGGTCCATCGCAAGATCCGGCGGCAGCGGTTCGCCACCGCACAACGCCTTGAACGCACCGTCCGCCTTCCAGTCGACATCCCTCAGCATGCGCCACGTCGACGGCGTGGCCTGCATCACCGTCGCCTTCGATGTGCGCAGGAGGTGCGCGAGCGCATCGCCATCGATGGCCTGCTCGCGGCTGGCGACGACAACGTGAGCGCCCACCGCCAACGGCACGAACAACTCGAGCACGGCGATGTCGAACGACGTGGTCGTCACCGCCACCAGGCGGTCGCTTGCCGACATGCCGGGCTCCTTCACCATGCCGGCAAGGAAATTCACCACGGCGCCGTGCGGAACACGGACGCCCTTCGGCTTGCCGGTGGAACCGGAGGTGTAGATGACGTAGGCCGTCGTATCCTGCCCGCCGATGGTGGCGTCATGGACCGCCGGCACGCGAGGTGCCGACGCGATCGCCTCGGCGTCGGCATCCAGGCGAAGCAGATGCGTCACGGGCAGGTCCAGCGGCACCGCGAGATCGCCTTCGCTCACCACCAGGCGCAGGCCCGCGTCTTCGACCATGAAGCGCAGCCGGTCCGGCGGGTACGCCGGATCGAGCGGCACGTACGCCGCGCCGGTCCGCCACACCGCCAGCATCGCCGCCACCAGGTCGGCGTGGCGGTCGAGGCAGATCCCCACCCGGTCGCCGGCGCGCACGCCGCGCCGCACCAGCTCGTCGCCGATGCGGGCACTGCGTTCGTGCAACGCGCGGTAAGTCACCTCGTTGCCCTCGCAGGACACGGCGATCGCGTCGGGCGTGCGCAGGGCCTGTGCGTGCAGCAGCGCATGCGCGGTGCGCTCGGCAGGCAAGGCCACGGCGGTCGAGTTCCACTGTCCCAGTTTGGCGGCATCATCGGCGCCGACGATCGGCAGCGATCCTATGGTCGACTCGGGCTGGCTTGCGATGGCGTCCAGCAACGTGCCGAAGCGGTAGCCGATGGCGCGTGCGCCTTCCGGTGTCAGGATGTCGGCGTTGTAGCCCAGTGCGCCCGACAGGCCCGTCGGATGCTCGAGGAACCAGATGCCCAGGTCATGCGCCATGCCCTTCTGGAACATCAGCAGGTGTTCGTGGCGCAGTCCGCCCCACTGGAGATTGCGCGCGCGCACGTCCTGGAACGAGAACAGCGCCTGGTAGATCGGCGAGCGACTGGGATCGCGCGCGACTTTCAGTTCCTGCATCAGATGTTCGAACGGCACGTCGGGATGGTCCAGCGCTTCGACCAGGCCGGCCTTGACCTCTTCCACCAGCGCCAGGAACGGCATCGCCGGATCCAACCGCCTGCGCAGCGGCAGCACGTTGACGAAGAAGCCCATCACCTTCTCCAGCGCATCGCTGGGCCGGTTGCGGAACGGCATGCCGACGACAAGGTCGTCCTGCCCGCTCAGGCGATGCAGCAGCACGTAGTACGCCGCCAGCAGGGTCATGAACAAGGTGGCGCCGACGCGCCCGCCCACCTGGCGCAATGCATCCGTCGTGGCGGCGTCCACATGCACCCAGTCGGTGCCACCGATCCCGCTGGCGCGCGCCGGCCGCGGTTTGTCTTCGGGCAGATGCAGCGGTTCACCACTGCCGGCCAGGTGCGTGGTCCAGTACGTCACCTGCTGCTGCAGCGCATCGCCTTCCAGTCGCTGGCGATGCCAGGCGGCGAAGTCGCCGTAGCTCGTCTCCAGTTCCGGGAGCGGCGAGGCCTGTCCGTTGGCGAAGGCCTCGTACAGGGCCGACATCTCCGCGTAGAAAATGTCGAACGACCACCCGTCCCAGATGACGTGGTGGGTCATGAAGTACAGAACGTGGTCGTCTTCGGCGAGTTTGAACAGCGCCACGCGGAACAGCGGGCCCTGGTCCAGCACGAACGGCTGTGCGGTCCGCGCTTCCAGATCGGCCATCAGCGTGGCCATGCGCTGCGGTTCCGGCAGGTGCGTCAGGTCGATGGCGGGCAACAGCGAGGCATCGAGCGCATCGTCGATGACCTGCACGGCCGTATCGCCCTGCGACACGAGGCGCGTCCGCAGCGACGCCTGGCGCCGCACCATTTCGCGGAACGCGCGGTCCAGCGCAGGCACGTCCATCGGGCCATGCAGCCGGTGTGCCGACGGCGTGTTGTAGGTGACGGTCCCGGGTTCGATCTGCTCCAGCACCCACAAGCGCTGCTGCATCAGCGTCATCGGCGCCACGGTGCGGTCGGCGAGCCGCGGCACGACCAGCGCAGCGGATGCCGCTTCCTGCGATGGCGCCGCAATGCGTGCACGAAGCGCTTCGGAGAGACCGCGCGCCGTCGGCGTGTCGAACAACTGCCGCAGCGGCACCACCACCCCGAGCGCGCGACCCAGGCGTGTGCACAGTTGCGCGGCCAGCAACGAATGGCCGCCCGCTTCGAAGAAGCCATCGTCCATCCCCAGGCCGGGGCGGCCGAGGACGTCTTCCATCGCCTTCACCACCTGCGCCTGCAGCGCGTCGCCGGGCTTCGCCGGCGGCAGCGTTCGCAGCGCGCCGGCCACGGCACCCATGGACGAAGCGGCGGGCGCGGGCAGCGCCTTGCGATCCACTTTCCCGTTGGGAAGCAACGGGATCGCCGACAGCCGCAGGATGTGCTGCGGCACCATGTAGTCCGGCAACCGCTGCTTCAGGTGCTGCACCAGCGCTGCGTCGTCGGCGGCCTGCGAGGACGCGGGGACGACGTAGGCCACCAGCCGAACGTCACCGGGGCGATCCTCACGGGCCATCACGACCGCGCGCGCCAGCGACGGGTGCGTCAGCAACTGGCTTTCGATTTCGCCCAGTTCGATGCGGTACCCACGCACCTTCACCTGGAAATCGAGCCGACCCAGGTGCTCGAGCTGACCGTCCGCGCGCCAGCGGCCACGGTCGCCGGTGCGATACAGCGTGGGCGATGCGATGCCGGTACCGAAGCCGTGAACGGCGGATGCAAAGGCATCCGGCTTGAAGCGGTCTACCGTCAATTCGGGACGGCCGAGATAGCCCAGCGTGACGCCTTCGCCGCCGATGCAGATCTCGCCCGGCACGCCGCGCGGACACGGCTGGCCGTTGTCGTCGAGGATCCAGACCTGCGTATTGGCGATCGGGCGACCGATATGGATGTCGGGCATGCCTGGCTGCGCCGGCGCCGTCACGCGCGTGGCCGTCGACCACACGGTCGTTTCGGTGGGGCCATAGAGATTCCACAACTCGCCGCAGCGCGGCAGCAGCGCCTGCGCCAGGTCCGGCGGCAACGGTTCGCCGCCACACATCGCCTTGAAGCCCGCGCGACCTTCCCAACCCGCTTCCAGCAACAGGCGCCAGCTGGCCGGCGTCGCCTGCATGGCAGTGGCATCGCTGGAGGCCAGCAGCGCGGACAGCGCGAGACCGTCGACCACGGTGTCCTTGCCGGCCAGGACGATGTCCGCGCCAACGCTCAGCGGCAGCATCAGTTCCAGTACCGCGATATCGAAGGAGAGCGTGGTCACCGCGACCAGGCGATCATCGGCCGCCAGGCCCGGCTCGGCCTGCATGGCGGTGATGAAATTGGACACCGCGCGATGCGGTACCTGCACGCCTTTCGGCCGACCGGTCGAGCCCGACGTGTAGATGACGTAGGCCGGCCCTTCCGGATCGGCAGCGCCTCCGTCGCGTCCCAGTCGCGCACCCGGCAAGGCGGCGAGTTCGGACGCCAGCGTGTCCAGCGCCAGGACCGGACGTCCACGAAGATCGAAATGTCCTGCGTGATGCGACTGCGTGACCAGCGCGGCCAGCCCCGCATCGCCCGCCATGTACGCGAGACGGTCGGCCGGGAACTGCGGGTCCAGCGGTACGTAGCCGGCGCCGGCTTTCAGGATGCCCAGCAGCGCCGCCAGCATGTCGGCGCCACGATCCAGCGCCAGCCCGACCAGCGCCCCTTTCTGGACGCCGTGCTGGCGCAGCAAGTGCGCAATGCGGTTGGCGCGGACTTCCAACTGGCGGTAGGTCAGCGCGCCATCGTCCGCGCGCACCGCGTTGCGGTCGGGCGCCCGATCGCATTGACGCTCGAAGTACTCGTGCATGCGGCATTGGCGATCGAACGCCACCGGTGCCGGTTGCAATGCCACCAGCTCCGCCAGCATGGCCGTGTCGACCAGCGGCAATTGCGCGATACGCTCACCCGGCGCCTCGCACGCGGCGCGCAGCAGCGTTTCGAACGCCGACAACCATCGGCGTACCGTGCTCGCCCGGAACAGGTCGGTGTTGTACTGGGTCTCCAGCCGCAACGTGCCGTCGACCTGCACCGCATTGATCGACAGTTCGAAGTTCTCGTAGTGGCGCGGATTGGTGGTGAAGTCCAGCGCAAGGCCCGGGAACCCGCTTTTTTCCTGGTCCAGCGCCTGGTCGATGTTGAACATCACGCTGACCAGCGGCAGGCGCGCGGGGTCGCGCGCGATGCGCAGCTTCTTCAGCAGCGTGCCGAAGGTGTAGCGCTGGTGCTCGATGGCATCCAGCAGCGTGGTCTGTGCGGCATCCACGACCTGCGTGAAGCTGTCGGTGGCTTGCAGGTCGAATTTCAGCGGCAGCAGATTGACGCAATGGCCGACCAGATGATCATGGCCATCCACCGACTGTCCCGCCGCCGGAATACCCACGACCACCTGTTCCTGCCCGGCGATGCGCGACAGCAAGGCAGCGAAACCGCCCAGCAGGGTCGCGAACAGGCTGGCACCGCGCCGCGCACCGAGGCGGCGCACGGCCGTAACCAGATCGGCATCCAGCACATGGTCCTCGCGCAGCGACGCGAAACTGCGGCGCGCGGGCCGTGGCTGGTCGGTGGGCAGATCCAGCACGGGAGACAGGCCCGCGAACTGCGACAACCAGTAGGCCTCGTCGTCACGGAACTGCGGACCCATCGGATGCCGCGCTTCCGCCAGTGCGTAATCGGCGTAGTGCTGCGCATCCGGCAGCGCGGCGCCACCCTGCCCGTACGCCGTCCCCAGTTCGCGCACGATGACCCACCACGACCAGCCATCGCAGACCAGGTGGTGCGCATGCATCAGCAGCACGTGGTCCTGCGCGGACAGTCGCACCAACTCGGCGCGGAACAGACGGCCCTGCGCCAGGGCGAACGTGGTTTCCACGCCTGCGCGCCGACGCCCGGCCAGGGCCTCTTCGCGTTCGCCCGATGGCAGCGCGGACACGTCGATCAACGGCAGCGGCAGCAGTGCGGGCTCCAACACGCAGAACGTTTCGCCGTCGGGACCGAAGCTGGCGCGCAGCGCATCGTGGCGTGCGGCGACCTCCTGCAGCGCGCGCTGCAGGCGGGGCGCGTCCAGGGTGCCGCGCAACCGCAGCGATACCGACTCGTTGTAGGCGAGGGAGGCGTCGTCGCCCAGCTGCGACGCCAGCCACAGCTCGCGCTGCGGCTCCGTCGTGGGCACCACGCGCGCCAGCGCGCCGCCGGCGAACGGGTCGTAGTCGACGGCGATGGTCGTGTCGTGGCGTTGCACCCTCGCCTCGCTCACGCACTCACCCGGAGATACTGGCCGGGCGCATCGGGGTTGGGGACGTACCAGGCGGGGCGGCCTTCCGGATCGCGGCCCAGCCTTGCGCCCGGCGCAACGGGATCAGCGGCGTCCATGACCGTGCGCGACGTCGCTGCGTGGCGCGGCAGCAGTTCGGCTTCCTGCAGCTCGAGCACCGCCTCCTTCCATGCCTGCGCGATCGCCTGGAAATCGGCCTCGCTGTGCGCGGTGGTGAAGAAGCACGGGAAGTTGTCGAGGATGTGGATACCGCGGCTGCGCATCATGGCGAACAGCAGGTCCTGCAGCGGATGCTCTTCGTCGAAGTGCGTGCGCCACAGCGATGCGAAGTGCTTGATGCGCACCGGCGCGCCGACGCCCTCCGAGAAGGCATTCAATTCCGCTGCCATCGCGGCGGTGCGCTCATTGAGACGCTGCTGCAACGCCGCGCCGTGCTCCTTCATGTGCAGCAGCGACGCTTTCGCTGCCGCCAGCGTCAACGGGTGACGCACGAAGGTGCCAGCGAAATAGGTCACGCCGGCCGGCGGCGTGGAATCGTCGCCGTACTGCCAGTAGCCGCCATCCAGCGCGTCCATGTACTCGCGCTTGCCGGCCATGACACCGATCGGGTAACCGCCGCCGACCACCTTGCCGTAGGTGCACAGGTCGGCCCTGATGTCGAACAGCGCCTGCGCACCCCCGGGATGCGAGCGGAAACCGGTGATCACTTCATCGAAGATCAGCACGGCGCCGGCCTCGGCGGTGATCTTGCGGACCTCCTTGAGGAACTCGACCGGCTGGAAGTCGGGACGACGGCTCTGCACCGGCTCCACCAGCACGGCGGCCAGCTCATGCGCGCGCTCACGGATGATCTGCAGCGTCTCGGGCGTGCCGTAATCCAGTACCAGCACCTTTTCGGCGGTGTTGCGCAGGATGCCCGGCGCTGCGGGCACCGCGCGCAACTTCTTGGTGCCGCGCACGATCACTTCGTCGTTGATGCCGTGGTACGAGCCGGAGAACACCACGATGGTTTCGCGTCCGGTCGCGGTGCGCGCGATCCGCATGGCGCCCAGCACCGCCTCGGAGCCGGTGTTGCACAGCGCGGCGCGCTCGTGGCCGGTCAGTTCGCACACCAGCTGCGAGACCTCGCCGGCCAACGGATGCATCGGGCCGATCTCGTAACCCTGCTCGATCTGCTGCTTGACCGCCTCCACCACGAAATCCGGCTGCCAGCCGAACAGGCTGGTGCCGAAGCCGTTGAGCGCATCGACGTATTCATGCCCGTCGATGTCCCAAACATGCGAGCCCTTCGAGCGCTGCACGACGATCTGGTACACGATCTCCTTGGTCAGCGGACGGAAGCCGGTCACCACGCGCGGATCGGCCATGTGGCCGCGATGCTGCTGCGTGTACGCCTTGGAGTTGGGCGTGAGCGCCGTGTAGCGACGGATGAAGGCATCCAGGCGTTCGCGCTGGTGCGGGTTCAGTTCGGTACCGTTGTGCGCGTCGATGCGGGCGATCGCGCCGAAGGCTTTCCTCACGTCATAACGCGTGTGCGCAAGCGCGGCTTCCTCGTCGGCGACCGCCGCGGTGGTCGCAGGCGCGGAGGAGGCAACCGGTACGGACGCCGGGGCTACGACGGGTGCGGCGGCCACGGGCAGGGCGGGAATCGGCGCCACAGCCGCAGGCGCAGCAGGCGCCGTGCCCGCGAGCAAGGCCAACTGCTGCGACATCAGCTGCATCTGCTGTGCGATCAGCTGGCTCAATGCATCGCCATTCGCCAGTGCCTGCACCGGCGCGAAGGTCATGGGAGCCGACGGCAGCGTCGCCGGCATCGCGGGTGTTGCTGCCGCCATCGGCGCTGCCGCCTGGACGACCGGCGCGACCGGCGCGACGGGCGCGGGCGCCGACTCGGCCGGCAGCTGCGCATCCAGTCCCTGGGTCAGGCGATCGAGACTGGCGTACTCGCCCATCAACTGCCGGAACGTGATGCGCACCGGGAAGGTCTTCTGCAACTGCAGCGCGACCTGGGTCAGCATCAGGCTGTCGAGCCCCAGCTCGATGAAGTTCGCATCGCCATCCGCGTCGGACAGCTCGAAACCGGCCACGTCCTCGAAGACCTCGCGCAACTGCGCGGCAATGCGGGGGCGACGGTCAGCGGCGGGCGGCGCGATTTCGGGCACAACGGACATCAGGAACTCCGGGGCCGCGCGTGCGGCCAGGCTGGGGTGGGGAACGACGTTGCGGGGCACCGCGTGGGCGGCCTCTACCCAATAACGCTTTTTTTCGAACGGATAGGTCGGCAGGCAGAGACGCAGGCGACGGCCACGACGGTCCAGGGCGTCGGCACGCACGTCGACACCCTGCGACCAGAGCTGTCCGAAGGCGCCCAGCAACGCGGCATGTTCGCCGTCCACGTTGTCCGCCAGCGAGGCGACGGCCGCGATACGGTGCTTCTGCAGCAGCGGCTGCTGGCGCGACAGCGTGGCCAGTGTGTTGCGCGGGCCGATCTCCAGCAGCACGCGCCCCGGTCGCTCCAGGAGGTTGGCGATGGCGGAGGAAAAGCGCACGGGCTCGCGCAGGTGGCGCGCCCAGTAGTCCGCTGAAACGGCCTGCTCGTCCTGCAACCAGTCGCCGGTCGCGGTGGACAGGATGGGCAGCGACGGTGCATTGCGGGCCAGTGCCTCCACCTCTGCGCGGAATGCCGGCACCACGGCGTCCATCATCGCGGAGTGGAACGCGTGCGATGTCTTCAGCGCACGGCAGGCCACGCCCTCGCCTTCCAGGGATTGCTGGAACGCGGCGATCGCCTCGAAGGATCCCGCCACCACGCAGGTGCCCGGTGCATTCTCCGCGGCCAACGACAGCGTATCCGGCAAGCGGGGCAGCAACGCATCGAGCGGCAAGCGCACCGACAGCATCGCGCCCGCCGGTTGCGCCTGCATCAGGCGGCCGCGACGCGCCACCAACCGCAACGCATCCGGCAGCGCGAACACGCCGGCCAGTGTCGCGGCTACGAATTCGCCGACGCTGTGGCCGACCATGGCCACCGGTACCACGCCGTGCGACATCCACCAGCGCGCAAGTGAGTACTCGATGCTGAAGATCGCGGGCTGCATGATCGCGGTCGGCAGCAAGGCATCCGCGTCGTCGCCGAACACCAGCGCGCGCAGGTCCCGGCCCAGTTCGACGTCCAGCACCTGAGCGCAGTCGTCGAACGCAGCGCGGAATGCCGGTTCGGCGGCATACAGCGCGCGCCCCATGCCGGCGTACTGGCAACCCTGCCCGGGGAACATGAAGACCACGTCCGTCGTCTGTGCGGGCCGCGCTTTGGATGCAGCGGCGGAAACATCGGCGCTGCGCAGCAACGCGCCCGCCTCTGCCGCACTGCCGGCCGCCACTGCGATGCGGTGCGGGAAGGCCTTTCGCCCGACGGCCAGCGTCCATGCGACGTCGGCGACATTGATGTCGGGCTCGCGCTCCAGGTGATCGGCCAGTCGGGCGACCGCATCCACCAGGGCGGCTGGCGTGCGCGCCGACAGGGTGAGCAACTGCGCACCCTCGGCAGGTTCCGACGGCGCAACCGACGGCGGTTCCTCCATCACCACGTGCGCATTGGTACCACCCACGCCGAAGGAACTGACGCCGGCACGTCGCGGCTGGCCTTCGATGGGGTCCCACGGGGTCAGCTCTCCGCTCACGCGGAACGGCGTGCGCGCGAACTCGATCACCGGATTGGCCTGGCGGAAGTGCGCGGTGGGCGGGAGGCAATGCTCGCGCAATGCGTAGGCCGTCTTGATGACGCCCGCTGCACCGGCCGCCATCAACAGGTGGCCGACATTGCTCTTCACCGAACCCACCACGCAGAAGTCCGTGTCATCGGTACTCTGGCGGAACGCGCGTGTCAGCCCCTCGATCTCGATAGGGTCGCCCATCGGTGTCGCAGTGCCGTGGGCCTCCACGTAGCCGATGCTTCGCGCATCCACGCCCGCGTCGGCGTGCGCCATGGCGATCACCGCGGCCTGCCCTTCGCTGCTCGGCGCGGTGAAGCTGGCCTTCTGGCCGCCGTCATTGTTGACCGCCGCACCGCGCACCACCGCATGGATCGGGTTGCCGTCGGCGATGGCGTCGGAGAGGCGCTTCAGCAGGACGACGGCGGCGCCATCGCTGAATACCGTGCCGCTGGCATCGGCATCGAAACTGCGCGTATGGCCATCGGCGGAGAGCATGCCGCCCTCCTGGTAAACGTGTCCGCTGCGCACCGGGCAGGTCACCGCGATGCCGCCCGCCAACGCCATGCTGCAGCGCCCTGCGCGCAGGCTGTCGATCGCCTGGCTGATGGCGACCAGCGACGTGGAGCACGCGGTGTGCACGCTGACGGCCGGGCCGGTGAGGTTCAACTTGTGCGCTACGCGCGTGGCGATGTAGTCCTTCTCGTTGCCGAGCATCACCTGGAACGCCCCGAGTTTGTCGATCAGATCGGGATGCGCCAGCACGTTGCGCTGGTAGTAGCTGGCGTTGTACATGCCGGCGAACACGCCCACAGGCGCCGTCGTCGCATCCGGCACGTGGCCGGCGCGCTCGATGCACTCCCAGCACAGCTCCAGGAAGATCCGCTGCTGCGGATCCATCAGTTCCGCCTCCTTCGGCGAGATACCGAAGAAGGCGGCGTCGAATTTGTCGACATCGTCGAACACGCCCCGCACCGGCACGTAGGCCGGATCGGCGCGCTGCGCGTCGGGAATGCCTGCGTCGAGCTCATCGGCGGCGAAGCGGCTGACGCTGTCGCGCCCTGCGCACAGGTTGTCCCAGAACGCCTCGACGGTCGATGCGCCGGGGAAGCGCCCGGCCATGCCGACGATGGCGATGGGCTCGTGTGCCTGCAGGTCGCGGCGCGGGGACATGCGCGTGGCCTCCAGCGGCTCGCGCTGGCCATCGGCCATCACCGCGGCGAGTTGTGCCGGCGTCGGGGCGCGGAACAGGGCCATGGCCGGCACGTCACCGAGGCGCTCGCGGCGTGCGGCTTCCAGCACGCGGATCGCCAGCAACGACGTACCACCGAGGTCGAAGAAGTTGTCGTCGCGCCCCAGGTCTTCCAGATCGAGTGCATCGGCGAAGATGCGGCACAGCGTCGCTTCCGTCGTGTCCCGCGGCGCGCTGTAAGCGCCCGCCCACTCGGGGCGTTCCCGACCCGGTCGCGGCAGCTTGTGGCGGTCCAGCTTGCCGTTGGGCGACAGCGGCAGTGTGTCCATCTGCACGTAGGCCACCGGCACCATGTAGTCCGGCAGTACGCCCACGAGGTACTGGCGCAGGCGTTCGACATCCACCGGCGCATCACGATCCTGCGGCGCGAGATAGGCGGCCAGGCGCTTGAGGCCCGGCACGTCCTCGCGTGCCAGCACGCCCGCTTCGCGCACGCCGGGGAAGGCCATCACCTGCGCCTCGATCTCGCCGAGTTCCACGCGGAAGCCGCGGATCTTCACCTGGAAGTCCTGCCGGCCCAGGTACTCGATCGTGCCATCCGGCAGCCAGCGACCGATGTCGCCGGTGCGGTACATGCGCGCGCCGGCGGTGCCTGCGAACGGATCCGGGAGGAAGCGTTCGGCCGTCAGGTCGTCACGATGCAGGTAACCGCGTGCGACCACCGGACCCGCGAGATACAGCTCGCCGACCACACCGTGCGGCAACGGCCTGCCCTGCGTGTCCAGCACGTAGATGCGGGCGTTGGCGATGGGCTTGCCGATGGTGGGCAGGCGCGGCCAGGCATGCGCCTCTTCCGGCAACGTCAGCGCGGTGACTACGTGTGTCTCGGTGGGACCGTAGTGGTTGTGCAGACGGCAGCCGGGGAGCTGTTCGAAGAAACGCACGATCTTCGGTTCGATGCGCAGCTGCTCACCGGCGGTAATCACCTCGCGCAGCGCGCACTCGATGCGCTGGCCCTCCGGCAGCGAAGCCAGATGGCCCTCCAGGCCTTCGGCCAGCATCTGCAGCGCGAAGTACGGCAGGAACATGCGTTCGATGCGCTGTTCGACGATGGCGTCGAACAGCTTGCCCGCGCTCATGCGCGTTTCCTGGTCGATCGTGTACAGCGTACCGCCGGTCGACAGCGTGGCGAAGACTTCCTGGAACGCCACGTCGAAACCCAGCGCCGCGAACTGCAGGGTGCGCAGCGGCCCCTCGTTGCCGGGCTCGCGCATCTGCCACTGGATCAGGTTGACCAGCGGCCCATGCGGCATCGCCACGCCCTTGGGCTTGCCGGTGGAGCCGGAGGTATACAGGACATAGGCCAGGTCTTCCGGACCGACGCGGACTTCGTCATCGGCCAGATCGTGCGACGCCATCGACGTTACGGTCGCGTCGGCGCCCTGCATGTCGATGACGACCAGACCTTCGGGAAGCGCGCCCAGCACGTCGCGTGCCTCGCGCTCCATGCCCGGCATCGTCAGCAGGACGCGCGGCGCGCTGTCGGCCAGCGTGTAGGCCAGGCGGTCGGCGGGGTACGTGGGATCCAGCGGCACGTACGCACCGCCCGCCTTCAACACCGCCAGCAGGCCAAGCACGACCTCGATGCCACGCTCGACGTAGATCGCAACGCGCTCATCCGGCCCCACGCCATGGCGCTTCAGCGTGCGCGCAAGCCGGTTGGCACGCGCATTGAGTTCGGCGTAGGTCAGGCGCGCATCGCCCTGCACGATGGCCACGGCGTCCGGCGTCTCCGCCACCCGCACCTCGAACAGGCGATGCACGCCGGATACGGGAGGAAACGATCGCCCGGTATCGTTGCCGAACGCCAGCAGATCGCCAGCCGCGTGCGCCGGCACGATCGCCGCGTCCGACAGCAGCGCATCCGGCGCTGCGGCGAACGACCCCAGCAGGCACTCCCAGTAGGACAGCCATTGGTGCAACTGCGCTGACGAGTAGCCACCGTCGCCGTCGTGCAGCACCACGTCGTCGCCGATCAACTGCAACACCAGCGGACAAGCCGGCATGTCGGCCGCTTCGCGGACGTATCCCGCCAACGGCGCCGCATCACTGGCGAAGGCAGCGCCTGCTTCCGGCGTGGTTGCGGGTGAGGAATCGAGGGCGGCAGCAAGCCGGGCGGTCGCGCTGGCGAGTCGCTCGCCTTCCAGCGCCAGCGCCCATGCGAGCGGAAGCGTGGTCGTGTCGCGCGACCATGCCAGCGACACGATCGCCACCGGTTCGGCGGTCATCCGTGCGAGCAGCGTGGCCCACGCCACCACCGCGACATGGTGCGTTTCCATGCCAGCCGCGCTGGCAAGCTGCGCAAGTTCCGCCGGTTGCGGCATGCGCGCCGAGGTCCTGCCGGCACGCGGCGCGTTGCGCCAAGGCAAGGCCTGGCTCGCAGCCGGTGATCGGCGAGGATCGTCGATGGTGTCGCTGGCAGTGTCCACGCTGGTTCCCCATGGAGGCCTTCCGCGCCTCCCCCATTCCTCCAGAACGTATGGGAAGATAGATTCAGGTCACAACCTGAACGTTCTCATCCCACGCGCCATGGAAGTCGATTTCCATTCGTTGTACAGCGAACTGGGCGTGCAGCCGGACTGCAGCCTGGACGACTTCAAGCGCGCGTACCGGCGGCGCGTGGCCGAGCTGCATCCCGACCGTCACGGCGACCAGGCGCTGCGTTCGGACCTGCCAGGCATGTCGTTGCCCGACCTAACGCTGCGCTACAGTCAGGCGATGCAGTTCTTTCGCGCCCATGGCCGACTGCCCGGTAGCGCCCCACCCAGAGTTCATGTCCGGACCACCGGCCTGACGCGCCCACCCCGTTCGCACGCCGCCCCGGACACAAGTGAATCGCCCGGATTCGCCAATGTCTCGCAGCGCAGCTGGCTCGTGCTTCTGGTACTGCTTGCGATCGCGGCGTACCTGGTGTTTTCTTCGCCGCCGGCGCCGGCGACCGTCTTCTGACCGGCGCGCTCAGCGCGCGCCACGCCCGAACAGCACCACTTCGACGGTCTGCAGCAGGATCATCATGTCGAACACCAGACCGTGGTTCTTGACGTAGAAGAGATCGAACTTCAACTTCTCCTCCGCATCCTTCACCGACGCGCCATACGGATAGCGCAGCTGCGCCCAACCGGTCAGGCCCGGCTTCACGCAATGGCGGACGCGGTAGTACCGGACTTCGTCGTTCAACATGTCGACGAACTGCGGGCGCTCGGGACGAGGCCCGACGAAACTCATGTCGCCGCGAAGCACGGCGAACAACTGCGGCAGTTCGTCCAGGCGCGTCTTGCGGATGAAACGACCCACGCGCGTCGTGCGATCGTCGTCCTTGCTCGCCCATACCGCGACGCCGCCCTTTTCCGCGTCCGTCCGCATGCTGCGGAACTTGGTCAGCTTGAAATGGTTGCCACGTTCACCGACACGGATCTGGCTGTAGAGAATGGGGCCGCCCGATTCCAGCCACACCGCCAGCGCCGTCATCAACATCAATGGCCAGGCGAACAGCAGCAGCGCACCTGCCGCCAGCAGATCGAAGAACCGCTTGCTGAGTCGCCGTGGCGTGGAGTAATCGAAGCCGCCGGAAAACACCAGCCACGAAGGATCGACGATGTTCAACTGCACCATGCCCGCTTCGCGCTCGAAGAACGTCGACAGGTCGATCACGTTCACGCCGTGCTGCACGCACTGCAGCATGTCCTCCATCGGCAGGCCGCCGCGTCGTTCATCAGGCGCGATCACCAGTTCGTCGATCTGCAGTTCTTCCACCAGGTCCGCCAGCGTGCCTTCCGGTCTCACCAGCAGGTCCTCCCGCACGACGACCGCCTGACCCGCCACGGGAACGAAGCCGACGATGAGGAAGCTGTGGCGGTCCGCCTTGCGCCTCATGCGGCTGTTGATAAGGTCCGCGTTGTTGCCGGCACCCAGCACCAGCAGTCGCTGTTTCAATACGTCGGTCCGGAACAGGCTGACGGACAGCATCCGTACCGCCACGATGCCTGCCGCGGACAGGGCCAGCGACAGCGCCAGCACGCCACGCCCGATGTAGGCCTGCGGCACAAGGTAATAGAGCACGATCAGCGCAATGCCGCCCAGCACGAACGACATGAGGAAGCGCAGGAAGAAGTCCATGCGACTGTGCCGCATGTGCACCTGGTAGAGGCCGAACGCCGCCATGGCACCCGTCAGGCTCAGCGCCACCAGCAGCGCGCGCGCCGGCGCGTGCTCGACGAACTCCAGGTGCGTCTCCTGGTCGTTCAGGAAGCGCAGCCACGCCGAGCCCAGCACGGCCACTACGATGATCACCACTTCCAGCAGCCACAGGAACCGGATAGCCCTGGACTTTTGGCTCGCATGTGTCGACTTCATTACTCCCCCTGCTGCCTGACCGCCGAGCCCGGAAATGCCGCCTCACGCGGTTCGAGCGCATGAAAAGGACCCGGCTCTGGTGCCCCTCACATTTGAAAAACGCAAAAAGTGAGAGATCCGGACACGCGCCCGTCCTCGTACAACGTGTGGCCTTACCGGGCTTCTTCCTGTCGCGTCGGCCGAAGCCAGCCCGCGATGCAGCCGACGCCCGGCGGCCTTGCCACGGCACACGCGACATCGGGGCCCAGGTCCAACCGTTCGATCTCGACCCTGCCCGCCTGACCCGGGTGCAGGGCTACCGCACGATCAACAGGCAGCGAAAACGTATCCATCTCGCGCGCGAGACCGACCCCCGCCGCTTTGAGGAAAGCCTCTTTGCGTACCCACAGGTCAAGCAGCGCCGCCCCTCTGTCTGCCCCGCGACACGCTGCGATGCGTGCGAATTCGTCCCCATGGCAGATTCTGTCGGCGACTTCCGGCATGACCTGCGCACGACTCGTCGGCTCGACATCCACGCCGATGGCGCCGGACTGACTCAACGCGACCGCCACGTAACCGTCCGCATGGCTGAGACTCGTCT
The DNA here is from genome assembly GCA_946886405.1 of uncultured Pseudoxanthomonas sp. The sequence goes on from CAMPIO010000037.1 coordinate 30,169, forward strand.
GCGCCTCCATGGCGTCAAGCGTCGGACGCCCACGGGGGTCCCTAGCCAATGGCACGCGTGCCGGGGGAATGTCCAGGGCCCGCGCCAGCACCATCCGATGCAATGCGTAGGCCAGCGCGAGGTCGACGCGGTGCCGTGGCTGACGCTGACGCTCCACGCGTTGGCGCTCGCGCGTATCGATGATCTCGAGTGCCTCAACGGACCAGCCCCGCCATTCGTGCAACGCGAACACCACCACCATCACATGATGCTTCGCTACTTGCCTGAGCTCGGCGCCGCCCATGCGATCCGGAAATGCGGACGCCATCGGTACGTCCGCCGCGGACAGGTCGTGCTCGGGTGAGGGGTCCAGAGGTCGCGCGGAGACGAAAGACATGCAGAGACGACGAACGCCACAAGAAGGAGGCTACCTGCCAATCACGCACGCCATGGCGAGAACAGGCCATGTGACGAGGGTGGCGACAGATTCCGGGCACGAAAACGCAAAGAGCCAGCGGGTGGCCGCTGGCTCTTTGCGTTTGTAATGGCGCGCCCGGAGAGATTCGAACTCCCGACCGCCTGGTTCGTAGCCAGGTACTCTATCCAGCTGAGCTACGGGCGCGTGAGGAGCGGAATTATGCGTGAAGCGTTTTCCACTCGTCAATCTTTTTTCAACAACTTCTTTACACGTTGACAGCGTGTAAAACACACCGGGAGAACATAGCGCGAGCCGCAATTCCTGCTCGCTTCTGCAACCTCGCCACCCTGCTACCGACTACGCAACGGCAACGTTGGGATTGGCGGAGTGAGAGGGATTCGAACCCTCGATAAGGCTTTTGACCCTATACTCCCTTAGCAGGGGAGCCCCTTCAGCCGCTCGGGCATCACTCCGGTTTGACGCTCGTTGCAGCCAGGCTGCAGCGGCCGCATAGGATAGCGGCTCACCGCACGGGCGGCAAACAAAATCACTCGGAAGTGACATTCTCCGACGCAGCATGCGAAGAAATCTCTTCGCCACGCTGGATGCGCTGATAGATTTCTTCGCGATGCACCGCCACGTCCTTGGGCGCGGTGATGCCGATACGCACCTGGTTGCCTTTCACGCCAAGCACGGTCACCGTGACCGAATCGCCGATCATCAGGGTTTCGCCGACACGGCGGGTCAAGATCAACATGTTTCTTCTCCGTAATCCGGCAAAGGATAGTGCCGGGGGCGCGCCGACGCCGTGAAAACTGGCCAGCGGCTTCCTGGTACATTCATGAACCTAAAGCATGTTAGCGGCCGAGGGTACACGGCCGCAAGCGCCGGTTGGTCCAATACCGTGGTCAGCCGAGGCGCTGCCTGACCCATTCGGGGATAGCCTGCAGGGCTGTCGCAAGGGCGGGCCCGTCCTCACCACCACCCTGGGCGAGATCCGGGCGACCACCGCCCTTGCCACCGATCTGACTGGCGATATGTGAGAGTAGTTCCCCCGCCTTGACCTTCCCGGTTGCAGCACCGTTCACACCTGCCACCAGGGCGGCTTTGCCGTCTGACGCCCCCGCCAGGACGATCACGGCATCTCCCAGTTGCTGCTTCAGCCGGTCGACCGCGTCCCGAAGCGCCTTGGCGTCGAAACCTTCCAGTCGCGAGGCCAACACCCGGATACCGCCTACCTCGACAGCCGCGCTGCCCAGGTCGGACGTGGCATGTGAGGCCGCCTTGGCCTTCAGGGATTCCAGTTCGCGCTCAAGCTTCTTCTGGCGTTCGGTCAGGGACCGGATTTTCTCGACCACCTCGCCCGGACTGCCGCCCAGCAGGCCTGCTGCCTCGGACAGACGGCGCTCTTCGTCAGCCACGTAGTCCAGGGCGCCCTGCCCCGTCACGGCCTCGATGCGGCGAACGCCGGCCGACACGCCGCTTTCACCGACCAGCTTGAACAGGCCAATGTCGCCGGTGCGACCGACATGGGTGCCGCCACAGAGCTCCGTAGAGTAGTCACCCATCTTCAGCACGCGCACGTTCTCGCCGTACTTCTCGCCGAACAGTGCCATGGCGCCGAAATCAAGCGCGTCCTGCATTCCCATGTTGTGGACTTCGGCCGCGTTGTTCGCGCGAATCTGCGCGTTGACGCGACGCTCGATCTCGGCCAGTTCGCTCGCGGTCATGGGCTGGAAGTGGGAGAAGTCGAAGCGCAGGCGATCGGGCGCGACCAGCGAACCTTTCTGCTGGACATGCTTGCCCAGTACATCGCGTAGCGCCGCATGCAGCAGGTGGGTGGCCGAATGATTGAGGATGGTGCTGGCGCGGCGCGAGGCGTCCACCGAAGCGACCACGTGGTCGCCAAGTTTGAGCGTGCCTTTGGCGACGCGACCGGCATGGCCATGGAACTGGCCCGCGAACTTCAGAGTATCCACGACGTCGAACTCGACGCCCTGCTCGGCCAGCACACCCGTATCGCCGACCTGGCCACCGGATTCGGCATAGAACGGCGTACGGTCCAGGATGACGACCGCCTCGTCGCCCGCTTCCACGCACGGCACCGGACGGCCATCCTTCAGGATGGCCACGATCTGCAGGCCACCCGCGTCGAGCTGGTCATAGCCCAGGAACACGGTCGGCGAGAGCTGGGCCACCAGATCGGCCGGCAAGCCCGTGTTCGAAGTAAACTTGCCGGCCGCACGCGCGGTTTCGCGCTGCTGCTCCATCGCGGCATCGAACCCGGCCATATCCACCGCAAGTCCGCGCTCGCGCGCGATGTCGGCGGTCAGGTCGACAGGGAAACCGTAGGTGTCATAGAGGCG
>CAMPIO010000038.1 GCA_946886405.1 uncultured Pseudoxanthomonas sp.
CCCTCGCCCTGCGCAGCGGGGAGAGGGTGCCGAAGGCGGTGAGGGGCGAACGAAGCGACGACGCGTCGGCGCTCAATCAGGCGCCGCGCCCGCCCCTCATCCGCCCCCGTATCGAGTACGGGGCAGGCTCTCCGGGCACCTTCTCCCCGCAGGCCGGGCGAAGGAAAGTGCAACGCCGCTCAAGCACCCCTTGAGCGTGCCGATAAGTTGTGCATGACCCAGGATCTGCTCAACCGCATCGACCAGCGCACCCGCCTGGCCGGCCACAATCGCCTCGCGTTGCTGCTGTTCCGCCTGGGCGGGCGTCAGCTTTTTGGCGTCAACGTCTTCAAGGTGCAGGAAGTCCTGCGCCGCCCGCCGCTGTTCCAGCTGCCCGGGCTTCCCACCGAATTCGTGGGCGTGGCCGACGTGCGTGGCCGCTCGGTGCCCGTGCTGGACCTGGGCCTGAGCATCCGCCACCCCGAACGCGACCCGAACCCCGAGAACGCCCCCAACTACCTGGTGGTCACCGAGTTCAATCGCTCCATCCAGGGCTTCCTGGTCAGTGGCGTGGAGCGCATCGTCAACATCGCGGTGGAAGACATCCATCCGCCACCGGAACTGGGCGCGGAAAACAGCTTCCTCACCGCCGTGACGCGTTTCCAGGGCGAACTGATCCAGGTGATCGACGTGGAAAGCGTGCTGGCGGACATCTGCCAGTCGCGCATGGATGCCACGCTGGCGCCGGAAATGGCCCTGCCCGCCGGCGCTCCGCCGATGCAGGTGCTGGTGGTCGACGACTCGCGCGTCGCGCGCTCGCAGATCCGCAGCGTGCTGGAGCAGTTGGGCGTCACCGCCACCCTGCTCTCCGACGGCCGCCAGGCATTGGACCATCTCTTGCAGGTGCACGCCGCCGGCGAGAACCCGGCCGAGCGCTACGCCATGGTCATCTCCGACATCGAGATGCCGGCCATGGACGGCTACACCCTGACGACGGAAATCCGGCGCCATGCGGGCCTGGCCGGCCTGTACGTGCTGCTGCATACCTCCCTGTCGGGCGTGTTCAACAACGCCATGGTGGAACGCGTGGGTGCGAATGCCTTCGTGGCCAAGTACAGCCCGCACGAACTGGCCGAGCACGTGCTGTTCCGGCTGAACCAGGTAGCGGCTGCGCAGATGGCGGCCTGATGGCGTAGAGCGGAGCTTGCTCCGCTGCCTTTCGGACCGGATCCCGGGCCTGGCCGGGAAGCAGTCGAGCAAGCTCGACTCTACCGCCTCAATCCAGTGGCGCGCATCGATCAAGCGCCTGCGTTCTGGCACACGCCTTGCAGCACCCCCGGCAACGGTCTGCCGGAGCGGTGCCATGTCCAATCCCATCTCCAATTACCTCGGTGTCCATGCGGCGGCATTGCCGCTGCGTGAGCAGCGCATGCAACTGATCGCCAGCAACCTGTCCAACGCGGACACACCGAACTACAAGGCGAAAGACCTGGACTTCCAGGCCGCCCTGGAAAATGCCGCCGCCAGGGCCGCGCCGCTGCGAACGACCAACGAACTGCACCTGAACCTGCTCGATGCCACTCCGCGCATGTTCGAACGCGATGGCGTGCAGCCCAGCCTGGACGGCAACACCGTCGATGCCGACACCGAACGCGCCGCCTATGGCCGTGCAGCGCTGGAATATCGCGCCTCGCTGAGCTTCATCGAATCCAAGGTGCGCACCATGCTCACCGCGATCACCGGCCAGTAAGGAGGCATGCCATGAGCAACCTGCCCATCTTCGACGTTGCCGGTTCCGCGTTGCAGGCGCAATCCGTGCGCCTCAACACCATCGCCAGCAACCTGTCGAATGCCGATTCCATCGCCTCGTCGCCGGAGGCGGTCTACAAGCCGCTCGAACCGATCTTCCAGGCCCGCGCGCTACGCGGCGATGGCTCACTGACGTCGGTGCAGGTGAAGGAGATCACCCAGAGCGATGCGCCACCGATCAAGCGCTACGAGCCCGGCCACCCGATGGCCGACGGCGATGGCTACGTCTACGCACCCGATGTCGATCCGGTCGCGCAGATGGTCAACCTGATCTCGGCCTCGCGCGGCTACCAGGCCGGCGTGGAAGTCCTGAACACCGCCAAGGAACTCGCCTTGGCCACCCTGACCATGGGCCGCTGACGCCCCGCTACCGAGCGAACACGCACATGACCACCATCAACGGCGATCCGTTTGCCGCCATCAACACTGCGGGCTCGGGCGCAACCGCGACCAAGAAGGCCGATACGCTGGGCCAGGCCGATTTCATGCGCCTGATGACCGAGCAGTTGAGCCACCAGGACCCGCTGAAGCCGCTCTCCAACAGCGAGTTCGTCGCCCAATTGGCGCAGTTCTCGACGGTGCAGGGCATCAGCGAACTGAACACCACCGTCGGCGGCTTCTCTTCCGCGCTGACCGGCGACCAGGTACTGAAGGGCGCCGCATTGGTCGGTCATTCGGTGGTCGTGCCGTCGAGTTCCGTCGCACTGCCTGCCACCGGCAATGCGTCCGGCCTGGTGATGTCGCCGGGCGCCGGCAAGGTGACGTTCGAGATCACCGATGCCAGCGGCGTCGTGGTCGACACCATCGACGTCGAGTCCATCGGCAAGGGCGAAACCGCGTTCGCCTGGGATGGCGTGAAGGCCAACGGCGAACGCGCCGCCGCCGGTGCGTATTCCATCAAGGCTACGCACACCGCCACCGACGGCACCGGCACCGCACTCAACACCTATGTCGATTCCACGGTGGAGAGCGTGACCATCGGTTCCGACGGCCTGTACCTCAACCTGCCCGGCCTGGGCACCGCTCCGCTCGACTACGTGCTGCGCATCGGCAAGTCGGCATCCTGACCCCCTCACTCCCACCGCATCCTGCAAGGAGTCATCCATGGCTTTCAACAGCTCGCTGTCCGGCATGAGGGCGGCCAACGCCGACCTCAACGTCACCTCGCACAACATCGCCAACGTCAACACCACCGGCTTCAAGGAGTCGCGCGCGGAGTTCGCCGAGGTCTTCTCCACCACCGGCTACGGCCTGCTGCAGAACGGCATCGGTGCCGGCGTGCGGGTGACCAACGTCGCCCAGCAGTTTTCGCAGGGCGACATCAACCAGACTGGCCGCTACCTGGATCTGGCGGTGGACCGCGAAGGCTTCTTCACCGTCAGCAACAACGGGACGAACGTGTACACGCGCGCCGGCAATTTCCAGCGCGATGCGAGTGGTTTCGTCACTACGCCGGACGGCTATCGCCTGCAGGTGTTCCCGCCGCGCGCCGATGGCGTCGGCTTCGACACCGGCACCCTGGTCGACCTGCAACTGCTGACCACCGACAGCGCGCCGTCGCCGACCACCAACGTGGACCTGGGCGTCACCCTGCCCGGCAACGCCGCGCAGCCGACGATCACCCCGTTCTCGCCGACCGACAGTGCCAGTTACAACGAGACCACCTCGGTCACCGTCTACGACTCGCTCGGCGTGGCCCACCAGCAGGCCGTCTACTACGTGAAGACGGCCAACCCGAACGAGTGGCAGATGCATACGTACGTGGACGGCGCGTCGATGGGTGCGCCGACCACGGTGCAGTTCGACAACAACGGCACCTTGACCGCGCCGGCCAACGGTCTGGTGACGCTGGCGCCGTTCACGCCCAGCACCGGCGCCGGCGTGCTGAACATGACGATGAACATCAGCGGCACCACCCAGTACGGCGAGCAGTTCGCCAAGCGCATCCAGAACCAGGACGGCTACGCCACCGGCAAGCTCAACGAGTTCAGCGTCTCTCCGGAAGGCGTGGTGTTCGCGCGCTATTCGAACGGCGTGGACCGCGCCATCGGCCAGGTGGGCCTGGCGAATTTCACCAACCCGCAGGGCCTGGTGTCGCAGGGCAACAACACCTGGACGCACAGCTTCGCGTCGGGTGAACCGCGCATCGGCGCGCCGGGTACGTCGGACTTCGGCCAGGTGGCCTCGGGTGCGCTGGAAGCCTCCACCGTCGACCTGACCGAGCAACTGGTCAACATGATCGTGGCGCAGCGCAACTTCCAGGCGAACTCGCAGATGCTGTCCACGCAGGACCAGATCACCCAGACCGTCATCAATATCCGTTGATGACGGCACGGCCGACGGAGGCTGACGCATGGACAAGGCACTCTACGTCGCGATGACCGGCGCCCGCGCTTCGCTGCAGGCGCAGGGCACGGTGTCGCACAACCTCGCCAACGTGGATACGAAGGGCTTCAAGGCGGCACTGGCCGGCACGGAAGCCTTCAAGATCCAGGGCCAGGGTTTTCCGTCGCGCGTGGACGCGGTGCTGATCGATCCCGGCTTCGACGGACGCACCGGCTCGCAGATGGTCACCGGACGCTCGCTCGACATCTCGCTGCAACCGAACCGCTGGATGGCCGTGCAGGCCGCCGACGGCGGTACGGCGTACACCCGTAATGGCGAACTGAGCGTCACGCCGAACGGCCAGTTGGTCAGCGCCGGCGGCCGCGCGGTACTGGATGACAACGGCAATCCGATCGCGGTGCCGCCGGCGCAGTCGATCGACATCGGCTCGGACGGCACAGTGTCGATCATCCCGCAAGGCGAAGGCCCGCAGACGATGGCCGTGGTAGGTCGCATGCGCATCGTGGAAGCGGCGCAGTCGCAGCTCTCCCGCGGCGGAGACGGCCTGATGCGCCCTTCCGATCCGCAGGCGCCCGCCCTGCCCGTCGCCAACGGCAACAGCCTGACGATGGGCGTGCTGGAAGGCAGCAATGTGGATGCGGCCGGGGCGCTGGTGCAGATGATCCAGTTGCAGCGGCAGTTCGAGATGCAGGTGAAGGTGATCCGCACGGGCGACGAGATGGCGCAGTCGTCGAATCAGTTGCTGCGGTTGGGTGGTTGATGGTCTGAACCCCTCTGCCTGCGTTGAGAGCCCTCTCCCACCGGGAGAGGGGTTGGGGTGAGGGGCGACGGAGTCAGCCCAGGCCGACAACCGGCGGCCTAACAACATCCGCGACTCACTGAAAACGCCCGCCCGCGATGAACCTGTTGCGTGCATCTTTCGGTGCGGGTCTGCTTGAGGCCACACATGGCGCCGCTAGCCGCGGGGGCCCTACTTTTCTTTGCTTGTGCAAAGAAAAGTAGGCAAAAGAAACACCCCCCGGCGGTCCGCCCGCCGCAAGCGGCGGGTGCGCAGTCCCGGCGGGAATTTCCGGAAGACACATCCTGTGTCATCCGGAAACGACGCACATCCTTGTGCGCCGCCCCTACGGGGTTTGACCCGCCGTGACTGCCGGCCCTAAGAGGCCCCGAAGCTGGGCCGGACATATCCGTAGCAAGTGCTTTGCTGTGGCTGTTGCTTTCGGGCCCCCATGAGGCACGGCGAGTGGGTCGGGTAAAACCCGCAGGGCGCCGCCATGGATGGCGGCGTTTTCGTATGGCACAGGATGTGCCTTACGAAAATTCCCGGCCCGCTCGCGGACCCGGAGCGCAGCGCAGGGCGTGCCGCCTGGGGTGTGTTTCTTTGGTTCCTTTCTTTGCACAAGCAAAGAAAGGGACGCCCCCGCGGCCAGCGGCACCATGCCCGAAACGTCAGGACACCTCCGGCTCCGCCGCCCGTCATCTTTCCGCCGCGAGCCCGCGCCGGACTTACGACACCCATTCCGGCACAGGACTTGCCTGAGAAGAGGCGAGGAACCGCACCACGCGGCTCCACCCCCTTCCACCAGCGAGGAACCACGCCATGAACCAGGCCCTCTGGGTCGCCAAGACCGGACTGGATGCGCAGCAGACGCGCATGTCCGTGGTCTCCAACAACCTGGCCAACACCAACACCACCGGCTTCAAGCGCGACCGCGCCAGCTTCGAAGACCTGCTGTACCAGCAGGTGCGCCAGCCCGGCGGCTCCACCTCTTCGCAGACGCAGCTCCCCTCCGGCCTGCAGCTCGGCACCGGCGTCCGCGTCGTGTCCACGTCGAAGGACTTCCAGCAGGGCAACCCGCAGCAGACGGGCCGCTCGCTGGACGTCATGGTCAACGGCCGCGGCTTCTTCGAAGTGCTGCTGCCCGACGGCTCGCCGGCTTACACGCGCGACGGCTCGTTCCAGATCAATGCGCAGGGCGAGCTGGTCACCAACAGCGGCTACCCCGTGCAGCCCGGCATCCAGGTGCCCGAGGGCGCGCAGTCGATGACCATCGGCAACGACGGCACCGTCAGCGTGACCATGGCCGGCCAGGCGCAGGCACTGGAAATCGGCTCGCTGACGCTCACCGATTTCGTCAATCCGTCCGGCCTGCAGGCCAAGGGCGAAAACCTCTACGTCGAAACCACCGCTTCCGGCCCCGCGCAGAACGGCACGCCCGGCCTGAATGGTCTTGGCAGCGTGGTGCAGGGTTCGCTGGAAGGCTCCAACGTCAACGTCGTCGAAGAACTGGTCAGCATGATCGAAACCCAGCGCGCCTACGAAATGAACGCCAAGGCCATCTCCACCACCGACTCGATGCTCGGCTACCTCAACAACAACGTCTGACCCACGCATACCGGGAACCGCCATGAAGCGCTCCACGTCCGCCACCACCCTCGCCTGCGCGCTGATGCTGCTGCCGGGCTGCGCACGCTACTACGGCGACGTGCGCCCGTACGCGCCGATGCAGCCCATCCAGCCCATCGTCGCCACGCAGGCACCGGCCACCGCGGGCTCCATCTATCGCGCCGGCCCCGGCCTGAACCTCTACGCCGACCGCCGCGCACGCGACGTGGGCGACCTGCTGACGATCAACCTGGTGGAAAACACCGCCGCGCAGACCTCGGCCACCACCTCGGTGGACAAGAGCAGCGAGATCAGCATGGCCGCGCCCAACATCGCCGGGGCCCCGGTCACCTGGAACGGACGCGACATCCTCAGCGCATCGGTCAATGGCGAGCGCGGTTTCAGCGGTGCAGGCAACAGCGCGCAGAGCAACCGCCTGCAGGGCAGCGTGACCGTCACCGTCATCCAGCGCCTGCCCAACGGCAACCTGGTCGTGCAAGGGCAGAAGAACATGCGCCTTAACCAGGGCGACGAACTGGTGCAGATCCAGGGCATCGTGCGCCCGGCCGACATCGGCACCGACAACACCATCGCCTCCAGCAAGGTCGCCGACGCCCGCATCGCCTTCGGTGGCCGCGGCGCCATCGCGCAGTCCAATTCGATGGGCTGGCTGGGCCGCTTCTTCAACTCCCCGATCTTCCCCAACTGAGCGCCGCGATGGACACCCACGATTCCCGGCACGCAGCACCGACGCCTGACAAGAAACCGCGGCGCATCGACACGTATACGCTGCTCGGCCTGCTGGCCTGGATCGGCCTGGTGCTGATCTGCCTGGCGCCGGCCGCGCGCGCCGAGCGCATCAAGGACCTGGCGCAGGTCGGCGGCGTGCGCAGCAATCCGCTGGTCGGCTACGGCCTGGTGGTGGGTCTGGACGGCAGCGGCGACCGCACCAGCCAGGCGCCTTTCACCGTGCAGAGCCTGAAGAACATGCTGGGCGAGCTGGGCGTCAATGTTCCGGCCAACGTCAATCCGCAGCTGAAGAACGTGGCCGCCGTGGCGATCCACGCCGACCTGCCCGCTTTCGCCAAGCCCGGCCAACCGATCGACATCACCGTGTCGTCGATCGGCAACGCCACCTCGCTGCGCGGCGGTAGCCTGTTGATGGCCCCGCTGCGCGGCGCCGACGGCGAGGTCTACGCCATCGCCCAGGGCAACCTGGTGGTCGGCGGCTTCGGCGCGCAAGGCAAGGACGGCTCGCGCGTATCGGTCAACGTGCCGAGCGTGGGCCGCATTCCGAACGGCGCCACCGTCGAACGCGCGATCCCCAATGCGCTGGACAGCGGTGACGGCACGATCACGCTCAACCTGCACCGCGCCGACTTCACCACCGTCTCGCGCATGGTCGCGGCACTGGAGCAGAATTTCGGCGCGGGCAATGCGTACGCACTGGATGCGGTCACCGTCGCCGTGCGCGCGCCTGCCGAGATGTCCCGGCGCATCAATTTCCTCGCCCAGATCGAGAACCTCGAACTGACCCCTGGCAGCGCACCAGCGAAGGTCATCGTCAACGCGCGCACCGGCACCGTCGTGATCGGCGCACAGGTGCAGGTGATGCCGGCCGCAGTCACGCATGGTTCGCTGACGGTGACGATCACCGAGTCGGCCAACGTCAGCCAGCCCAACGAATTCTCGCGTGGCGGCCAGACCGTGGTGACGCCGCAGTCCAGCGTCTCGGTCAGCCAGGAAGGCAACCGCATGTTCAAGTTCGAGGGCGGCACCTCGCTGGACGAGATCGTCCGCGCGGTCAACGAAGTGGGCGCCGCGCCCGGCGACCTGATCGCGATCCTGGAAGCCCTGAAGCAGGCCGGCGCCTTGCGCGCGGAGCTCGAGGTGATCTGACATGGCCAGCATGCCCATCGGAACGCTGAATCCCTCACTGTCGCTGGCCGATGCCGGCGGCAAGCCGGACAACGCGCGCATCCACGACGTCGCACGCAAGCTGGAAGGCCAGTTCGCGCAGATGATGATCAAGTGCATGCGCGAGGCCGGCTTTGGCGATTCGCTGTTCCCCGGCGAGAACCAGGTGTTCCGCGACATGTACGACCAGCAGATCGCCAAGGCAATGAGCGAAGGTCGCGGTCTTGGCCTGGCGCCGATGATTGCGCGCCAGTTGGGCGCAACCGACAGCAGCACGCCGGCCGTTCCCGCCACCACGGCGCTGTCCGCATACAAGCGCCTGCTGCCGGGCAACGAAGCCGATTCCATGCTCGACGCCATCGCAGGCCGCGGCATCGGCAGCAACGCCGCGCGCCACGATGCCGGCGTGCCGGCCACGATCACGCTGGACACCATCACCGTACGTCCGGACGCCGCCTGCGACGAGGTGGAACAGGTCGCGTCGGCGGATCCGTCGAAGTACGCGCGGAATACACCCGAGCGCTTTGTCGCCGAGATCTGGGATCACGCCAGGCAGGCGGCGAAGGAGCTGGGGGTGGATCCACGCGCACTGGTCGCGCAGGCCGCGCTGGAGACCGGCTGGGGCAAGCGCCAGATCCGCACGGGCGACGGCGACAGCGCGCACAACCTGTTCGGCATCAAGGCCACCGGCTGGAAGGGCGAGCGTGCCCGCACCGCCACGCATGAATACAGCAACGGCGTGAAGCACAGCGAGACCGCCGACTTCCGCGCGTATGCCTCGCCCGCCGAAAGCTTCGCCGACTACGTCCGCCTGCTGAAGAACAATCCGCGCTACCAGCAGGCACTGGCGGCCGGCAAGGACATCGCCGGCTTCGCCCGCGGCCTGCAGCGCGCCGGTTACGCGACCGATCCCACTTACGCCAACAAGATCGCCTCGATCGCCAACGGCCCGACGCTCGGCAAGGTGTTGTCGAGCATCGGCGACACCGTCGGCGGCAAGGTCGGCGGACTTGTCGGCAACGCCATCGGCAACGCGCTGCGGCGCTGATCCAGGGAGCACGCATGTCCAACCTTCTCGCCACCGGCAGCAGCGCCCTCCTCGCTTTCCAGCGAGCGCTGTCCACGGTCAGCCACAACGTCGCCAACATCAACACGCCCGGCTATTCGCGCCAGCGTGCCGAGTTCGAGGCGCGCGACGGCACCTACTTCGGCCAGGGCTACCAGGGCAATGGCGTGCAGATCGTCGACGTGCGCCGCATGGCGGACTCGCTGGCGACCTCGCGCCTGCTCGATAGCGGCGGCGAACTGTCGCGCCTGCAGCAGCTGTCGGTGCTGTCCACGCGCCTGGACCAGTTGTTCTCCGAGAAGGCGACGGGCATCAGTGCGCCGTGGTCCAGCTTCTTCGATTCGGTCAGCGCGCTGTCCTCCAATTCGGCCGGCTCCGCCGACCGTGAAAGCGTGCTGGCCCAGGCGAATGCGCTGGTGACCCGCTTCCGCCAGATCGACCAGCATCTCGACGGCCTGGATACCGAAGTCAATGCGGGCCTGACCGCCGCCACCGGCGAAGTCAACCGGCTGGCGAAGGAGATCGCCCAGCTCAATGGCCAGATCGGCGGCAGCACTAACCCGTCCGGCGACCTGCTGGACCGTCGTGACCAGCTGATCAGCGAACTGGTCGGCTTCACCGGTGGCAACGCAGTGACGCAGGACGGCGGCCTGGTCAACGTCTTCAGTGCGGGCGGACAGCCGCTGGTGGTCGGCGCGAGGGCCAGCACGCTGGTCACCGTCCCCGATGCTTATCGCCCGGAACGGCTGCAGGTGGCGCTGGAGACCAATGGCCAGCGCATCACGCTCGACAAGCGCGCCATGGGCGGGCAGATAGGCGGCCTGATCGAATTCCGCACCACGGTGCTGGATCCGGCGGCCGCGGAACTGGGTCGCGTCGCCACCTCGCTGGCCGACACGTTCAATGCCGGCCACCGTGCCGGCATGGACCAGTACGGTCAGCTGGGCGCGGATTTCTTCAGCCTGCCGGCGCCGCGCATCTCGTCGAATGCCGGCAACACCGGCAACGCCGTGCTGCAGACCGCCGTCGGGAGTGTCTCCGCGCTCAATTCGCAGAACGTGCTGCTTCGCTTCGACGGCAGCGCATGGGTGGCAACGCATCCCGGCACCGGTGCCGCCATCGCGACTACCGGCACCGGCACCGCTGTCGATCCACTGGTGGTGAATGGCGTTGAACTCGTGCTCGCGTCCGGCACACCGGCCGCCAACGACCGCTTCCTGCTTCAGCCTACCGCAGGCGCTGCCGGCAACCTGAGCGTGGCGATCAGCGACCCGGGGCGCATCGCGGCGGCCACGCCGGTCAAGGCAACGACCGACATGGCCAACACCGGCAGCGGCAAGCTGAGTGGCCTGAAGGTGCTGGACGCCGGCAATGCCGGCTTGCTCGCACCGGTGGACATCGAATTCATCGATGCTACGCAGTACACCATCAACGGCACTGGACCCTTCGCCTATACACCGGGACAGACGATCGCCTCGAACGGCTGGAGTCTGGTGCTGGACGGTGCACCCGCCGCCGGCGATACCTTCAGCGTGGGTCCGACCGGCGCCAACTCCAGCGACAACGGCAACGCCAAGCTGCTGTCGAACCTGGACGACGCGCGCGCGCTCAACGGCGGCACCCTGACACTCAATGGCGCCATCGGCGGCCTGACCACGCAGGTCGGTTCGGCGGCACGCCAGGCCGATTACTCCGCACAGGCGCAGCAGGTCATCCACGACCAGGCACAAGCGGCGCGTGACGCGATCTCCGGCGTCAACCTGGACGAAGAAGCCGCCGACCTGATGCGCCTGCAGCAGGCCTATCAGGCGGCATCGCAGATCATCGCCACCGCCGACACGCTCTTCCAATCCCTCCTGGCCGCGACCCGCCGATGAACAATCGCATCTCCACCGGCATGATGTACCAGCAGTCGATCACCACGATGCTGGCCAAGCAGGCGAAGCTGGCGCACACGCAGCAGCAGCTCGCCAGCGGACAACGCCTGGTGACCGCCAAGGACGATCCCGTCGCCGCCGGCACCGCCGTGGGCCTGGACCGTGCCGTCGCGGAACTGGAGCGCTTCGGCATGAACGCCAACGCGGTGCAGAACCGCCTCGGCCTGCAGGAGAACGCACTGACCCGCGTGGGCGAGGCGATGGCGCGCGTGCACGAGCTGACCATCCAGGCCAACAACGCCGCGATGGGCGACGACAGCCGCCACGCCATCAGTACCGAGCTGAAGGCGATCTACGCCGGCCTGCTGGACCTGGCCAACAGCACCGACGGCGCAGGCCGCTATCTGTTCGGCGGCGCCAGCGACGGCAGCGCGCCGTTCGCCATCGCCGGTGGCAACGTGATCTACAGCGGCGACCAGACGCAGCGGCAGGTGGAAGTGGCGCCGGACATGTTCGTTGCCGACACGCTGCCCGGCAGTGAAGTGTTCCTGCGCCTGCGTACCGGCGACGGGCGTATCGACGGCCGTGCCGCCCCCGGCAATACGGGCACTGGGTTGCTGATGGATTTCAGCGTGACCGATTCGAGCGCGTGGACCGGTGGCAGCTACACGCTCTCTTTCGGCGCCGGCAACACCTACCAGGTGCTGGATGCAGGCGGCAATCCGGTGACGGCCGGCACCTACGCCAAGGGCGAGAGCATCGCGTTCGCCGGCGTGCAGATGAAGATCGACGGACAACCCGCGAACGGCGACAGCTTCACGCTGGGGCCGGCAGGCAGCCGCGACATCTTCGCCACCGTGCAGGGCCTGATCGACACCCTGGACGCCAGCCCCACCACCGATGCCCAGCGCGCCGCGATGCAGAACAACCTGCAGTCGGCCATGCGCGATGTCGCGACCGCGCAGGGAAAGATGATCGATGCGCGCGCCAGCGGCGGCGCACAGCTGTCCGCCATCGAGGACGCCGCCGCCCTGCGCGAGGCGAACAACGTCACCCTGCAGGGCACGCTGTCCACCCTGCGCGACCTGGACTGGGCCGAAGCCATCGGCCGCTACCAGATGGAAAACACCGCGTTGCAGGCCGCCCAGACGGTCTTCATGCAGATGCAATCGCTGTCGCTGTTCAAGCTGATGGGCTGACCACGGCGCACGCACCCTTTTCAAGCAGTCCTTGCCCTCACGCCGCGACTCCCTCGCGGCTTTTTTTCTGCTTTTCTCCTTCTCCCCGCCTGCGGGGAGAAGGTGCCCGGAGGGCGGATGAGGGGCAGCTGTTCGCGCTGGACGTTCCGCATCGGGGCTGCACAAGAACGTTGAGCTTTGACTGCCGCGTAAAGATCCCCTCTCCGTTCGCCCCTCACCCGCCTTCGGCACCTTCTCCCCGCTGCGCAGGGAGAGGGACGCTGTCCGGCCGCACCCGGAACACCACGCTGATCCGCGGTCCCTGCGCTCGCCGCGTCTTCGGGATCCCATGCTCATGCGTGCTCTGCGAAGCATGGCTCATCGACAGCACGCTGCCCGGCGCCAGATCCACCGCCAGCGTCTCGCGCCGACCTTCGCGGGCGCGGATCAGCATGCGCCGCGGGGCGCCAAGCGAGACCAGCGTGATCGGATGGCCAGCCGCCACGGTATGCAGCTTGTCGCCATGCATGGCGACACTGTCATGGCCGTCGCGGTAGAGGTTCATGCCGATGCGCGAGTAAGGCGCCGGCGCCCTCGCCTGCACGCAGGCCAGCAGCTGCGCCAGCGGCAGGTCGGCCGGTAGCGCGTCCACGGCGTAGTTCGCCAGCAGACGGGGCACGTCGACGATGCGGTCGTACATGGGCCGCTGCAGGTGCGTCCACGCCGCGTGCGCATGCAGCAGGTCGAACCAGTGTTGCGCCGTCCCGGTTTCGATGGCGCCCGGCCAGTAGCGGATGCCGCCTTCCGCATCGTCCACCAGGTGCACCATCGCCGGCGCGAACAGGTCATCGGTCAGGGCAGACAAGGCGCGCATGACGGGCTCAGTGGAAATCGCGCGAACTGGTCTGCAGTTCGCCGAGCAGATGGCTGAAGTCGTGCAGGTCGTGGGCGATGAGGTGCTGCACGCCATCCACGTGCTCCCAGCGACCGCGCACGCCCAGCAGGCGCGCACCCAGCAGGGCCTTGCGTCGCCGTTCGGCGATGCGCGCCCAGACCACCACGTTGACCACACCGTGCTCGTCCTCCAGGGTGACGAAGATGACGCCGCTGGCCGTGCCGGGGCGCTGCCGCTGGGTGACGATGCCGGCCACATGCACGCCGCGCCCATGTGGCAGCTCCTTCAGCTGGCGCGAATCGACCACGCGTTCACGACGCAGGCGATCGCGCAACAGGGCCAGCGGATGCGTGCCCAGCGTCAGTCCGGTGACGCGGTAATCCGACAGCACGTCTTCGACCGGGTTCGGCGCGGGCAGTGCGATGTCGTCTTCGTCTGGGCTACCCGGCAGCAGGGGACGCTGGCGCTCGATCCCGGCGACCGCCCAGCGCGCGGCGTGGCGATGGCCGGCGAGCGACTGCAGCGCACCGGCTTCGGCCAGCGCGCTGCGGGCTTTCTCATCGAGATTCGCGCGCAGACACAAGTCGCGCACATCCGAAAAAGGCCGCTGTGCGCGCGCCACCATGATCGCCCGGCCTACCGCCTCCGACAGCCCGCCGATCTGGCGGAAGCCGAGACGCAGCGCCGCCTGCCCGTCATCGTCGACACCACGTCTGGCATGACCGCCTTCCAGCGTGTTGTCCCAGTCGCTGCACGCCACGTCCACCGGGCGGATCTCGATGCCGACGCGCCCGCCCTGCCCGCGACGCGCGTCCTGCACGATCTGGCTCGCCGAATAGAACCCCATCGGCTGCGCGTTGAGCAGTGCGCACACGAACGCTGCCGGCTCGTGCCGCTTCAGCCAGCAGCTGATGTAGACCAGCTTGGCGAAAGACGCCGCATGGCTCTGCGGAAAGCCGTACGAACCGAAGCCCTTGATCTGCTCGAAGATCTGGTCGATGAACTCGGAGGAGTAGTTCTTATCCTCCATGAGCCGGCGGATCTTCTCGCGATGCGGCTGCATGTCACCGCCCCGGCCCCACGCCGCCATCGAACGGCGCAGGCCATCGGCTTCCGACGGCGTGTAGCCCGCATGGATCACCAGTTCCATCACCTGCTCCTGGAACAGCGGGATGCCCAGCGTGTTGCCGAGGATGGCCTCGATGCCCTCGGACGGATACGTCACCGGCTCCTTGCCCTGCCGTCGCCGCAGATACGGGTGCACCATGCCGCCCTGGATGGGACCGGGACGGACGATGGCTACTTCGATCACCAGGTCGTAGAAGGTCTTCGGCTTCAATCGCGGCAGCATGCTCATCTGCGCACGCGACTCGATCTGGAACACGCCTACCGTGTCGGCCGCCTGGATCATCGCGTAGGTGGGCTCATCGCCGCCGGGAATCTTCGCCAGGTCGATCGTGTAGCCGCGGTGTTTCGCCACCAGGTCCACCGCCTTCTGGATGCAGGTCAGCATGCCCAGGGCCAGGCAGTCGACCTTCAGCAGTTTCATCGTTTCCAGGTCGTCCTTGTCCCACTGGATGATGGTGCGGTCGTCCATCGCGGCGTTCTCCACCGGTACGACTTCCGACAGCGGGCCGTCGTTGATGACGAAGCCGCCGACATGCTGGGAGAGATGGCGTGGATGGCCGCGCAGCTGGGCTGTCACCGCCAGCACGCGATGGATCAGCGGGTTCTCCGGATCGAAGCCGGCTTCGCGCAGGCGCTGTTCCATCGGCGTCTCGCCATTGCCCCAGCCATAACACTCGGCCAGCAGCGCGATCTGGTCGGGCGGCAGGCCGAACGCCTTGGCGACGTCGCGCACGGCGCTCTTGCCGCGGTAGCGGATGACCGTGGCCGCCAGTGCCGCGCGACGGCGGCCGTACTTGCCGTAGACGTACTGCAGCACTTCTTCGCGGCGCGCGTGCTCGAAGTCCACGTCGATGTCCGGCGGCTCGCCCCGATCCCTGGAAAGGAAGCGCGCCATCAGCAGCCTGCTCTCGGCGGGATTCACCACGGTGATGCCCAGCGCGAAGCAGACGGCCGAGTTGGCCGATGAGCCGCGTCCCTGGCAGAGGATGTCCCGCGACTTGGCAAAGCGGACGATGTCCTCGACCGTGAGGAAAAACGCCTCATAGTTCAGTTCTTCGATCAGCGCCAGCTCGCCGTCGATCTGCTCGACCACGGAGGGCGGCACACCCAAGGGCCAGCGTTCATGCATGCCCCGCTCGGTCAGCGCGCGCAGCCAACTGGTCGGCGTATGTCCATCCGGCACCAACTCGGCGGGATACTTGTACTTCACGTCCTTCATCGAAAACGTGCAGCGCCGGGCCAGCGCGACCGCGCGCTCCAACAATGCCGCCGGATAGATATTTCCCAACGCCCGCCGCGTGCGCAGGTGGCGCTCGCCGTTGCGGAACAGATGTTTTCCGCACTCCGCCAGCGGCGAGATGTGGCGGATCGCCGTCATCGTGTCCTGCAGCACCCGCTGCCGGCGCACGTCCATGTGCACGTCGCCGGCGGCCACCGCCGGCATCGACAGCCGCGCCGAGAGATCGAGCAACTGCTGCAGGCGCGCGGTATCGTCCTGTTCGCGGTGCAGTTCCACCGCCAGGTGCGCACGCGCGCCGAACATGCGCTGCAGCCAGCGCCCCTGCGCTTCGTCCGGCACGCGCGCCGGCAGCCACAGTGCGAACAGTCCGCCGGCCTCCGGATCGCCCTCGCCCAGTACCTGCTCCATGTCCTGCCGCGTCAGCGTGTAGGTGCCCTTGGGCGCGGCGCGGCGCGCCGTAGTGATCAGTTCGCACAGCCGCGTGTAGCCCACGAGGTTTTCCACCAGCAGCACGCATTTCAACCCGCATCTCAGGGTGAATTCGCTGCCGACGATCAGCTTCAGCCCGGTGGCGCGCGATGCCTCCAGCCCACGCACGATGCCGGCCAGCGAGCACTCGTCGGTGATCGCCAGGGCTTCGTAGCCGCAGTGCTTGGCGCGGACGAACAGGTCTTCCGCGCTGGATGCGCCACGCAGAAAGGAGAAGTCCGACAGGCAGTGCAGTTCGGCGTAAGCCGGCAGGCCGTCGTCGGCCAGCGCGTCGTCATTGGCGGCCGCATGCGCCCGCAGCCGATGCGCGGTCTCCCAGGCGCGCGGCACGTGCGCACCCGGGTAGTCACCGCGCTCCTCATCGCGGCTCATGCGAACCACCCGTGCAGCATCCAGCCGCCCTGCTCGCCCGGCGGCGCGAACGCCCAGGCGCGCTGGCCCTGCGAGGTCTCCAGCACGTAATAGTCGCGGCGCGCGTCCTCGCCGTCCCACCAGCCGCTCTCCAGCCGCTCCGGGCCGGACACGATGCGCGGATGCGGGTCGCGCAGCGGCACCGGCTGCGGCAGCAGCCAGGTCGGCCGTGGCGGACGTGCCGGCGCCTGTTCGATGCGGCCGCCATCGCCCTGCATGCGTCGCCACGCGCGTTCCGGGCGCGGATCGCCCGCAGGCGCCACGCGATGCACCGCCTCGTCGCCCAGGCGGGCACGCAGGCGTTCGCGCAGTTGCGGCCATGGCAGTTGCTGCTGCGGTCGCGTATCGAACAGATCGCGCGCCGCCGGCACGAACGGCGGCAGCTCGCGCGCCAGCAGGCGTACACCGACGACCGGGTGTTCGATCTGCACGCGCTCCAGCCGGTTGCGGGTCAGCTCGAACAGCATCGCCGGTTCGCGCTCGGCGGCCAGCAGGCCCACTTCCACATCGGTATGGCCTTCCTCATGCTCCAGCCGCAGCACGAAGCGCTGCACGCCGCCGTCGCGGATGGACAGGTAAGTGGACAGGTCGCCGATCAGCCGGCGCAGCGGAAACAGCAGCGCCATGTGGCTCTCGACTTCGTAGCCGAGTTCGATGCGCGCATCGAAGTGATCCGGCGGTGCGTAATACGCCAGCGGGTCGTCGGCCTGGCCGTACAGGCGGTCCAGGTGCTCCAGCACCGGCAGGCCGAAGCGGCGGCGCAGGCTGTCGCGCGGCAGGCCGCGCAGCGTGCGCAGGTCGCGGATGCCCATGCGGTGCAGGCGTTCGCCGGCCTCGTCCGGCAGGCGCGCGCGCCGCACCGGCACGCGGTCCAGCATGTCCGCCATCGCCGCCGGCTGCATCACCGCCAGGCCGTCGCGCAGGCCAGCGAACACGTGCGCCGCGCGCGGCGTGGGCGCCAGTGCGAGGCGATGCTGAAAACCCAGCACGCCGAGTTCCTCGCGCAACCGCGCCTCGATGCGCGGCCACGGTCCCAGCAGGCGGAAACTCGCACGCACCTCCAACACCAGGCAGCCCGGCCACTGCGCGCTGACCAGCGAACTGTGGCGGTAGGCCCAGACGGCGAGGAAGCGCTGCCAGCGCGCTTCGGCCGGCGGGTCGTGTTCGACCATCACGAAATCCGGCAGCAACGCATGTGCGGCGGTCAGGCGCATGCCGGCCCGCAGGCCCGCCTGCGCGGCCGACGCATTCACCGCATGCAGGGTGCGCAGTTGTGCGGCGCCGCCCACCAGCGCGAGCGGCGCATCGGGATCAGGCAAACGCCGGAGGACGGCGTCCAGCGCCAGCTGCGGCAGCAGTACACAGGCCCAGAGCATGCGCAGGCCTCAATGCGCAACCAGCGCGAACGACTGCGCAGGCGCCGGGCCACCGCGGCATTTGCGCACCTGCCAGTGCGTGCCGCCCTGCGCATCGCGGGTGGCCTCCACGCGCAACGCGGCCGCCGATGGATTGGCCGCATGGCGGCGGTCGCGCAGCGCGAAGCCCAGACACTCACCGCTGTCGGCGGCCACCTGCAGGCGGCGCAATGCGGGCCCGTCGGCCTGTACAGGCCAGCCCAGCACGGCGGCGCAGGCGCCGCTGCGCAGGCATTGCTCGAACGCCCACAAAGCATCGCGCGGCGCGGCTTCCACGATTTCCAGCAGCGCCAGGTCCACGCCCGCGTCCTGCCACGCGGGCGCATACGGAATGTAGGGCGGCGCGATCACCGCCACCGCACTGCCGGCCTGCGTCATCCGCGCCAGCGTGGGCAGCAGCAACGCCAGTTCGCCCACGCCGTCGGCGGGCAACAGCAGTTCGGTCAACGCGCGCTGGGGCCAGCCGCCCTGCGGCAGCAGCGCATCGAGCGCGGCGTGGCCGGTGGGCTCGCCATCGGCGGCGATGGCCGCGCTGCGCCCGGCATGCCACAGCGTGCGTGCGGCCAGCAGCGTGTCGAGGGCGACGACGGCGCCCATGTCAGCCGCGCCGGACCAGGCCGCAGTACACGCCTTCGATGGCGAAGTCCTGCCCGGGCTGCACGTCGATGGGCGCATGCGCGGGATTGCGTGGCAGCAGGCGGATGCGGCGGCGCTCGCGCTGCAGGCGCTTGATGGTCAGTTCGCCATCGATGCGGGCCACGACGGTCTGCCCGTCGCGCGCGTCGGGCGTGCGATGCACGCCGACCAGATCGCCGTCGACGATGCCGTCATCGATCATCGAATCGCCCTGCACCTTCAGCAGGTAATCCGGCTGCGGCGAGAACAGCCGGCGGTCCAGCCACAGTTGCTCATCCAGACCGATGTCGGCCCCGATCGGCTGTCCGGCGGCCACCCGGCCCAGCACCGGCAGCGGCAACAGGTCGGCCATGCCGCCCGGCAGGCGCAGGCCACGCTTCTGGCCGGGGGCCTGTTCCAGCAGACCGTCGGCCACCAGCGCCTGCACATGCTTTTGCGCGGCATTGCGGGAGGCGAAGCCGAAGGCGGAGGCGATGTCCGCCAGGCTGGGCGCGCGCCCGGCCGCCAGCTCCCGGCGCAGGAAGGCCAGGACGGCGGCACGTTGGGGAGGAAGATCGACTGGGTTCATGGGTGTACATTTGTACACCCTAAGGTCTCACATGGCGAGAAAGACGTGCGGCTTGCCTCCAAGCCCCACACGCTTCAATATAACCACGGTTATAACGTCAAGGAGGCGACCATGAAGCTCAAGATCACCACCGTCGGCAACTCTGCCGGTGTCATCCTGCCCAAGGAGCTCCTGTCGCGCCTCCGCCTGGACAAAGGCGATGAACTCCACGCGCTCGAGACACCCGACGGCATCCGCCTGACGGTCTACGACCCCACCCTGGCCGAGCAGATGGAGGTGGCCGAGCAGGTCATGCGTCGTCGCCGCACCCTGCTCAACAAGCTGGCCCAGTGACGCTGCGCGCATGATCGTCTGGATCAGCCGGGCCCTGGCTCTGGCCATCCATGACCGCCAGCTGGCCGAGCATGGCGGCGCCACCGGCATACGCGACGAGGGGTTGCTGGAATCGGCGCTCGCGCGCCCCAGGCAGTTGCACGCCTACGGGCAGCCTGCGCCGGACCTGGCCGATCTGGCGGCCGCCACCGCCTTCGGCCTGGCGCGCAACCATCCTTTCGTGGACGGCAACAAGCGCATGGCGGCCGTGGCCTGCGAAGTCTTCATCGTGCTCAATGGTGCCACGTTGTCGGCCGAGGACCACGAACTCTATCCGCAGTACCTCGGCTTGTCCGAAGGCAGCCTCGGCGAAGCGGAATTCGCCGCGTGGCTACGCCCACGGATCATCGCAAAGGCTCCGGGCAAGGTGCAGGAGCCCTCTCCCGCGTACGGCCGCTGACGGCGACGCACTCACCGTCGTCCCAGGGAACGCGGGACCCATCTTGCGCTTGCCTTCCTGACCTACGGAAGGACACGCATCACTGACAGGCAATGGATTCCAGCGTGCGCTGGAATGACGGCAAGGGGGTGACGGCACGGATTCCGCACACGTCAGCCACGTCGTCCCAGCGAACGCTGGGACCCACCTTGCCTTTGCCTTCCTGACCTACGGAAGGACATGCATCACTGACAGGCAATGGATTCCAGCGTGCGCTGGAATGACGGCATAGTGGTGACGGCACGGATTCCGCACACGCCAGCCCCGTCGTCCCAGCGAAAGCTGGGACCCATCTTGCCGTTGCCCTCCCTGATGTACGGAAAGAACGGACATCACTGACGGGCAATGGATTCCCGCCTTCGCTGGAATGACGGCAGAGCAGTGAGGCGCCGATTTCGGACATGTCTCGACACCGTCGTCCCAGCGAAAGCTGGGACCCAGCTTACCGTTGCCCTCCCTGACGTACGACAAGAATGGACATCACTGGCGGGCAATGGATTCCAGCCTTCGCTGGAATGACGGCCAAGACTTCCCGAGCGGCCGCGTTCCACGTGACGGACGCATGGAATCGCAGGCGGTCATGTCGTGCGCAGGCGTGCACGCAGCATCCAGTGAAGCGTCAGGCGGCCTGTTCCTCGGCGCGTTCGACCATGGTCTCGGCCATCTGCCGCCAGCTGGGCAGCTGATCCAGCACACCCAGCGATTTCAGGTAGCCCTCGTCCACCGGCTCATTGCTGGCCAGCGCACCGGCGACGTGCACTGCACCCGGCACCCAGAAGCTGCGCAGGCTGGAGCGCTGCGGCTGGCGGTGGAACGCCACCGCCTCGACGATCGGCATCGGCAGGCCCCACAGGCCCAGCAGGTAGGCGCCCGCCTCGGTATGGCCAGGACGGTCGTCGTCCTCGGTGGCTGGTGTATCGCGCTCGTCGCGTACGCCCGGCAGCAGCAGGCCGATGTCGGCCAGCAGCGCCGCGGTGGCGCCGAGTTCGGAGCTGGTGCGCGGCAGGATCTTCGCCGCCAGGCGCGAGGCCAACAGCGCGCGGTTCTGCAGGACGGCGCGATCCACGCTGGACGTGGTCTTCATCGAGAACACCTCGCTGGCCAGCACCAGGTCGCGCAACGTGCCCAAGCCGAGCCGTGTCACGGCGGCGCGCAGGTCGGTGACCGAGCGGCCGTTGGAGAAGTACGCCGAGTTGCACAGCTGCAACACTTTGGCGGCGATGGCGGGGTCGCCGGCCACCAGGGTGGCGATGTCGTTGGCCGTGCCTTCGTCCTCTTCCAGCGCACGCGTCAGCGCGAAATACAGGTGCGGCGGCGAAGGCAGGTGTTCGACGCGGCCGATCGCCCGGCGCAGGCGCGGACTGTCCAGCAGATCGCGCAGTTCTTCCAGGCTGTGGATCGATTCCAGCACCGTTTCCGACGACAGCGGCAGCGGCAGGAAGCGGTGGGCCACGCCGATCAGCTTGATGGGCGCGGACAGGCTGTCGGCATTGCCTTCCAGCAGCGCAATGCGGATGGTCTCCGAGCGCAGGGTACGGATCTGCCCCAGCAGCGTGGCCGGCGGCAGGTCCGGCAGCGCCGGTCCCACCATCACCACGTCGATCGGGCCGTTGGCGACCGCGAACATCGCCGACTTCCCGTCGGCCACCGTTTCGACGGTCCACTCGTCGCCCATATCGCCGAGGTAGTCGGTCAGATCGTCAGGCAGGCAGGCGGTGTCGCCAACGTACAGAATGCGCAAGGCACGTCCCCTTCTTTTCTTGCAAGTTCGATGCATGCCTTCCACAGGGAAAGGCACGGCTCATGTGGAATCTAGCAAGGGTGTCGGCCGCATCGGCGCATTCTTGAGGCGCGATGCAGGGAATGCGCAGCGCTTCACACTCCGCTGTCGGTGGCGCCCCGACAGCGCGCGGCATCAGAAGCGCAGCATCGCCAACCGTTGCGGTCCGCAATTGTCCAGGTTCAGTTGCCGTCGAAGCGCGTACGCTCGAAATCCCGGTCACTGTCGTGGTAGCCGTGGCGCAGTGAGAACCCGATGCGCTGCTACGGAAAGTACTCCAGCCGTCGGGCGGAATACGGATGAACGCACTACCCGGCTGCGTCCGTCGCGATGGGCGCCGACAGGTGCAGCAACAGATGCGCCAGCGTCACCACGTCCTGGAAGTTGTGCTGCAGCACACGCCGCAGCAGGCCGGCATCGCCGCCGCGCAGGTACTGCAGCCAGGCGCCGGGCGCTTCCGAGCCCGGCAGATCGTCCTCGCGCACGATGCCAAGCGCCTTGCGTTCGATGGTGCCCAGCCGGCAGTTTTCCCATACGCCGCGATAGCGCCGCCGCGTGGGGAACAGCAGGTCGAGATGATCGATGCCGGCCAGCGGCGTGCCCTGCCGCGCCAGCCGGTAACGCGTGGCCAGCAGTGGCGCGTCGTAGCAGCGGCCGTTGTAGCTGACCAGGCGTGTGTCTTCCGAGAGCCAGCGCGAAAACTCGCGCAGCATCGCCGGCTCCGCCGACAGATGGGTGATCAGCAACTGGCGCACGCGCAACCCGCCGGGCACGAAGTCCGACGCGCCGATCATGAAGGCACGCGTGCCGGTGCCGCCGGACAGGCCGGTGGTCTCGGTATCGAAGAACAGCATGCCCTGCGTCGGCAGTACGCCTGCGCGCGCGAACGTGCCGTCGACCTGAGGCGCCACGGCATCGAATGGCAACATCTCTTC
The DNA here is from genome assembly GCA_946886405.1 of uncultured Pseudoxanthomonas sp. Next base: position 22,867 of record CAMPIO010000038.1, read on the forward strand.
GAGCTGCAGCAGCCCCGGCGCGATTTCCTCGCCCGGCAGCGCACGGTCGCGCGCGCGCGCGACGACCGCGGGTCGTGCACGTTCGCGGATGCCGAGCATGCGCCGCAACGCGGGCAAGGGATCGTGCACCGGCGGCAACGGACCGGACGGCGGAGAGGCACCGCCGTGCCCGGCCTGGCGTCGCAGCCTTTGCAGTTTCTCCAGGCTGACGCTCATGTGGCGTCCAGCAGCTGCAGCACGCGCGCCGCCAGCGCGCGCGGCGTGGTGTCGGCCTCCTCGTCGTTCGCCAGCACCGGGCCCACGCAGGCAGGACAGCCTGCCTTGCAGTCGCATCCCGACACCAGTTGCACCGCACGTTGCACCAGTTCGCGCTGGCGCCGCCACAAGGGTTCGCTCAGGCCGATGCCGCCGGGATAGTTGTCGTAGAGATAGGCGGTGGGAATGAACCGCTCGCCCGATACCGGCGACAGCACCTGGCTCTCCGTGCCACGCAGCTGGCCACGTCCCTGTGTGTCAGGCAACGCGAACCAAGCACCGTCGCCGTCGCCCACCGCCTTCTGCAGGTCGCGTCCTTCGGCCATCACTGCGACCGTGGCGGCGATGTGCAGCGCGTACGCCGCACCAAGGAAGCCATCCAGCGCGTCCTGTCGCGATTCGAACGCCGATTCCAGCAACGCGGGCGGCAGTTGCCACCACAGGCTGGTGGTGTGCATCTCCTGGTCGGGCAGGTTCACCGGACCGTAGCCGATGTTCTCGTGCGTGTAGTAGCGGATCTTCTTGTAGCCGGCCACGCGGCGCACCACGTGCACCTCGCCATGGTGGCAGGTGCCCTGACCGGCGATCACGCCATCGAAACGTTCCAGTACCTTCAACTTCGTGTAGTCGATCGCATCGGTGTAATAGTCCACCTGCGTGCGGGTCACGTAGGCCTTGCGACCCTCCCAGTCCAGACGCTCCACCTGGTACGGCGTCGACTGGATCATGTGGATGGCGCCTTCGTACAGCGTCAGCGGCGCGGCACTGAAGTCGACCTCGGCGATGATCGTCTGGCGTCCGCCGGTACGGTCGACGACGACGAAGTTGCCATCGGCCACCGAGCGCAGGCTGACCGCGTTGGCCGGATAACTGTCGGCGATCCATTCGTAGCGGTCACCTTCGCGGTGGACCACGCTGTCTTCGTCGAGCAACTGCAGGAACGGCGATGGATCGACCGGGCCGAACGGCTCGCCGGCGAGGAACGGCAGTTCGAACGCGGCACAGCGCACGTGGTCGAGCAGGATCATCGGTTGGTCCGGCGCAATGCGGGCGTGTTCGGGCGGGCTGTCGGCGAAGAACTCCGGGTGCCTTACCACGTACTGGTCCAACGGCTGCGAGCTGGCGACCAGGATGCCCAGCGACGCCTGCTGCCGTCGCCCTGCCCGGCCGAACCTCTGCCAGGTCGCCGCGATGGAACCGGGATAGCCGTTCAACACCACCGCATCCAGGCTGCCGATGTCCACGCCCAGTTCCAGCGCTGACGTGGAGACGATGCCGTCCACGCGCCCGTCGCGCATCGCGCGCTCGGCCTCGCGTCGTTCCGTCGGCAGGTAGCCGCCACGATAGGCGCGGATCCGCGCCGGCAGTCGCGGGTCGCTGTCGAACACATCCTTCAGGTACTTGGTCAGCACCTCCACCATCGTGCGCGACTGCGCGAACACCAGCGTCTTCAGCCCCGCCTTGATCGCGAGACGTGCGATGCGGTTGCTCTGCGAGCGTGCCGACGCACGCAGACCCAGGTCGGGATTGACGACCGGCGGATTCCACAACAGCACGTGCTTCTCGCCGCTGGGCGCGCCGGACTCGGTGATCGCGTGCACCGGCAGCTCCAGCAGCGCTTCCGCGTGCGTCTGCGGGTTGCCGATGGTGGCCGAGCACACGATGAACTGAGGCGTTGCGCCGTAGAACGCGCACACACGCTTCAGGCGACGCAGCACGTTGGCCACATGGCTGCCGAACACACCGCGATAGGTATGCACCTCGTCGATCACGACATAGCGCAGGTTCTCGAAGAACTGTGCCCACTTCGTGTGATGCGGCAGGATGGCCTGGTGCAGCATGTCCGGATTGCTGACCACGATGTCCCCATGCAAGCGGATCGCCTGGCGCGCATCGCCGGGCGTGTCGCCGTCGAAGGTGAAGGCCTTCAATCCAAGGTCGCCCGCGCGACTGAGATCGAGCAATTCGGCCACCTGGTCCTGCGCCAGGGCCTTGGTCGGGAACAGGTACAAGGCCTTGCCCCGCTTCGCCAGCGCAGAAGCCACCACCGGCAGCGTGTAGCACAACGATTTGCCCGACGCGGTCGGCGTGACGATGGCCAGGTGGTCGCCAGCCTGCGCCTGTCGCCACGCCTCTGCCTGATGCGAATACAAGCGGTCGATGCCGCGCTGGCGCAATGCGTCGGCGAGTGCAACCGGCACGTCGTGGGGCAGTGCCTCGTAGCGCCCTTCCCGCGCAGGAATGACGAACTGCCCGGTGACGCGATCGCGGTACTTGCCCGCGAGGCGCTCCGCCAGTGCGCTGCCGTCGGCACGCGTCGCAGGCAACAGGGCGGCCTCATCGGCATGGCGACGGATCAGTGCGGTCTGGGCAGGCATGGCGGGTCTCTCGGCGGAAGTCCCCATCTGACGCGCCGCGTGTCTCAGCGGCTGAGACTGACCGGCGGCTGATCGTCTGGCCGCACCTCAGCTTTGTGACCGAGGAACGAAGGGATTTCTCACCAGCGGCTAACGCGTGCCGCGATACCAAGTGCACAGCATCAGGAGATCCGCCATGGACCGACCGCTGTATCGCGCGCAGTTCGAGAGCCTGCGGCAGTCGCCGCTACGCCGCAACGCCACAGCGAGCGACGCTTTCGCCGCCTTCACCGCTTACGACTACGGGCGCCGCCGTCGCCTGCACCCCGACGTCGCCTGGGAAGATGCCTGTCGTGCGTACGCTTTCGCAGCCGCCTCGCACGTCCAGCATGCGGGCCAACTGGACCTGGATACCGAACTCGAACTGGAAGACGACTGGGAGCGGTTGCGCGGCGATACCGGCCCCGACTGGCCGGTGGCGCGCACGCTGCTGCGCGAAGCCTGGCGCTGGCTCGACGAACACGGCTCAATGGCCCTGCGCATGCACTGATGGCTCTCGGGACCATGCATGCACGACGAACGGTGGCCGCTGCCGGTAAAGGCACGCGTCTATCCGAAGGCAGGGGCCGACGATAGCGACAAGAACAGGCATTACGGGATCACGCATCGTTCTTCACGGGCGATGGGATGAGACGTTGCCACAGGGGCCCCGCGCAGTCCGCGACTGTCGCGATGGAGGCAGGCACATGGCGGTCACGCGCTGACATGCCATGTTTCATCCATGGGATCCACATGCTGCCGGGCCTTGTGCCATGGAGGGGAACCCATGTCCTGCCAGCCTGATCCGCTTGCCCATGCCTGGAGGGACGACGCCATGCCATGCGCCGTCGTCGACATCCAGTCGGAATTGCGCTTCTGGGAAGAGACCTACGCCTATCAGGCCTTCCATCGCCCCGGCACACCGTTCCGCCACTACGTACCCACGCTGAAATTCGCCTATGACAGCTACCTGCTCTCCCACCGCAGGTCGTTGCACGAACTGTTGCCTCTCCTGCCTGCCCGCTACGACGTCGCCGTCGTGCGCGGCGTGCGCCTGGAATGGCCGGTCGCGTACGCCGTCATCGCGCGCGTATGGGAACGTCTCAATGCACCGCTCGAGGAAGATCCACCGCTGTTCGCCCCACCACCTACCGCCATGGACGAGCGCGTGTTGCTGACCGAAGCCATGCAACGTCGCTGACGTGGTGCTTTCACCTGCTGGTGGCAAACGTGAACGGAATCGGCCACCCACGGTTAAATGAGGGTTAAAACGTCCTTTATTTCACTTAAGCATCACCGCACGAAACAAAAAATCCTTCGTGTCACCACCACATCGACACGGGGGATTCACCATGGCCAGCCTGCACCAGCGCAATACCCACGCCACTGCGCAGATCGTCGACATCGACGCCGAACTCGCCTACTGGAAGACACGCCTCAATGAGGACACGTTCCAGGTGGTGGGTGCCACGGTAGGCGATCTGGAAAGGTGCCTGAAGGTCGGATATGACGCCTATCTGCTGCATCACCGGCAGGAGTTCGACGAGATCGCGCCGTCGCTGCGCGACCGCCTGCAGCGCCATTGCCCGGACACGCCGATCGGCTGGTACCGCGCGCAACCGATCATGCGCGCGGTATGGCAGCGACTCAAGCCGACCGTCGGCCATGCCTGACGTTCTTTTGACGCGCGCCTGAGTACCGCGAAGATCGTCAGGCGCGCAATCCCAGCGCGTGTTCGATCGCGCCGAACAGCGCCTTCACCTGTACTGGCTTGACCACCGTCGCGGACTCGCGTCCGTCGGCCTGCCTGCCCGGTTCCTGCAGGCGGATCACCGGGCGATCGAAACCGGCTTCCTGCAGCACCGCCAGCACGTCCGCCGCCGACAGCAGCAGGATGTCGTCATCGATGATCGCCAACGCCGGCATGCCATCGCGCGCGATCTGCTGCAACGCATTCGCGCCATCGGGGGCCATGACCGGATCGTAGCCCTGGGCGGCCAGTGCGTTGCCCAACAGCGACAGGCGCGTGGCATCCCCGTCGACCAGCAGGATGCGGCGTCCCGCGCCATCGAGGAACGCGGTGTCTTCGATGCCTGCCCACTCATCGGCGACCGGCGCGGGCAGGTGCAATTCGAACGCCGTGCCCTGCCCCAGCGTGCTGCGCACCTCGATGCGGCCCCGCACCGATTCGACGATGCGCTTGCACGACATCAGGCCCAGGCCGGTGCCGCTGGTCTTGGTGGTGAAGAAGGGGGTGAACAGCTGCTGGCGCGTGGCTTCGTCCATGCCGGTGCCTTCGTCGCTCACGCGCAGCACCACGTATGGCTGGCCATCCGCCGCCACCGTCGGCGTCGCCGACAAGGTCAGCTGTCCGCCGCGCTCTGCCATCGCCTGGATGCCGTTGAGGCACAGGTTGATGAGGCACTGCTGGAATTCGGTGTAGTTGCCCTCGATCAGCAGGTCCTCCGGCGGCGGTTCCACCGTCAGCCGCACCTGCCGCGACAGACTGCCCTGCAGCAGCAGTTGCACCGCACTGAACAAGGCCGCCACGCTGATGGTCTCGCTGGCCTTGCGCGAGCCGCGCACGAACGACAGCATCGAATCGGCCATCTCGTGGCCGCGCTTGCCGCTTTCCGAGATCACCGCGCCCAGGCGCAGGATCTTCGGGTCGTCGCTGTAGGTGGACAGCAGATCGGGCACGATCAGCAACGGTTGCAGGATGTTGCGCAGGTCATGGCTCAGGCCGGCCGCCAGCATCGCCAGGCAGTCCAGTCGCTGCGACCGCATCAGTTCGCGCTCGGCGCGCTCGCGCTCGCGCTCGGTGCGCGCTTCCCGGATCGCACGCGCCACCGCCGACGGCAGGCGCACGGGCGTGTGCTTCAACACGTAATCGCTGGCGCCTTCCTGCAACGCCTTGACCGCTGCCTCCTCGCCGATCGTCCCCGAGAAGAACACGAACGGCAGCCGCGGATCGTGCGAGCGCAGGATCTCCAGTGCCTGGTAGCCGGAGAACCCCGGCAGCTCCATGTCCGACAGCACCAGGTCGAACGGTTCGCCGGACAGCGCGCCGCGCATTTCGTCCGCCCCATCGACCCGCAGGAACTCGGCGTCGAGACCCGCATCGTGCAATTGCTCGATCAGCAATTCGGCGTCGAGCTCGGAATCCTCGACGAGCAGGATGCGGACGCGGCCCAGCGGTGATCCAGTCTGCGGCACGGCTCAGTCCAGGGTGGGGGTTTCGTTGATGACGGCCCAGAACGTGCCGAGCGTTTTCACCGCCTGGAAGAACTGGTCGATGTCCACCGGCTTGACCACGTAGGCGTTCACGCCCAGGTCCCAACTGCGCGCCAGGTCGCTCTCTTCGCGCGACGAAGACAGGATGACCACCGGCAGGTGCCGCAGCTTCTCGTCGGTGCGGATCTGCTTCAGCACTTCCAGTCCATCCATGCGCGGCATCTTGATGTCCAGCAGCAGCACCGACGGCATGCCCTCCTCGCGGTTGGCGTGCGCACCGCGGCGCAACAGGTAGTCCATCGCCTCCACGCCGTCCTCGACATGCACGATGGGATTGGCCAGGTTCGCTTCGCGCAGTGCGTCGATCGCCATTTCGGCGTCGGCCAGGCTGTCTTCGGCCAGCAGGATGGTGCGGATGTCGCTCATGCGTCTTTCTCTCGGGAAGGCGGCGCGTCGAGCGCTGCCGGAAGGGTGAAGAAGAAGGTGGCGCCCTGCTCGGGCGCCGACTCGGCCCAGATGCGGCCGCCATGCCGGCTCAGCACGCGGCGCACGCTGGCCAGGCCGATGCCGGTGCCGGCGAACTCGCTGGCCTTGTGCAGGCGCTGGAACACGCCGAACAGCTTGCCCGCATACGCCATGTCGAAACCGGCGCCGTTGTCGCGCACGGTGAACAGATGGCTGCCATCGTCCTGCGTGCGGTGTTCGACCTCGATCACCGAGCGCTCGCGCTGGCTGCTGTATTTCAGCGCATTGCCCAGCAGGTTGCTCCAGACCTGGCGCATCATGTTTTCGTCGGCCAGCACGATCGGCATGGGCGCGATGCGCCATTCGACGCGATCGGCACGACCGTCGCCCGATTCGTTGGAATCGAGCATCGCCCGCGCTTCGGCCACCAGCGACTGCATGTCCACGGCCTGCAGGCGCAACGCGCTGCGGCCCAGGCGCGAGTAGACCAGCAGGTCGTCGATCAGCTGCGACATGCGGCGCGCGGAATCACCGATCACGCTCAGATAGTGGCGGCTCTTGTCGTCGATACCCTCGCCCAGGTGGCGACCCAGCTTGTCGGAGAAGCCCGCCACGTGCCGCAGCGGCGCACGCAGGTCGTGCGACACCGAATAGCTGAAGGCTTCCAGCTCACGATTCACTTCCGACACCTGCTCCACCTTGCCTTCCAGCTGGCGGTTCAGTGCGGCGATCTCCTGCTGCGCGGTCTTCTGCAGTGAGATGTCGCTGACCGTCATCAGGACGGCGTGGTCGTCGCTGTCCGGCAGCAGCATGCGCCGCGCGTTGATCAGCACCGTGCGCTGCAGGCCGTCGGCGGTTTCCTGCTGCAGTTCGTAATCCCACAGCTCGCGCCCGCGCGCCAGCACGTCGTTCAGGCGCTGGCGCATCACCTTGTCCTGCCAGGCCGCGCCGAGTTCGTCCAGCGTGCCGACCTTGCCATCCTTGCGGATGCCGTACAGTTCGGCGAAAGCGCTGTTGTGCATATGGACATGCTGCTCGCCGTCCAGCAACACGATCGGTTCGCGCACCGTGTCGAGCACCACCAGCGCGCGCTGGCTCGCCTGCGCGGTCTGCTTTTCGGCCGTCAGCCGGCGACCCACCTGACGACCCAGCGCCATCAGCACCAGGGAGAGCAGCAGCAGCTGCGCGCCCAGCGCGATCATCCGGATCCATTCCATGCGGCGACGCTGGTCGTCGGCGTCGCCGCTACGCTGCGCCAGCAGCGCGCGTTCGTCGTCCAGGATCTCGTTCAGCAAGCCTCGGATGGGGAACCGCGTGGCCAGTGGCGCGACGACGTTCGACTTGTAGGCGTCCGGCGCTTCCAGCAACTGATCCACCACTTCGATCCTGGCATTCACCAGTTCCCGCAGGCGACCCACGCGCACCAGCTGTTCGGGGTTGTCCACGGTCAGCCGGGCCAACGCGTCGAAACGCTCGGGCAACGATGAGCGGCCAGCGACCAGGCGCTCGCGCGCCAGCGGGTGGTCCGCGCCCAGCGCGATCAGCATGGCCGAGCTTTCCATCTCGCGGACGTCCAGCGCCAGCCCAAGCACGGTAGCTTCCACCTCGTGCGTGTGGATGACGACGTCGGCGGCTTCCTGGTTGGCGCGGGACAGGCCCTGCAACAGGATGACCGGCGCCACCACGATCACCACGATCACCAGCCCCAACAGGGGCAGGCGCGATTTTTCCCACAGCGTGCGGGGGCGTGATTCGTTCATGTTTCCCTGGCGTCGACTGGACGCGGGAGGGCTGGTTACATGCCCGCGCGAACGTGTCGAAGATGCTAGCGCAGGGTTGTCACATTTGGAATCACATTGAGGCGTTCAGGAAACAGCCGCAACATGAACGCGATCGCGTCCTTCCCGCTTCGCTTCGTACAGCGCCACGTCCGCACGACGCATCTGGTCGCGCAGGGATTCACCCGGCAGGTGCGCGGCGATGCCGGCGGACAAGGTGGCGGCGACATCGCCATGCGCTTTGCCGAATTCGCTGCGCAGGCGCTCGGCGAACGCCTGCGCCGATACCGCGTCGTCGCCGTCCAGCAACACCGCGAACTCTTCGCCGCCGATGCGCGCCGCGCATCCGTCGGCGCCCACCCGCGCACGCATGAGGTCGCCCAGCCGCTGCAGTACCGCATCGCCACCGTCGTGGCCGTGGTCGTCGTTGATGCGCTTGAAGTAGTCGATGTCCAGCACCACCACCGCCACGGGGCGGCCGGCGGCCGTTGCCTGCGCATGCGTGGCGATCGCGCGCTCGCTCCAGCCGTTGCGGTTCAGCAGACCGGTCAGCTCGTCGGTGTGCGCCTGCTGCACCAGCCGGCGCCGCATGCGCCACGCAGACACGGCGAAATCGGTGCGGTATCCCGCCAGCACCAGACCAAACCCGATGGTGGTCAAGGTATACAGCCAGTACAGCGCACTGCCGGTGCCCGGCGCGCCGTACAGCACGATGCGCAGCTGCGCCATCACCACGATCAGCAGCGCCAGCGCCAGCAGCGACATCGGTCGCACCGTCAGCGCCATCAGCGCCAGCGGCAACAACTGGAACAGCCCGGTGCGAAGAGCCAGCTGGCCGGTAACGCCCGGCAGCGGCATGCTCATCACAATACCGGTCAGCAGCGTACCCCCGAGCACCAGCACCAGACGGTGCTGCCATTGGGCCAGTCGCGCGACACCGACCGCACAGGCGGCCACCGCCACCGCGGCCAACACCTGCAGCCAGACCGGATAGCCGATCGTCGGCGTCACCCCGGCGAAGTCGAATACCGCGATGATCGCCAGCAGCACCGCCCCGCACAGCAGCACGCCGCTGACGATGGGGCGCGTGGCGCGCAGCTGCGCCTGGGCGAGATCTTCGCGTTCAGCGGCATCCAGCACCCGCGTTGAATCACGCGACAGCAGGGCCCGCAGGCGGTGGAGCAGGCCCGGGACGGCGATCGGTGCGTGGATGGCGCGGGCGCGCATGCGCGGCTCCTGGGCAGGATGCATTTCGCCAAGCAATGGGCGTGCCACCCTGCCGGCGGCATCGCCGTGCTGCGAGCGCTCGCGGTGACGCCTCACGCGGCAGCCGCCTTCCGGGTGCCGTGGTGCGCGCACGGATGACGTGCAATGTCGGTCATGGCCACGCAGGGCGTGCCGACGGCGGGTGTCATCCGCCGAACGCAGCGCGCATGCGTGCCTCGTCCGGCTGCTCGATCACCCCTTTCTCGGTGACGATGGCGTCGATCAAGTCCGCCGGCGTGACGTCGAACACGGGGTTCCATGCCGCCACGCCCTCGGCGACGATGCGCGTGCCCCCGATACCCAGCAGTTCGGCCGGGTCGCGCTCTTCGATATGGATCGCGTCGCCGTTCGGGGTGGCCATGTCCACCGTGGACGACGGGGCCACCACCATGAACTTCGCGCCGTGGTGGCGCGCCGCGATGGCCAGCTGGTAGGTGCCGATCTTGTTGGCGGTGTCGCCATTGGCGCAGATGCGGTC
>CAMPIO010000039.1 GCA_946886405.1 uncultured Pseudoxanthomonas sp.
GCGGCGTGCAGGAACTGCTCGGCCACGCCGACATCGCCACCACCCAGATCTACACGCACCTCGATTTCCAGCACCTGGCCAAGGTGTACGACGCCGCGCATCCGCGGGCGAAGCGGAAGTCCTGATTGTTGTAGGAGCGACGTGAGTCGCGACCGCGATCCCGGCGCACCGGGCGATACACCATCCGCAAGACCGCGCTTGATGCGGCCGTCCTGCCTGGGTGGATTCGGCGGTCGCGACTCACGTCGTTCCTACAACAGCGTCGAACGTCATGCTTGAACCGGGAGGCGGCGTCCCCACCTCTGTGGGAACACCCCGGAGGCCTCCATGGACCCCAGCCAGAATCCCAACGTCTTCCACGCCACCACCATCCTGTCCGTGCGCCGCAACGGCCATGTCGCCGTCGCCGGCGATGGCCAGGTGACGCTGGGCCACACGGTCATGAAAGGCAATGCGCGCAAGGTGCGCCGGCTCGGCCGCGATGGCCAGGTGCTGGCAGGCTTTGCCGGTGCGGCCGCCGACGCGTTCACCCTGTTCGAGCTGTTCGAAGCGAAGCTGGAAAAGCACGGCCAGCTGACGCGTGCCGCCGTCGAACTGGCGAAGGACTGGCGCACCGAGCGCCGCCTGGGCAAGCTCGAGGCGCTGCTTGCCGTCGCCGACAAGGAGACGTCGCTGATCATCAGCGGCACCGGTGACGTGATCGAGCCGGAGGACGGCATCATCGCCATCGGTTCCGGCGGTTCCTACGCGTTGTCGGCTGCACGTGCATTGCTCGCGCATACCGAACTCGATGCGAAGTCCATCGCCGTCGAATCGCTGAACATCGCCGGCGACATCTGCATCTACACCAACCGCAACGTGGTGGTCGAAGAGCTCTGATGCTCCGGCCGTCCATGTGCCCCGACCCGTGCGGTCGGGGCTGAAGCCCCTCCTACAGAACCATCGCCATGACCGAGAACACGTCTTCCACCATGACCCCGCGCGAGATCGTGCAGGAACTCGACCGCCACATCGTCGGCCAGCAGGCCGCCAAGCGTGCGGTGGCCATCGCGCTGCGCAACCGCTGGCGCCGCATGCAGCTCGACGACGGCCTGCGCAACGAGGTGATGCCGAAGAACATCCTGCTGATCGGCCCGACCGGCGTCGGCAAGACCGAGATCGCACGCCGCCTGGCGACGCTGGCCAACGCGCCGTTCGTGAAGGTCGAGGCCACGCGTTTCACCGAAGTCGGCTACGTGGGCAAGGATGTCGAACAGATCGTCCGCGACCTGGCCGATACCGCCGTCAAGATGTACCGCGAGCAGGCCAAGGCCCGCATGCGCACGCAGGCCGAAGAGCGCGCCGAGGATCGCATCCTCGATGCCTTGTTGCCGAAGCGCGATGCGGCGGGTGGCAACGGCTTCGGCTTCGGTGCCGCCACGACCACCGTCGACATCGGCGCCGAGCCGTCGTCGAAGGAATCGGAAACCAGGCAGAAACTGCGCCGCCAGCTGCGCAGTGGCGACCTGGACGAGCGCGAGATCGAACTTGAGCTCGCCGCCAACGTCGGCGTCGACATCATGACGCCGCCGGGCATGGAGGAAATGGGCCAGCAGCTGCGGCAGATGTTTTCCAACCTGGGCGGCGCCAAGACGCACAAGCGCACGGTCACCATCAAGGCGGCGCGTCCGCAACTGGTAGAGGAAGAAGCGGCCAAGCTGGTCAACGAAGACGACATCCGCGCTGCCGCCATCGAGGCCTGCGAGCAGCACGGCATCGTCTTCATCGACGAGATCGACAAGGTCGCCAAGCGCGGCGGCACGATGAGCGGTGGCGACGTGAGCCGCGAAGGCGTGCAGCGCGATCTGCTGCCGCTGGTGGAAGGCAGCAACGTGTCGACCAAGTACGGCACGGTGAAGACCGACCACATCCTGTTCATTGCCTCCGGCGCGTTCCATCTTGCCAAGCCCAGTGACCTGATCCCGGAGCTGCAGGGTCGCTTCCCGATCCGCGTCGAACTGTCGGCACTGAGCAAGGAAGATTTCATCCGCATCCTCACCGAGCCCAAGGCGGCGCTCAGCAAGCAGTACGTGGAGCTGATGAAGACCGAGGGCGTGGCGTTGCGCTTCAGCGACGATGCCATCGACCGCGTCGCAGAGATCGCCGCACTGGTCAACGAGCGACAGGAGAACATCGGTGCGCGCCGCCTGCACACCGTGCTGGAACGCCTGCTGGACACGCTCAGCTACGAAGCGCCGGACCGTGATGGCCAGAGCGTGACGATCGACCGTGCCTACGTCGACATGCACCTCGGCGAGCTGGTGCAGGATCCCGATCTCAGCCGTTACATCCTGTAATCACGTAGCGTGCGCCATGCGCACGACTGCGCGTTGGCGGCTTCACGCCGCCGTGCGCACGGCGCACGTTACGCATGCGACAATCGCGGCTGCATCCATTTTCCTGTCCTCCATGTCGACGCTGCCTCCCTGCCCGCAATGCGGATCCGAGTACACCTACGAAGACGGCGTGCAGCTGGCGTGTCCGGAGTGCGGGCATGAGTGGTCGGCGGATGCGCCGACCACTGGCGACGATGAGCGCGTCATCAAGGATGCCAACGGCAATCTTCTACAGGATGGCGATACCGTCACCGTCATCAAGGACCTGAAGGTCAAGGGTTCGTCGCTGGTGGTGAAGGTCGGCACCAAGGTCAAGAACATCCGCCTGGTCGACGGTGACCACGACATCGACTGCAAGATCGACGGGATCGGCGCGATGAAGCTCAAGTCGGAGTTCGTGCGCAAGGCGTGATCCTTGCGCGCCGGCCTCACTCCTCGCCGATATCCTCGTTCCACACCTCGGGGTTGGCGCGGATGTAATCGCCGAGCATCGTGATGCATTCCTCGCTCTGCAGGTCGATGACGTTGACGCCGGACTCGCGCAGCCAGTCGATGCCGCCCTGGAACGTCACCGATTCGCCCACCACCACCGTGCCGATGTTGAACTGGCGCACCAGGCCGCTGCAGTACCAGCAGGGGGCCAGCGTGGTGACCATGATGGTGTCGCGGTAGCGGCGCTGGCGGCCGGCCTTGCGGAACGCATCGGTCTCGCCGTGTACCGAGGGGTCGCCTTCCTGCACGCGGCGGTTATGACCACAGCCCAGCAGGCGCCCGTCCTGGTGGTACAGCGCTGCGCCGATCGGGATGCCGCCCTCCGCCAGGCCTTGCCGTGCTTCGGTGATGGCGGTTTCGAGGAGGGCGCGATAGTCGGGGGGTGTGCTCATGGCGGCGTGCGTCAGGCGGTGGGGCGCGCAGCATCACATGGCGGAGAATGTGATGCCACTCACGGCGTGCCCGCGCCAGACTGGTTAGAACACCCGATGTGCCGCGTGACGCGCACGGTGACCAGGGGAGTCGGGGAGCGTGAAAAGGGGATCCAGGGACGTAGCGCGCCGTGCCTGCGGGTTGGTGGCAGGACTTGTACTGGGGTTGTCGCAGGCGGCGGGTGTGCAGGCGCAGACGATCGAGCAGGGGCTGTTGCAGTTGGAGTGGGGCGACCCGCCGCGCGCCGCGACCGGGCAACCCCGGCTTGCACCACGGTTCAACGCCTCCCTGTTGAAGGACGATGGCAGCCGCATCACGCTCGATCCCACGCAGGCGAAGCTGGCCGCAGGCGATCTCTATGTACTGGCCAATCGTCGCGTGGCCGTGGCGTTCGCCCCGCAGGATCGCGTGATGTCGTCTGCGCCCGCGATCCAGGCCATCGTTCCTGCAGACCGTGTCACCCAGTCGGCCCCCGTGCATGGCGCCAGCGCGCGGGTGATGGCAGCGGCCCCCATCAGCGGGACCACACGCTGGGTGACGCTGATGTGCAAGTTCAGCGACGCCGCAGACGAGCAGAAGGACCTGGCGTTCTTCCAGTCGCAGTACGGCGAAGGCGTCGGCCAGCTTGGCCACTACTGGCGCGAGGTGTCCTACAACAAGATCAATCTGGCCGGCAGTACCGCGCATGGCTGGTACACGCTGCCGAGCCCGCGCTCGACGTACGTCACCACGGTGGACGGCAAGGAGAAGGCGGATCTCAACAAGCTGTTCGCGGATTGCGCGTCCGCTGCGCCGGGGACCGTCGATCTGAACGCACCGGTCGGCATCAACATGATGTTCAACGGCGACCTGGATGGCTACGCCTGGGGCGGACAGAGCTGCGCCACCGTGCGCGGCGTGCGCCTGTGCAAGCGGGTGACGTGGAATCCGCCGTGGTCGTTCCGCAACCTCGCGCCGCTCGCGCACGAGATGGGACACGGCTACGGCCTGCCGCATTCGGACAACTCCGACGGTGACGACGACACCTACGACAATCCGTGGGATGTGATGAGCGACGGCTGGTCCAACGCCGTGGCTGACGCCACGTATGGCAGCCGCCCCAAGCACATCAATATCTTCCAGCGGCATCGGTTGAGCTGGGTGGATGCGCCCCGCCAGCGCGTCATCGTGCCGGGCGACCTGACCTCGCGCGACATCACGCTCGACTATGCGCATCTGGCGGGCGCTGCCAACGTGCAGATGCTGGTGCTCTCGCTGTCCCTGCAACCTGATCCCTATGCGACCGTGGTGTACACGCTGGAGGCGCGCAAGCGCGAGGGCACGTACGAAGGCAACCTTGCCGGAAACGCGGTGATCATCCACAAGGTCGAACGGTCCGGAACCGCGTACAGCATTGATGCCAACGCCCCGCCCGCCAATCGCTCGAACAACGAGGGGTCGATGTTCAAGGTGGGCGAACGCTGGGTTACCCCGGACGCTTCGTACGCCGTCACGATCAAGGCGCAGACCGCCACCGGCTTCGTGGTGACTGTCGGCCCCGGTCGGGTGACGGGAGGCCCGTTGCCTGCCCTAGTGAAACCTGCCGCAGTATCCGCGTCGTCTTCCTCCACGACGACGACCACGACGCGCGATGCCGCCGGGCGTGACGCGGCGCCATCGCGATGCGGTGCGCGCCGAGGTGGAAACGCGCCGGCCTGCACCGTCCGCGAGCGCTGAATCGTAGGGGTTTTCCCTACGTGATGCGGGTATCCCTGACGCTGCGCCACGCAGCGTCGATGGACGAAAATCGAAGGTGGTTCGCGTCCGAAGGAAGAACTGCATCGCAGTTCGGAACATCCGCGCGGAAAACGTGTCCTGTCGCGTCTCCGCGCCCTCAAGACCTCGTGCTTCCCGCCGACACCCCGACCATGGCGGCGTCATCTCGACCTGCCTTCATGAATGGGGTCGCACGTGGTCAAACACGGATCGGGCGACATCCGGCGGACGCGCCTCCGCGCGCTGTTCGCCGTCGGAATGTCGATCATGGGCGTCATCCTTCCGCTGCATGCGGAGACGGTGGTGCAGGGCACGCTGCAGCTGCAGTGGGCAGATCCTCCGCGCGCGTTGCCCGGGCGCGCACAGGCCGCGCCGCAACTCGATGCCTGGCTGGACATGGGCCCGGGCCAGCGCGTGTCGCTGGACGTGGCGCAGGCCAAGCGTGCGGCGGGAGATCTCTACGCGCTGGCCAATCGCCGCGTGGCGGTCTCGTACGCCCCGCGCGCCGATGTTGCGACGGGTGCCAAGGCCATGTCGTCGTCGGCCGTCGTGCCGTCGATCAGCGCCATCGTGCCCACCGATGCACTGACCCGGCGTGCCGTGGTGGCGGGCGCCGACGGGCGCGTCATGGCGTCCGCGCCGGTCCTCGGCGCCACGCGCTGGATCACCCTGATGTGCAAGTTCGCCGACATCGACGCCGAGCAGAAACCGCGCAGCTATTTCCAGGAACAGTACGGCAACGCGCCGGGCCAGTTGGGCCACTACTGGTCCGAAGTGTCGTACGGCCAGGTCAGTCTCGCCGGCAGCTCCGCGCATGGCTGGTACACGCTGCCGAAGCCGCGCTCCGCCTACCTGGCCGATGTCAACGGCAAGCAGAAGGCGCAGCTGTCCGAACTGTTCGCCGATTGCGCGGCGGCGGCCGATGCCGACGTGGGCTTCGCGGGCATCCAGGGCGTCAACCTGATGTTCAACGGCGAACTGGACGGCAACGCATGGGGCGGCGGCGCTTGTACCACGATGGATGGCGTCTACACGTGCACACGCGTGACGTGGAGTCCGCCGTGGTCGTTCGCCAATCTCGCGCCGCTGGCGCACGAGATGGGGCATGGCTACGGCCTGCCGCACTCCAACAACTCCGACGGCGACAGCGACACCTACGACAATCCCTGGGACGTGATGAGCGACGCGTGGCGCAATGCCACCAGCGACCCAACCTACGGTCTGCTGCCCAAGCATCCGAACATGTACCAGCGCGAGCGCCTTGGCTGGCTGGCTGCCTCGCGCAAGCGTGTCGTCGCTGCGGACAACCGCGACACGCTGGAATTCGTGCTGGATGCGGGCAGTGTGCTGAAGACTCCCCATACGCAGTTGGTCGTGCTTGCGCTGCCCGCGCAGCCCGACCCCTACAAGACCGTCATCTACACGCTGGAGGCGCGGCGTCGCGCCGGCGCGTACGAGGCCAAGCTGGCGGGCGATGCCGTCATCATCCACAAGCTCGAAGACTACGGCATCGCCTACAGCGTCGATCGCGACACGCCGGCGGCCAACTATTCCAGCAACGAAGGATCGATGCTGAAGGTCGGCGGGCGCTGGAACACCCCCGATGAACTGCACTGGATCGAAGTGGTGTCCGCCACCGCCGACGGCTTCGTCGTGCGGGTCGGCCCGAAACCGCGGTCGATGAGCTCGCCGGCGCCGGTGCTGGTGCGTCCCGCCACGGTGGCGGCTTCGTCGCCGCCGGCGTCGCGTCCGGCACCGTCCGCCCAGACCCCGGCCACGCGCACGGCGACCCCGCCGCGCCGCCGCGCCTGCGACGCGCTGCCGTCGTTGCTGCGCGTGGCGCCGCTGTGCACCTGGATGGAACGTTGAGCTTCGTGCGATAGCGCATCCGGGCCGGGCGGTCGCCACACGCGACGCTTCCGCGCGTCGCTCACGGGCGGCCGACGGCGGGTAGTGCGATAATCCGGCCATGAGCGAATCCCCCTACGAACGCGGCACCACCCACTTCGGCTTCCGCGACGTCGCCGCCAAGGACAAGCAGAAGCTGGTGGGCGACGTCTTCACGTCGGTCGCCGGCAAGTACGACCTGATGAACGACCTGATGAGCCTGGGCATCCATCGGGTCTGGAAGCGCTACTTCGTCAGCACCTGTCAGGTGAAGCGCGGCGATCGCGTGCTCGACCTGGCCGGTGGCACCGGCGACATCGCCGCACTGCTGAAAGATCGCGTGGGCGATACCGGCCAGATCGTGCTGGGCGACATCAACGCCGGCATGCTGTCGGTGGGCCGCGATCGCATGACCGACCGCGGCGTGGTGCAGGGCCTGGAATACGTCCAGTGCAACGCCGAGGCGCTGCCGTTCCCGGATGCGAGCTTCGACCTGGTCACCATCGCCTTCGGGCTGCGCAACGTCACCGACAAGGAAGCCGCGCTGCGCGACATGCATCGCGTGCTGAAGGTCGGCGGGCAGGCGCGCGTACTGGAGTTCTCAGAAGTGACCGTGGACTGGTTCAAGCCGGTGTACGACTTCCACTCGTTCAAGGTGCTGCCGAAGCTGGGGCAGCTGTTCGCGCAGGACGCCGGCAGCTACCAGTACCTGGCCGAGAGTATCCGCCAGCACCCGCCGCAGGCCGAATTGCAAGGCATGATGGACGCGGCCGGTTTCGCACGGACCAGCTACAAGAACCTGTCCGCGGGCATCGTGGCCATCCACACCGGCTACAAGATTTGACCAGGGCGCCGAGTGCTCTGTAGGAGCGCCCCATGGGCGCGATGCTTTTCCATCACCCCGCTTAAGAGCATCGCGGGCATGGCCCGCTCCTACAAGGGGCCAAGGAACGGGCACAGGAGGGGAGCCGGGTAAGGCAGGCCCCGCCCGGCGCGGTAAACTGGGCACTTCCCCCCGTATCACTGGAAGTCTCCTGATGCGTTCTCTGGCTTTGCTGTTGTCCTGTGCCGCCCTGCTGGCGGCCGGTTGTTCCAAGGAACCCGAATCCGCTCCCGTGGCCGCCACGCCCAAACCTGCCGCCGCTGCGCCCGTCGACCATGACGAGCACTCCTACGCCGAGCCGCAAAAGGTGGCCATTGACGATCTGGCGCTGGACATTGCGGTCGATTTCGATGCCAAGACCATTGGCGGCACCGCGACCTATACGCTGGACTGGAAGGACAAGGCCGCCACGCAGCTGGTGCTGGATACGCGCGACCTGACCATCTCGAAGGTGGAAGGCGAGGCCAACGGCGCGTGGGCGCCGCTGCAGTACGCCCTCGCTCCGAAAGACGCGGTGCTGGGCAGCAAGCTGACCATCGAGACGCCTGCCCGCAACACCAAGGTCAAGGTCATCTACACCAGCTCGCCGGAGGCTTCCGGCCTGCAGTGGCTGACGCCGGAAATGACCGAAGGCAAGCAGTTGCCCTTCATGTTCAGCCAGTCGCAGCAGATCCACGCGCGCAGCTGGGTGCCGCTGCAGGACACGCCGCAGGTCCGCTACACCTACAGCGCGCACGTGACGTCACGCCCGGACGTGATGGTGCTGATGAGCGCCGACAACGATCCGGCCGCCGCACGCGATGGCGACTACACCTTCAAGATGCCGCAGAAGATCCCGTCGTACCTGATGGCGATCGCCGCCGGCGACCTGGTGTTCAAGCCGATCTCCGCGCGCAGCGGCGTGTGGGCCGAGCCGGCGATGGTCGACAAGGCCACGAAGGAATTCGAAGACACCGAGAAGATGATCTCCGCCACCGAGCAGCTGTACGGGCCCTACCGCTGGGACCGCTACGACATGCTGGTGCTGCCGCCATCGTTCCCGTACGGCGGCATGGAAAACCCGCGCCTGAGCTTCATCACGCCCACCGTGATCGTCGGCGACAAGACGCTGGTCTCGCTGATCGCGCATGAACTGGCGCACAGCTGGTCGGGCAACCTGGTGACCTTCTCCAGCGCCAAGCACGGCTGGTTGAACGAGGGCTTCACCAGCTACGTGGAGAACCGCATCGTCGAAGCGCTGTACGGCAAGGAAACCTCCAGCATGGAGTACGCCATCGCCCGCAACAGCCTGAAGAAGGAGATCGGCACGATGCCGGAAGCGACGCAGTCGCTGGCGGTCAAGCCGGGCACCAAGCTGGATGCCGACGATGCACTCAGTGCGGTGTCGTACGACAAGGGCGCGTGGTTCCTTCAGTTCCTGGAAGAGCGCTTCGGTCGTCAGGAATTCGACGCCTTCCTGCGCGGTTACTTCGACCACTTCGCCTTCCAGAGCATCACCACCGAGCAGTTCCTCGACTACGCGAAGAAGAATCTGTTCGACAAGCATCCCAACCTGGTCACCGATGCCGAGATCCAGGCGTGGGTGTACGGCCCGGGCATCCCGGCCGGCGCGCCGCAGGTACAGTCGCGCGGCTTCTCCAACACGGACACGGCACGCATCGCCTGGCAGGGCAGTGGCCAGCTGCCGAATCCCCAGCTGACCAACGAGTGGGTGACCCAGCAGTGGGTGCACTTCCTCGAGGGCATGGGCGAGAAGCTGACCGTCGAGCAGCTCAAGCAGCTCGACGATGCCTATCACTTCACCGGTACCGCCAACGGCGAGATCGCGATGCGCTGGTATCCGCTGGCCATCCGCAGCGGCTACGTGGACGCGCAACCGGAGATCGCGAAGTTCATCGAGCGCGTCGGCCGTCGCAAGCTGATCATGCCGATCTACGAAGAGCTGGTGAAGACGCCGGAAGGGCTGACGCTGGCGAAAGAAAGCTTCGCGCGCGCCAGGCCGGGTTACCACCCGATCACGACCGGGTCGGTAGAAGCCCTGCTGGCGAAGGCGTCGACGGTGCCCTGAGGCATGGCGCATCGCACGACCCGCACACGGACGGTCGCCCTGGTGGCGGCCGTTCTTGTGTGCGTCCTCGCGCTGTGGACATGGCGCGATCCGATGGCGCCGCTGCGTCAGGCCATGGCGGTGCAGGGATGGTGGATCGGCCTGTCCGAACACCGCATCGTCGTCGGTGATCATCGCTGGGCGTACGACGAGCGGGAGGCGAAGGATCCAGCGGCGCCGACCGTCGTGATGGTGCATGGCTTCACCGGCAGCAAGGAAAACTGGTATCCATTGGCGGAACGGCTCGGCGGACACTACCGGCTGGTCATTCCCGACCTGCCCGGTTGGGGCGAAAGCCAGCGGCTGGACGGTGCCGACTACGGATTCAAGGCGCAGGCAGCGCGCCTGGCGGCGTTCCTGCGTGAAGTCCGTCGCGAGGGCAGCCCTGTCGTGCTGCTGGGGCATTCGATGGGCGGCGGCATCGTGGCGATCACCGCCGCCGATCACCCGGAGCTGGTGGCACGGCTGGGTCTGATCGACGCGGCGGGCGTGCGTTTCCGCGACAACGTGTTCGGCACCGAGGTGCTGGCCGGCAAGAATCCGTTCGCCGTGCAGGACGCGGCATCGCTGCAGCGCTATCTCGACACCGTCTTCCACGACCGCACGACGCAACCTGTCATTCCGTGGCCCGCCTCGCAGGCGGTGATCGACTGGCGCATCGCGCAGGCGCCGTTCGAACAGCAGGTGCTGGACCGCATCGGTCGCAGCGACGAACGTTTCCTGCCCGGCGAGCGTGCGGCGTTGATTCGCCAGCCGGCACTGCTGCTGTGGTGCCGGCAGGATCGCGTGATCGACCCCAGCGCAATGGCCCTGTATGCCGAGAAGATGCCGCAGGCGATGCTGATTTCACTCGACGGTTGCGGCCACATGTCCATCATTGAAAAACCCGACGACGTGGCGGCTGCGGTCGCCCTGTTGATCCAGCGAGGCATTCCCCGATGAAGAAGAACACGATACCTTTCCTGTTGCTGGTGCTCACTGGCGCACTCGTGATGTCCGGTTGCGGTGACCGCGAAGCCGAACGCGCCGCTGCGGCGGCGGCAGAGGCCGCAGCCATCGAGCAGCAGGCGGACGAACTGGCGAAGAAGTACGACAGCGCCGTGTCGTCCAGCGACTGGGACATGGCACGCATCCATGGCGTCGCGCTCGTCGACCAGTATCCGCAGAGCGCGGCGGCCGCGCGCATCGGACCTTCGCTGGAGGACGTGAAAGGCAGGGCCGAAGGCGCCCGCGAGCAGCGCAGGATGGAAACGCTGTGGGACTACTCGCAGATCGCCACCGAGGGCGGCACCCAGCGCTCCGCCGCCATCCTCAGCAAGGAACCGGTCGACGTGGACGGCAGCGGCGCCAAGCCGGTGCAGCTGGTGTTCCGCGACCACCCCAAGTGGAAGCGGAGCAGCTACCTGGTGCTGCAGGCCAGCGACTTCGCCAAGGCGTGCTATGGGCGCTGCCAGGTCACGGTGGTCGCCGACGGGGCTGCACCGAAGCGCATGTCGGCCAACCGGCCGGATACCGACGAAGCCATTGCGATGTTCATCGACGACAACAAGGCGCTGTGGCGCCTGGCGCGCAAGACGAAGGTGCTGGAAATCGAGTTCACGGTGAAGGATGGCAGCACGCACAAGGCCGTGTTCGAGACCGGTGGGCTGGATGGGAAGCAGATGGCAGGGTGGGATTGAATGTCGATAGCGCGTATGCGGGATATCGTCGGGTTCTCCTACGCGAGGTTGCGCGACAAGCTGAACGGCGGCGCTATTCGCGTCGATAACGAAGCGAGTCTCCAATTGCAGTTCGCTGCGATCCTGAAGAGTGTGGGTGAAATCCATCTGTGCCGCCAAGGCGAGAGCTTTCGCGTCGAACTGGAAAAGCCCGTGTTGACGCGCGTTCCTGCAGGATTTAGCAAGAGCGGCACTGCGCGGGCCAAGGTCGACATATGGCTGGCGATATACGAGTCCGGGCACGTGGTGTGTTCTTGCGCCATCGAGATGAAGTTCTTCAAGCGCGTCAATCATCGAGAGCCGAACAATCGCTACGATGTTTTCGCCGATATCAGCAATCTTGAAGGCTACGCGGGGGTAGCGGACATCGGCTACATCATGGTCGCCACGGATCACGATCACTACGTGAGCCAGTCCTCCTACTCGAAGGACACAGCCGACTTCGATTTCCGGCACGGCTCACGATATTCGAGAGGCTGTTTGCTGAGTTATCGCACTGAAAAGCCGTACGGAGTGGATATCCGACTATCGCGCGATTATGCGTTCCGTTGGGATGAGTGCCGCGATGGCACTCACTGCATGCTGCTGGCCGTGGATCCGGTCGTGGATGATCCTGGCACCGAGCGCGCAATAGGTGTTGTTGTCGCCTGAGTGACGGGAGCGCGGAGAATCAGCCTGCCGAAACCACCCGGTTCCGTCCCATCGCCTTCGCGCGATAGAGCGCAACATCGGCCTGGCTGAGCAACGATTCCAGCCCCGCCATCCGCGCCGGCGAAGACGCCACGCCGACGCTGACGGTGATGTCCAGCAGGCGACCATCCTCGAGCGGAATGGGTTCGCTGGCCAAGACGCGCAGGCGCTCCGCTACGGCAAGCGCGGCGGCTGCATCCACGCCCGGCAGCAGCACGGCGAACTCTTCGCCGCCGAATCGTCCGAACAGGCCATCGTCACGCAGGTGATCGCGCATCCGCGCGGCGAAGGTCGTGAGCACCGCGTCACCGGCAGCGTGGCCGTGGCGATCATTGACCGACTTGAAGTGATCGATGTCGAGCATCATCGCCACCGCCGTGCCGCCCGTCCGTTGGGCGTACTCCGTCATTTCCAGGCCTCGCCGCAGGAAGGCGCTGCGATTGAGTACGCCGGTCAGTGCGTCGTGGTCGGCCGCATGGTTGAGCGTGGCCAGCAAGCGGTTGCGCGCCGCGTTCACGCTGGCGACGGTGAGCGGTGCCACGGCCAGCAGCGCCATGCCCATGCGCAGCGAAATGACGGGTTGCACGCTCGCGTCCTGCAGCTGCAGGTCGATCCATCCGGCAGCGATGGCGATCAGCGTCCACATGCACAGCAAGGCCGTGGCGAGTGCCGTGGTGAACAGCCGGTAGGCCAGCGCGCACCACAACAACGCGGGCACCGGAAATGCGATGGCTCCCGGCCCGCCGATCGCAGCGCCCAGCAGAATGGTGAGCGCCAGCGCGACCAGTGGCATCACCAGGTGCGGGCGCCTTCGGGCGCGGGACAGGCCGCCGCGCAGCTCACGCCAGAAGCCCGTCGGCGAGGGCGCCAGCAGGATTACCGGCAACAAGGCGACGTAGCTGACCAGTTCGGCGGAGAACCAGAAACCGCTGGCCGTCAGGAACCCCATGCGCATCATCGCGTGCGAGCCCAGGCTGCCCGCCAGGCTCGCGCCCAGCGCCGCCACCGCCGAGACGGCCAGCACCCACAGCATCGACAGGGGATGCTGCAGTTGGCGGTCATCGTGCCGCACGTAGCGGAGCAGCAGGTAGCCGGCCAGCACGCCGGCCAGGTTCGCCCCCGTCAGCCGGAGCGTGGTGGGCAGGGACGTGCCGGTCATAAGGTCCGCGGCCACATATCCCAGTGCCGCCGCCGCCCAGCCCGCCGGCGAGGCCAGCGCGGGCCGGCGCGCGAACAGTCCCAGCAGCAGGGCGTTGGTGGGCCAGAACGTGGCGAGCTGCTGTTCGGGCCGGGTCAGGATCCCCAGGCCGCTGGCCAGGAAGACCACGACCGCCACAAGCAGGGCCTGCAAGACGATTCGCCGGAACGTGACAAATGCAGGGACGTGGATGTCCTGCGAAGGAGGTTGCCGATGCTGCGCGACCATGTTGCCCCTGCCCGTTGCCGACTGCGCGGGGCATGGCCGCTCCAGCCCATCCCCCGGCCTTACCTTACGTCACAAATGCGGGCGAGTGGCGCTCTCCGTGCCGATGCCGGGCAGGCAGCGGCGCGCGGGCTTACAGCGCGTAACCGAACTGTTGCTTGAACTGCTCGTTGAATTCGTCGAAGTCGAAGCGCTGGTTCTGGGTCCCGGGATGCTCGACCTTCAGCGCCCCCATCAGGTTGCCCATGCGGCCGATGGTCAGCCAGTCGTAGCCCTTCTCGATGCCGAAGATCAGGCCGGCGCGGAAGGCGTCGCCGCAGCCGGTCGGGTCGGTCACGCGGCGCTCGTGCGCCGGCGGGATGTCATAGGTCTTCCCGGGCGTGTGGATCAGCGAACCATGCGGGCCGCGCGTGGTGATGTAGGCCTTCACCCGCGTGACGATGTCGGCCTCGCTCCAGCCGGTACGCTCCTGCAGCAGGTTCGACTCGTAGTCGTTGACCGTCACGTAGTCCGCCAGCTCGATGAAGTGGCGCAGTTCCTCGCCGTTGAACAGCGGCATGGCCTGGCCGGGGTCGAAGATGAAGGGGATCCCCAGTTCGTGGAACTCGGCGGCGTTCTGCAGCATCGCCTCGCGGCCGTCCGGACTGACGATGCCGAACTCGATGCCCGGCACGTCGCGCACGTGGTTCTCGTAGCTGCGCATCATCGCGCCCGGGTGGAACGCGGTGATCTGGTTGTTGTCGTGGTCGGTGGTGATGAACGCCTGCGGGGTGAACAGTTCGTCGATCACCTTCACCTGCTCCAGGCGGATGCCCTGCTCGGTGAACCACTCGCGGTAAGGGCCGAAGTCCTGACCCACCGTGGCCATCGGGATCGGATCGCCGCCCAGCAGCTTCAGGTTGTAGGCGATGTTGCCCGCGCAGCCGCCGAACTCGCGGCGCATGCGCGGCACCAGGAACGACACGTTAAGGATGTGCACCTTGTCGGGCAGGATGTGGTTCTTGAACTGGTCCGGGAACACCATGATGGTGTCGTAGGCAAGGGAACCACAGATCAGTGCGGACATCGGCAGACTCGGCTGGAGGCGGGCGCGGCCGTCCCGGGCCGCTGGAAAAGCGGGACGTGCGCCCCATTCCCGGCGCGCCGGTGCGAAGGTTACCGGCTGGGGCCGGTGCCGACCAGCCTTGGTCGAGCGGTGCCGGCGGCGGGAGCGCCCGGGGCACGCATGCGGACGCATGCCGCGAACTGCGGTTTTCCCCGGGGATTCACGAGATTTTTCCTTGCCCGCACCATGCCGGATTGTTAGGCTAGCTGACTTCGTTTTTTGCCCAAAAAATCGCCACGTCAAGGCGATCCGCCCCCAGCAGGAACCCGTCCCCCGATGTTCAAGAAGCTCCGCGGCATGTTCTCCAACGACCTGTCCATCGACCTGGGCACGGCCAACACCCTGATCTACGTGCGCGGACAGGGCATCGTGCTGAACGAGCCTTCGGTCGTGGCGGTGCGCCAGGACCGTGCCATCGGCGGCTCGCGCTCGGTCGCGGCGGTCGGTGCCGAGGCCAAGCAGATGCTGGGCCGCACCCCGGGCCACATCACCACCATCCGCCCGATGAAGGATGGCGTGATCGCCGACTTCACCTACACCGAGGCGATGCTGAAGTACTTCATCAAGAAGGTGCACAAGTCGCGCTTCCTGCGTCCCAGCCCGCGCGTGCTGGTGTGCGTGCCCGCAGGTTCCACCCAGGTGGAGCGTCGCGCCATCAAGGAATCGGCCGAAGAGGCCGGTGCGCGCGACGTCTACCTGATCGAGGAGCCCATGGCCGCTGCCATCGGCGCCGGCATGCCGGTGACCGAGGCGCGCGGTTCGATGGTCATCGACATCGGCGGCGGCACCACCGAGGTGGCGGTGATCTCGCTGAACGGCATCGTCTATTCGCAATCGGTCCGCATCGGCGGCGACCGCTTCGACGAGTTCATCACCAACTACGTCCGCCGCAACCACGGCATGCTGATCGGTGAAGCCACCGCCGAGCGCATCAAGCTTGAGATCGGCTGCGCCTACCCGCAGGCCGAGGTGCAGGAGATGGAGATCTCCGGCCGCAACCTCGCCGAGGGCGTGCCGAAGATGATCAAGATCAACTCCAACGAAGTGCTGGAAGCCCTGCACGAGCCGCTGTCCGGCATCGTCAGCGCGGTCAAGCTGGCGCTGGAGCAGACCCCCCCGGAACTGTGCGCCGACGTCGCCGAGCGCGGCATCGTGCTGACCGGTGGCGGCGCCCTGCTGCGCGACCTGGACCGCCTGATCAGCGAGGAGACCGGCCTGCACGTGCAGGTGGCGGACGATCCGCTGACCTGCGTGGCGCGCGGCGGTGGTCGTGCGCTGGAACTGGTCGACATGCACGGCAACGAGTTCTTCGCGCCGGAGTGATGAGGCAGGAACGAGTGGGGGAGGAGTGAGACGTGAGTCGAAGCGACTCCCCCGTCATGGCCTGTGCTGCACCCCTCACTCCCCACTTCTCGTTCCTCACCACTGGCTTCTAGCCCCCCGTGCCTTCCTACGCCGGTCCTCCCGTCGCCACCCGCGGTGAAGTCGCCAGCACGCTGCGGCTGCTGGGCTATCTCGCGCTGACGATCACGCTGGTGATCCTGGACCATCGGGGCGGCTGGTTGTCGCAGCTGCGGGCGCAGACCAACGTGGTCGCGCAGCCGCTCTGGTGGCTCGCGGGTCTGCCGGGACGCGTTACCACCCGGGTCCAGGACGACGCGTCCACGCGGACCGGCCTGATCGAAGAGAACCGGCGCCTGCGCAACGAATCGCTGGTGGCCAGCGCCAGGCTCGCCCGGTTGCAGACCGCCGCCGCCGACAATGTCCAACTGCGCGCGCTGCTCGGCGTGAAGACCTCGCGCGGTCTCGATGTGCAATTGGCGCCGATCCTCGACATCGACCTGGCGCCCGGCCGCCAGCGGCTGGTGCTGGACGCCGGAAGCCGCGCAGGTGCGACGGTGGGCCAGTCGGTCATCGATGCCGGTGGGCTGATGGGGCAGATCATCGAGACCACGCCGGCGCATGCCACCGTCCTGCTGCTGACCGATCCGGACCATGCGGTTCCCGTGGTGATCGCGCGCAACGGCGTGCGGCTGATCGTGTACGGGCGGGGCCGCAGCGACCTGTTGGAGTTGGCCGATGTGCCGCTCAACAGCGGCGCCGAGGTCGGTGACCTGCTGGTGACCTCCGGCCTGGGCGGCCGCTTCCCGGCCGGTTTCCCGGTGGGCACGATCGCCGCCCTGCGACCTGACGACAGCCACGCCTTCCTGGTGGGCGATGTCACCCCGGCCGCGCGCCTGGACCGTGGCCGTGACGTGCTGCTGCTGAAGTCCGCGCCGCCACAGCCGCTGCCGGCGCCGGATCCGTCGCGGTTCCTGCCTGAGGCGACGTCGCCAGTGGAAGGCGCGACCCAGCCCGAAGACGTGCCGGCGTCCGCGCCCGCGACCCCAAGCCCCTCTCCCGGCGGGATAGGGGTTGGGGTGAGGAGCAACGAAGGCCGTGTGGGTGCCGCCGGACAAGCCTCTACCGCGCCCGCGACGGTTTCTCCGCGAGCGCCGAACACTGCGAACGTCCCGATCCTCACCCCAACCCCTCTCCCGGGGGGAGAGCTCAACGCGCGTGCCCGACGCATTGACTCTCCGCCGCAGGAGCCGCAGCGATGAGCCGCGCGCGTACCGGCTGGCTGATGCCGTTGAGCATCATCCTCGCCCTGTTGCTGGGCCTGCTGCCGCTGCCCGATGTGGTGCAGCCGCTGCGTCCCTACTGGCTGGCGCTGGTGGTGGCGTACTGGGTGATCGAAGCGCCGGACAGCGCCGGCCTGGGGTTCGCCGTCATCGTCGGCCTGGTCGCCGACCTGATGTTCGGCACGCTGCTGGGTGAGCAGGCGCTGCGATTGCTCATCATGGCCTTCATCCTGCAGCGCTTCCGCGCACGGCTGCGCTTCTTCCCGATGTCGCAGCAGGCATTGGCGATCGGTGGCCTGCTGCTCAACGACCGCATCGTGACGACGGTGGTTCACCTGGCGCTGGGCGAGCCGACGCTGCCCTGGCAGTACTGGTGGGCGCCGCTGCTGGGCATGCTGTTCTGGCCGCCGCTGTTCGTGCTGATGGACGCCCTGCGGCTGGGTCGCCGCAGGCGGGGCTGAGCGATGGTCGGACCCCGCCGGCGCGGCAAGAACCCGCATGCCGAAGCCGACCAGTTCCGCCGCCGCGCGGTGACCGGTTTCGTGGTGGTGGCGCTATGCCTGTTCGGCCTGGGCGCGTGGTACTTCAAGCTGCAGGTCATCGATCACGCCGACTACGCCACGCGTTCGGAAGCGAACCGCATCCGCCCGCGGCCGGTCGTGCCGGGACGGGGCACCATCTACGACCGCAACGGCCTGCTGCTGGCGGAGAACGTGCCTGCGTTCCGCCTCGACGTGACGCCCGACAAGGTCAAGGAGCCGGCGAAGCTGGTCGCCGAACTGGCGAAGATCATCGCGCTGTCGCCCGAAGACATCGAACGCTTCGAGGCCACGCGCAAGGCGACGCGCGGGTTTCGTCCTATCACGCTGAAGCTGCGCGTGAGCGAGGAGGAGATGGCGCGCTTCGCGGTGGACCGCTGGCGTTATCCCGGCGTGGAGCTGGTGCCGTACCTCACCCGGCGCTATCCCTATGGCGAGCTGTTCGCGCACATCGTCGGTTATGTCGGGCGTGTCGATGAAAAAGACCTGGAAACGCTCGGCGAGATCAACTCGGCACTGACCCACATCGGCAAGACCGGCCTGGAGCGCTACTACGACGAGGAACTGCGGGGAAAGATCGGCTACGAGAAAGTCGAAACGAATGTGGAGGGCCGCGCGCTGCGTGTGGTCGGCCGCGTGCCCGCGCAGGCGGGCACCGACCTGCGGTTGAGCGTGGACGCGAAGCTGCAGCAGGCCATCGTCGACTCTTTCGGCGAACTGGAAGGCTCGGCGATCGCCGTCGATCCGCGTACCGGGGAGATCCTGGCGATGGTCAGCCTGCCCAGCTACGACCCCAACCTGTTCGTCAACGGTATTTCCAGCAAGGACTTCAAGCAGCTCAACGACAATCCGTCGCGGCCGCAGTTCAACCGCCTGGTGCTGGGCGGCGTGGCGCCGGGTTCGACGCTGAAGCCATTGATCGCACTGGCCGGCCTGGACAGCGGCAAGCGCAAGCCGGAGGACACGGTGGTCTCCACCGGCATGTTCTACCTGCCGGGCACGAGCCGTGGCTGGGGCGATGCCAGCCGGCGCGGCCACGGCGTGACCAACCTGCGCAAGTCGATCTCGCAGTCGGTCAACACGTACTACTACCGGCTGGCGCTGGACCTGGGCATCGCGCAGTTCGACGACTACATGGAGCACTACGGCTTCGGCGAGCCGACCGGCGTGGACCTGCGCGGCGAGATCGGCGGCATCCTGCCGTCGCCGGCGGCCAAGCTGAAGGCGCGCAAGGAGCGCTGGTATCCGGGCGACACCGTCAATGTCGCCATCGGCCAGGGCGACTGGAAAGTCACTCCGCTGCAACTGGTGCGCGCGACGGCGGGCATCGCCAACGGACAGATGCGGCGCCCGCACCTGGTCAGCGAGGTGCGCGTAGGGTTCGACCGGCCTTGGGAGCCAACGCCGCAACCCGCGCCGATCGCGATCAGCCCGAACCCCGCGAACGTCGAGGTGGTGCGGCTCGGCATGCAGGACACCATGCAGCCCGGTGGCACTGGTTGGCGCACCGCGCTGGGTGCGCCGTACCTGATGGCCGGCAAGACGGGCACCGCGCAGGTGATCAGCCGTCGCGGCACCGCGGCGGTCGATCCGCGCAGCCTGCCGATGCACCTGCGCCACCGCTCGCTGTTCGTCGGCTTCGCGCCCGCTGACAACCCGACCATCGCCATCGCCATCGCGGTCGAAGGCGGCGGTTACGGCGGCAGCACGGCGGGCCCGATGGCGCGCAAGATCTTCGATGCCTACCTGCTCGGCAAGATGCCGGAGAAGGAAGGCGAGGAAGCGGCGGCGCCTGGCGCGACGACACCCGCTGCCGTGCCGGCATCGCCGACTACGGCGCCCGTGCAGCCGACGAATCCGAATCCGAGTCAGGCTCCGAGCCCCGCTCCCTCCGGCGGAGCGCCCGCTCAAAGCCCCTCTCCCCCCGGGAGAGGGGCTTGAAGTCGCCTCCACGGCGAGGAGGTCGGCATGACCGATCTCCTGCGCTGGGGCTTCGACCTGCTGCGCCATCTGCTGCGCACGCTGGACTGGCTGCTGCTGGGCGCCTTGCTGGCGTTGATGGCGATCGGCCTGGCCGTGCTGTACAGCGCCGGTGGCGAAGCGCTGGGATCGCGGCTGGTACTGGCGCAGGGCGTACGGTTTGGCGTGGGGCTGGTGGCGATGTGGGCGCTGTCGCGGGTGACGCCGGTGCGGTTGCGTGCATGGACACCTGGCGTGTTCGCGGTGGCGCTGGTGCCGCTGGTACTGGTGCTGTTCATCGGTACCGGCAAGCACGGCGCGCACTGGATCGACCTGAAGTTCTTCTACCTGCAGCCGTCGGAACTGCTGAAGATCGCGCTGCCGATGATGCTCGCGTGGTACCTGCATCGCGAGCCGCTGCCGCCGGGGTGGCGCACGACGCTTGTGTCCGCGCTGCTGATCGGCCTGCCAACCGGATTGATCCTGCTGCAACCGGACTTCGGCACGGCGATGCTGGTCGCGGCCAGCGGCGTGTTCGGCCTGTATCTGGCCGGGCTGTCGTGGTGGTGGTTCATCACCGCGGGCGTGTTGGGCGGCACGGCGGTGGGACTGGTGATGTTCGCGCCGATCGCGTGGTTCTCGTTCCTGCGCGAATACCAGCAGAACCGCATCCTGACCTTCCGCGACCCCGAGAACGATCCGCTCGGCGCGGGCTGGAACATCCTGCAGTCGAAGATCGCCATCGGTGGCGGCGGCTGGACCGGCAAGGGCTGGGGCGAGGGCTCGCAGTCGCACCTGGACTACCTGCCGGAACACACCACCGACTTCATCTTCTCGGTGCTGTCGGAAGAGTTCGGCTGGATGGGCGTGATGATCGCGCTGATGCTGTACCTGTTCGTCGTCGGCCGTTGCCTGTGGATCGCGATGGACGCGCGCGATACGTATTCGCGCCTGCTCGCGGGCACGTTGGGCATGGCGCTGTTCGTCTATGTCATCGTCAACGGCGGCATGGTGTCGGGCCTGCTTCCGGTGGTCGGCGTGCCGATGCCGTTGCTGAGTTATGGCGGCACGTCCGCCGTCTCGCTGCTTGCAGGCCTGGGCCTGGTGATGGCGGTGCGCGCGCATCGACCCGTGCACGGGTATTGAGGAGTGAGTGGAGAGGAGTGAGAAGCGAGTGGAAGCGAGCGTGGCTCTTGCTCACTCCTCACTCCTCTCCGCTCACTCCCGCCCCCAACGTTCACGATTTCCCGCACCCTGCGTGCTACCCTCGCGCCGATGATGCGAAACGCACTTTCCTGTCTTTTGGTGCTGGGCCTGGCGTCCTGCGCCACACCGCAACCGCCGCCGCCGGCATCCTCGGCGACGCCTCCCGCTTCTGCTCCCGCGACCCCGGCCGAGACCTCGGTCGAGCGTGTCGCCGAAGTGCCGCCGGACGCGCTGAAGCCGGTCGATTTCCCCACCGCGCGCGCGCAGTTCGTGCGCGACACCTCGGCGAAGTACGGCATCGCGCCGGCCGACATCGAGGCGACGCTGGCCAAGGCGCAGTTCCTCGACAGCGTGGTCGCGGCGATGTCGCGTCCCGCCGAACGCGTGAAGCCGTGGAGCGAATACCGCGTCGGTTTCCTGACCCAGACACGCATCGATGGCGGTCGCACCTTCATCGCGGCGCATCGTGACGAACTGACCCGCGTCGAGCAGCAGTACGGCGTACCCGCCGAAGTGATCGTCTCGATCATCGGCGTGGAAACCAACTACGGCGGTTTCACCGGTCGTCACAAGGTGCTGGATGCGCTGTACACGCTGGCGTTCCGCTATCCGCGCACCGGCAATCCCGAGCGCGCGGCCTATGAGCACCGCCGCGAGCAGTTCTTCCGCGACGAGCTGGCGCAGCTGTTCGCGCTGGGCCGCGAAGAGAAGCTGGACATCGCCTCGCTGACCGGCAGCTACGCGGGTGCGATGGGGTTGGGACAGTTCATGCCGTCCAGCTACCGCGAGTTCGCGGTGGACGGAAACGGCGATGGTCGCCGTGACCTGTTCACCACGTACCCCGACATCTTCGCGTCGATCGCCAACTATTTCCGCAAGAAGGGTGGCGAACGCGGTGGTTGGGTGCCGGGCGGCGCGGTGGTCGCGCGTGCGCAGCTGCAGGACGGCTTCGCCGAGTTCAATCCTGAGACGTGGACGCCCGACTACTCGCTCGCGCAGCTGGCCGAGAAGGGCTATCGACCACTGGAACCGGTGGCGCCCGATGCGATGGCCACGCTGGTGCAACTGGAGGGTGCCGACGGCAAGCAGTACTGGCTGGGCTTCCAGAACTACTACGCGATCACCCGCTACAACAATTCCAAGATGTACGCGATGGCGGTCTACCAGCTGTCGCAGGCCATTGCCGGCCGCGAGATCCCGCCGGCATGAAGTGGCTGGCCCTGCCGCTGATGGCGGTGGCGTTGGCCGCGTGCAGCACGGCGCCGAAGAAGTCCCTGCCTTCCACCAGCGGCGGTGCCGTGCGGCCATCGCCGGCCTCGCCATCGCCCACCATCGCCGGCAAGGACTGCTCGCGCTACGTGCCCGCGCAGGAAGACCTGTCCACGCGCGGCGACTACACGGCAGGCGGCCTCTACAAGCCGGGCGTTTCCGACACCACGCCGGACCACGTGCCTGATCTGGACTGCATCCGCGAGCCGGTCGTCACCGCCGAGGCGCGTTCGCGCGTCGGCAACAAGTCGCCCTACTCGGTGCTCGGCAAGCAGTACCGCGTGCTCGACCGCGTCGATGGCTACGTGGAGCAGGGCACGGCGTCCTATTACGGCAACAAGTTCCATGGCCGTCGCACCTCCAACCAGGAGGTGTACGACATGTACGCCTACAGCGCGGCGCACAAGTCGCTGCCGCTGCCGAGCTTTGCGCGCGTGACCAACCTGGACAACGGCAAGTCGGTGGTGGTGCGGGTGAACGACCGTGGTCCTTTCCACGAGGGCCGGGTGATCGACCTGAGTTATGCGGCCGCCATCCGTTTGGGCATCACCCAGCGCGGCACCGGGCGCGTGGAAGTGCGGGGGCTGACGCCGGACGGCAACGTGCTGGCGGCCGCGCCGGCGCCGTCGTCGTCGGGGATGGACCAGTGGGTCGGCCAGTTGCCCAAGGACGCGGCGCGTTACCACGTGCCGGCCAAGCCCGGCGATGTGCCCAGTGCCGCCGGCTTCGATGCCTGGATGAAAGCCAATGGCGTGCGGGTGGCGTCGGGCAAACCGGGTACGCCGATGGTCACCACGGCGGTCGCCAGCGCACCTGCCACGGCGGTGCAGGCAACGCCGGTTCCGGCAGCCACACCGCTGCAGGCCGCGCTGCAACTGCAGGTCGCCAGTTTCTCCAGCCGCGACAACGCCGACCGCGCGCTCGCGCGGCTGACCGCCGCCGGCATCGCCGATGCACGGCTCAGTGACGTGCCGGGCGCGGATCGTCCGCTGTGGCGCCTGCGCGTGACAGCGGCCGATGCAGCGTCGGCGGAAGCCTTGGCGGGCCGGATCGCGAGCCTCGGATTCGGGCGCCCGCAGATCGTCCGCGAATAGGGTTGGCTTCCGTCCGCCGGTTTTTTACGTCTTTCCAACCCACGTTGTGGCCGGCCTCCCTACAATATTCGCCTTGAACCGTCAGGCCCACGGCCTCGCCAGGAGTTTTCCGCCGATGAAGTTCCGTTTCGCTCTCGCCGCGCTCGCGACCACCGCCATGGGCCTGGCCATCGCCCAGACCCCGGCACCGGTCCCGCCGCCCGCCGCTGCCCCGGCCGCCGCCGTGGCCATCCCGCCCGCGCCCACGCCCACGGCCACCGCCTGGGTGCTGATGGACTACATCACCGGCCAGGTACTGGCGGGCGAGAACTACAACGAGCGGGTCGAACCGGCCAGCATCACCAAGGTCATGACGTCGTACGTGCTGGCGGCCGAGCAGAAGAACGGCAAGATCAAGCCGACCGACCAGGTGATGATGAGCGAGCGCGCCTGGCGCGAGGGCGGCGCCGGCACCGACGGCAGCTACAGCGGTTTCGCCGTCAACAAGACCGCGCCGTTGCTGGACATGGAAACCGGCATGGCGGTGCAGTCGGGCAACGACGCCGCCATCGCGCTGGCGGAGCACGCCGCCGGCAGCCAGGAAGCGTTCGCGTCGCTGATGAACAACTACGCTGCGCAGATCGGCATGAAGGGCTCGCACTTCGTCAATGCGCACGGCCTGTCGGCGCCGGAGCACTACTCCACCGCCTACGACCTGGCGCTGCTGGGCCGCGCGCTGATCCGCGAATACCCGGAGCAGTACGCGTTCAACAAGATCAAGGAATTCACGGTCGGCACCATCACCCAGCCGAACCGCAACCTGCTGCTGTGGCGCGACCAGAGTGTCGACGGCATCAAGACCGGCCACCACTCCGCCGCCGGCTACTGCCTGATGAGCTCGGCCAAGCGCGGCGACCAGCGCCTGATCGCGGTGGTGATGGGTTCCACGTCCGAAAAGCAGCGCGCCGACGACAGCCTGGCGCTGCTCAACTGGGGCTTCCGCTTCTATGAAACGCATCGCCTGTACGAGCCCGGCAAGGCCATCGCCACCCAGCGCGTGTGGAAAGGCCAGGCCAAGGAGGTGCAACTGGGCGTGGCGCAACCGATGCTGGTCAGCGTGCCGCGCGGACGCTATGACGACCTGAAGCCGACGATGGACGTGCCGAAAACGCTGGTGGCGCCGATCACGACGGGCCAGGCCATCGGCACGGTGAAGGTGACGCTGGACGGCAAGGTCGTCGCCGAGTCGCCGCTGGTGGCGATCACGCCGATCGAAGAGGCCGGCTTCTTCAAGCGCCTGTGGGATGCGTTCTGGATGTGGTGGGAGTCGGAGTGATTCCGCGCTCCACCCGCTGAAGAAAGGCCGGCGCATGCCGGCCTTTTCTTTTCCCTCTACAGCCCGCTGGCGATCAGTGCGATGGCGGCGACCGCGAGTGGAATCGCCAGCAGGTTGATGCGGCTCAAGCGCTCGCGGAACAGGAGCATGCCGGCCAGCGTGCCCAGCACGACGACGCCGATGTTCATCGTGGAGAACACCACGGCGGGGTTGTCCGGCAGCGCGCGATGCGCTTTTACGTAGAACAGGATGTTGCCGAAGTTCAGCGCGCCCAGCAGCAGGCCCGCGCCGAGCGCCGGCAGCCTGAGTACCGGACCACCGCGCGCGCGCCGTGCCAGGTGCACGCCCATCATCACGACGAACGCGGCGACGAAGGCGACCTGCAACGAGGCCGTGAACGGGGTGCCGGCTGCGGCGATGTGTTTGAGCAGCACGTCCACGCTGGCATAGCCGACCAGCACCAGCAGCGGCAACGCCCAGCCGGTCCAGCCGCCTTCGGCCTCCGCGGACGCGGCGCGCGGGCGCAGCACCAGCAGCACGATCGCCAGCAGACCGAGCGCCAAGCCTGCCAGGCGCTGCGCATCGGCCTCTTCGCCGAACCACAGGAATGCGGCCAGCAGCGACAGCACCAGCGACATGCGCTGCGCGATGTCGGTCCGCACGATGCCGGCCGCGCGTACCGACGCCGACAGCGCCAGGAAGATGCCAGGCAACAGCACGGCCAGCAGGCCGAGCGCAGGCCAGGGCGCGTGCGAAGCGGCGAGCGATGCCAGCGGCGGATCGAGCAGCGTGAAGCACAGCAGCGAGGCGGCCAGGTAGTTCCAGGCGATGCCTTGGGCGGTATCGATGCCGCGACGCTGCATGAGCTTCAGCAGGACCGAGACCAGCACACTGCAGATGACACTGGAGAGCAGGTAGGGCACGGCGGACCTCGCGGGAAGGGGCGGCATTATCACCGAGTCACCCTTCCACGCCCCGGTCGATGGCCTTCGGTTGTCACTCTTTCCGTATACAGCCAGCGAAACCGCATTCTTCGCCTATCATCGCGATCGGGCGATCCGGCACGCGAAAGCGGGCCACGCCCGCAATGGAAGGTCCGCGGGGTGCGGGCACCATCATTCTCAAGGAGATGCACGAGTGAACAGGGGAACCTGCAAGAAGATGACGATGACGGCCTGTCTGCTGATGGCCGCCGCCGCGACGGCGCCTGCCTGGGCACAGCGCCAGAGCGCGCAGGACCAGCGCAAGCAACAGACGGCGGAGATCCCGGTCTGCACCAAGCCGCTGGGCACCATCTCGGTGATCGAGCCCGAAGACGGCGTGAACTGGTGGAGCGGCCAGCAGCTGCCCGCGCCGTCGAAGCTGATCAAGGTGTTCGTCAACAAGTCGCGCTGCTTCACCCTCGTCGACCGTGGCGTGGGCATGGGCGCGGCGATGGCCGAGCGCGACCTGGCCGCCAGTGGCGAGCTGCGCAACCGCTCCAACATCGGCAAGGGCCAGATCCGCGCCGCGGACTACGTGCTGGTGCCCGACCTGATCTCGCAGAACAGCAACGCCGGCGGCAACGCCATCAGCGGCCTGCTGGGCGGCCTGGTCGGCGGCAACCTGGGTCGCGTGGTCGGCGGACTGGACATGAAGAAGAAGACCGCTGACGTCGTGTTGACGGTGACCGACGTGCGTTCGTCCGAACAGGTCGCCATGGCCGAAGGCAGCGCCAAGAAGACCGACATCGGCTGGGGCGCGGGCGGCAGCCTGTTCACCGGCAGTCACTGGGGTGGCGGCGGTGCCAGCGGCTACGCCAACACCGAGATCGGCCAGGTCATCACGCTGGCCTACCTGCAGGCCTATACCAACCTGGTGAGCGAGCTCGGCGGGCTGTCGGGCAACGCTTCGGCGTCCAACGCCCAGCAGGCGGTCGAGATGACCAAGCCGGGCCGCCTGTTCGCCAATCCGAAGGGCACCGGCAAGGCCGTGCGCGACCTGGATCCGGGCATGATGCTGTACCCGACCGGCAACAAGGACGGCGTGATGTGGGAAGTCGAGGACGAACTCGGCAACAAGGGCTGGGTGTCGTCCAGCCTGGTGCAGCTGGCGCGCTGAACCACCGCGTCGCATGAACGAAGGGCCGCGCAAGCGGCCCTTCGTCGTTCCGGGGCCGTGCGGCTTGGCTTTCGTTGCCGGCGTCCCAATAATCCGGGCATGGACATCAAATCCGACAACCCCGAACACGGCTTCCAGTTCCCCGGCACCTTCGAGCTCAGCGCGATGGGCACGGCCGGCACGGGCCTGGAGACCGAACTGCCCCGCCTGCTGGAAGCCTCCGGCGTCGCGGTGGTACACGAAGACATCACCTGGAAGCATTCGGCCAACGGCAAGTACGTGTCCGTGCGCATCCGCTTCCAGGCCAACGACCGCGCGCAGTACGACGCCGCCCATGAAGCGCTGCGCGACCATCCGGAAGTGAAGTGGACCCTGTGACAGCGACCTGCGTCGTCCGCGAGCTCGGCCGCCAGCCGTACGAGCCGGTCTGGCGCGCGATGCAACGCTTCACCGATGCGCGGACCGACGCGACCGCCGACGAACTGTGGCTGGTCGAACACGATCCGGTGTTCACCCTCGGCCAGGCGGGCAAGCCGGAGCATGTACTGGCAGCGGGCGATATCCCCGTGATCCATGTCGATCGCGGTGGCCAGGTGACGTACCACGGCCCCGGCCAGATCGTCGCGTATCCCCTGTTCGACCTGAAGCGCCTGAAAGTCGGTGTGCGCGACTACGTGTGCAAGATCGAGCAGGCGATGATCGACACGCTGGCGGAATGGAACATCGACGCCGCACGCAAGGAGGGCGCGCCTGGCGTGTACGTGGCGGGCGCGAAGATCGGCGCACTCGGCATCCGCGTGCGCCGTGGCTATACCTTCCATGGCCTCGCGTTCAATATCGCGATGGACCTGGAGCCGTTCCACCGCATCAATCCGTGCGGCTATCAGGGTCTGCAGGTCGTCTCGTTGGCCGATCTCGGCGGTCCTGCCGGCATGGACCAGGTGAAGCCGGTGCTGCTGAAGCATATGGCGGACCAGTTCGGGCTGGCGCTGGAGTACGAAGCCGCGTTGCCGGATCTGTCCCAGGCGGCGTAATCCGCTTGTTGTAGGAGCGACGTCAGTTGCGACCGCACGGCTGGCTCGCCAGCGAGCGTGGAGGGAGTGCAAAAGCATGCCCCCTGACATGAAGCGTCCTGACCAGGGTGCAATGCCGAGTCGTGGTCAGCGGTCGCGACTGACGTCGCTCCTACAACAGCCGTTGGCCCATGCCACAATCGGTCGCGATGAACGATGCGACCCTCTCCCTGGACCCCGAGCTTGATGCGCTGACCGAACGCGGATTGGCGCGCCTGCGCACCGCGTCGCCGGACCTGGATGCCCTGCTCGGCGACGCACGCCATGTCGATCGCGTGTCGCGCGTGATCGCGACCAGCGACTTCGCCCTCGAAACGCTGCGCCGTCAACCCGACCTGCTGACGGCATTGCTGCATGACGATGGGGTCGTGCCCCCGCCGATACCTGCATTGGTATCGGACAACACCGCGCAATGGCCGGAGCTGCTGCGCCGCTACCGCACCGCCGAATCCACGCGTCTGGTGTGGCGCGACGTGCATGGCCTGGACACGGTCGACGACACGCTGGCCGGCACGACGCGATTGGCAGAGGTCTGCCTGCAGACCGCACTGGAAGCACTGGAAGCGGAATTCGCGCAGCGCCATGGCGTGGTGCGGGCACCCGACGGCGACGTGCAGCGGCTGGTCGTGTTCGGGCTCGGCAAGCTCGGCGGTGGGGAACTGAACTTCTCTTCCGATATCGACCTCGTCTATGCGTATCCGCAAGGGGGCGAATCCGACGGCGCGCGATCGCTCGCCGCCGAGGACTACTTCATGCGGCTGGGCCAGCGCTTGGCGAAACTCCTGGATGAGCCGACCGTCGACGGCTTCTGCCATCGTGTCGACCTGCGCCTTCGGCCCTTCGGCAATGCCGGTCGCCTTGCGCTGTCGTTCGCCGGCATGGACCAGTACTTCCAGCGCGAGGGTCGGGACTGGGAACGCTATGCATGGCTCAAGGCACGCGCGGTGGCCGGCGACATCGAGGCCGGCGAGCGCTGGCTGGAGTCGCTGCGTCCTTTCGTCTATCGCCGCTACCTGGACTACACCGCGCTCGATGGCCTGCGCGAGATGAAGGCGGCCATCGCGGCCGAAGTCGCGCGGCGCGAGCTCGCCGACGACATCAAGCGCGGGCCGGGTGGCATCCGCGAGATCGAATTCCTGGTGCAGGCGCTGCAGCTGATCCGGGGTGGGCGCGAAGCCTCCCTGCGCGAACGCCGACTGCGTGTCGCGTTGCCGTCGCTGGTCGCGGCACGGCAGGTGTCGGAGGAGGAAGGCGATGCGTTGATGCAGGCCTACCGTTTCCTGCGCCGGCTGGAGAACCGCCTGCAGATGCTGCGCGATGCGCAGACGCATGCCTTGCCGGAGGATCCGCTGGACCGTCACCGCATCGCGCGCGGGCTGGACTATCCGGACTGGGAAGGTCTGCGCGCCGCGCTGGACGTGCAGCGCACGCGAGTGACCGCCGAATTCGCCGAACTGTTGGCGCCACGCCAGCGTGATGCCGCGCCGGGCGCGCTGGCGCTGTACTGGCGCGCGCTGCCCGACGGCGGCGATGCGGAAACGCTGGCTGCCTCCGGTTTCGCGGATGCGGGCAGTGCCGACGGCGCGCTGCGCGAGTTCGCCCAGTTCAGCGGCGTACGCGCGTTGTCCGATGCCGCGCGCGCACGACTGGATCGCGTGCTGCCTGCGTTGCTCGAGGCCTGCGCGCGATCGTCGCAACCCGACGCGGCGCTGCGTCGCGTGCTGTCGTTGCTGCAGGCCATCCTGCGCCGTGCGAGCTATCTCGCCCTGCTCGACGAGCAGCCCAGTGCGTTGGGTCGGCTGGTCGACGTGCTGGCGCGCAGTGCACTGCTGTCCGAGCGACTGGCGCACTATCCGTTGTTGCTGGACGAACTGCTGGATACGCGCGTCTCCGGTCCGATGCCCGACCGCGACGAACTTCGGGTGGAGTGCGAGGCCGCGCTGCTCGAGGACGATCCGGAAACGTGCCTGCGTGTGCTGAACGAGCGCCGCCTCGCCTTGAGCTTCCGCGTGGCGCTGGCCGCGCTCGATGGTCGCCAGTCGGCACGCGACAGCGTGCGGCAGCTGGCCTGGCTGGCGGACGAAGTCGTGCGCGTCGTGGTGCAGGTCGCCACGCGCGACGTCGCCGCGTCGCACGGGGTCGTCGCAGCGGGCCGGTTCGCGGTGGTCGGTTATGGCAGCCTCGGCGGTGAAGAGCTGGGCTTCGGTTCGGACCTCGACCTGGTGTTCCTGTTCGACGCGCCACCGGAAGCAGAGTCCGATGGTGCACGCCCGATGGAGGCCGGTCGCTGGTATGCGCGGCTGGCACAGAAGATCGTCGCGCTGCTTGGCGCGGTCACTGCGGCCGGGCGGCTCTACGACGTGGACGTGCGCCTGCGCCCGGACGGCGCGAAAGGCCTGCTGGTGTCGTCATTGGCCAGCTTCACCGAGTACCAGCGCGAACGGGCGTGGACCTGGGAACACCAGGCATTGGTGCGCGCGCGGGGTGTCGCAGGTGATGCCGCGCTGCTGCAGGCGTTCGAAGATATCCGCGCGAAGACGTTGGCGCGCGTGCGCGACACCGACGCGTTACGCGACGAAGTGATGAAGATGCGCACGCGCATGCGCCACGAACTCGATCGGAGCGACGCGGCGCGCTTCGACCTGAAGCAGGGCGCGGGTGGTCTGGTCGATCTCGAATTCCTGATCCAGTACCTCGTGCTGCGGGATGCGGTCGCGCAGCCAGCCCTGCTGTCGCCACGCGATACGCCGGGGTTGATCGACGCCCTGGCGACCGAAGGCGTGCTGTCCGCGGAGGAAGCCGGTGCGCTGGATGCCGTGCACGCCACCTTCCTCGCCGAGGGGCTGAGCTGCACGCTCGACCGGCGCCCGCGGCTGATCGTCGAGAGTGCGGCGCTGGCAACGGCGCGCGCGGTCGTGGGGCGGACGACGGCCGGGCACGGACTCGCCTTCGATCCACCGTAGGAGCGGGCCATGCCCGCGATGCTCTTGCTCTGGATGCCGAATCAAGAG
>CAMPIO010000040.1 GCA_946886405.1 uncultured Pseudoxanthomonas sp.
TCCTCTTGCCCCCCCCCCCCCCCTCTTATTTCTACCCCCCCCAAAACCCCCCCCCCGCCCCCGCGGGGGGGGGGGGGGGCGCCCCCCCCCCCCCGCCCGGCCCCCCCCCCCCCCCCCCACCGGGGTGGTTTGACAGTTCGGTATTCGATCCTTAACATTCAGCGGCTTATGTCCGCGAATATGCCCGAGCTGCTGGATGCGTGGCGCATGGTCGCGAACCGGCGCAGCTTCGAAGGCCGCCTGCCGTTGTCCGCCATGACGCGCCTGCAAGGCCTGCTGGCCGACGCCGAGGGCGACGTGCGCTACACGGTGGAATTCGACCACGATGCGTTGCGGGTCCCGTACCTGGAATTGCAGATCGAGGCCGACCTGCCGTTGGTGTGCCAGCGTAGCCTGCAGCGCTTCGTGCTGCCGGTGACACTGAAGCAGCGGTTGGGTCTGGTGCGCAGCGAAGAGGAAGAAGCCGCGTTGCCGCCCGACTACGAAGCGCTGCTGGTGCCGGAAGACGGCATGCTGCGCCCCGCCGACCTGGTCGAGGACGAACTGGTCCTCGCCGTGCCGGTGGTGGCGGTGGACCCGGCGTCCGACGCGGTGGAACGCGAGTGGGCGGCGGACGAAGAAGAAGTGGCGAAGACCAGCCCGTTCGCGGCGCTGGCCTCGCTGAAGAAGAACTAGCCGCTACCGCGGTCTGGCAACACGAACCGCAAGGTTCACCAACAGATACAAGAGCTGGAGCAATCCCATGGCTGTGCAGAAATCCCGCGTCACCCCGTCCCGTCGTGGCCAGCGTCGTTCGCACGACGCGCTGACCGCCAAGCAGCTGTCGACCGACCCGACCACGGGCGAGATCCACCTGCGCCACCACGTGACCGCCGACGGCTACTACCGCGGCAAGAAGGTCATCGCCACCAAGACCTCGGCGGTCGAGGAAGATTGATCCGTGCGGCGCGCCCTTGAACAGGGCGCGCTTTCCGCATGATCGATGGCAACCTGGGCCCTTCGTCGGGTCGGCAATGGGAGCGTGCATGAGCGAGCCGGGTAACAAGGGGCGCATTTACGCGCGCATCGCCGGAACGGGCAGCTATCTGCCCGAAAAGGTGCTGACCAACGAAGACCTGTCGAAACTGGTCGATACCAGCGACGAATGGATCCAGTCCCGCACCGGCATCCGCGAGCGACACATCGCCGCCGAGGGCGAAACCGCCGGCGACCTGGGTTACCAGGCCGCGCTCCGTGCGCTCGAGGCCGCCGGCGTCGATGCGTCCGAGATCGACCTGATCGTGGTGGGCACCACCACGCCCGACCTGATCTTTCCGTCCACGGCCTGCCTGATCCAGGCGCGCCTGGGTTCGGCGGGGTGCGCTGCACTGGACGTCAATGCTGCCTGCTCGGGCTTCATCTACGCGTTGAGCGTGGCCGAGAAATTCATCCGCTGCGGCGACGCCAGGACCGCGCTCGTCATCGGCACCGAAACGCTCAGCCGCATTGTCGACTGGACCGAGCGCACCACCTGCGTACTGTTCGGCGACGGCGCCGGCGCGGCCGTGCTCAAGGCCGATGATGAAACCGGCATCCTCAGTACCCATCTGCATGCCGATGGCAGCAAGAAGGAATTGCTGTGGAATCCGGTCGGCGTCTCCGCCGGTTTCAAGGCGGATGAGCCGAACAACGGCATCCGCATCGAGATGAAGGGCAACGACGTGTTCAAGTACGCCGTCAAGGCGCTGGATAGCGTGGTCGACGAGACACTCGATGCCAACGGCCTGGACAAGCACGATCTGGACTGGTTGATCCCGCACCAAGCCAACCTGCGCATCATCGAAGCCACCGCGAAGCGTCTGGACATGTCGATGGACCAGGTCATCGTGACGGTCGACAAGCACGGCAACACGTCGTCCGGCTCCGTGCCGCTGGCGCTCGACACGGCCGTGCGCTCCGGTCGCGTGCAGCGCGGTCAATTGCTGCTGCTGGAAGCCTTCGGTGGCGGTTTTACCTGGGGCTCGGTGCTGCTGCGCTATTGACGCAAATGCATGTGCAACGATGAAAGGCGATGCCGGGAGGCATCGCCTTTTTCGCTTCCGGCGCCGTGATTTCCCTTGTGCGTGCACGTGGCGCAACGTCGCACGCGCATACGCCCCGGTACAGACAATCCGGCGGGTTCGCCCGTATCATCGCGGCCTGATTTCATGCAGGGTGTCCGAGTGACTTCCACGCAACTCGCTTTCGTCTTCCCGGGCCAGGGTTCGCAGTCGGTTAGCATGCTGGCTGAATTGTCGGAGCTGCATCCGATCGTGCGCGAGACGTTCGCGGAAGCATCCGAGGGCGCTGGTGTCGACCTGTGGGCGTTGTCGCAGGGCGGCCCCGAGGAAATGCTCA
Source organism: uncultured Pseudoxanthomonas sp. (assembly GCA_946886405.1). The sequence goes on from CAMPIO010000040.1 coordinate 2,377, forward strand.
ATCGCACCGAGTACACGCAGCCGGCGCTGCTCGCGGCTGGCATCGCCGTGTGGCGTGCGTGGCAGCAGCAGGGCGGTGCGCAGCCGTCGCAGCTGGCGGGCCACAGCCTGGGCGAATACACCGCACTGGTCGCAGCAGGGGCGCTCTCGCTGAAGGACGGCGCGCACCTCGTGCGGCTGCGCGGCCAGCTGATGCAGGACGCCGCACCAGCGGGGGTTGGCGCGATGGCGGCGGTGCTCGGCGCAGAGGACGCGATGGTCGCGGAGGTCTGCACGCAGGCGTCGGACAGCAAGGTGGTGGTGCCCGCCAATTTCAACTCGCCGGGTCAGATCGTCATCGGCGGCGACGTCGACGCGGTCGATCGCGCCATCGCGATGCTCACCGAACGCGGCATCCGCAAGGTGGTGAAGCTGGCGGTCAGCGTGCCGTCGCACACGCCGCTGATGCGTGAAGCCGCCAACCGCTTGGCCGAAGTGATGGCGGGTCTTGCATGGCGCGTCCCCTCGCTGCCCGTCGTGCAGAACGTCGATGCGAGCGCGAAGGCCGATGTCGATGCTGTTCGCGACGCCCTGGTGCGCCAGCTGTACCTGCCGGTGCGATGGACCGAATGCGTGCAGGTGCTGGCATCGAATGGCGCAACGCGTATCGCAGAATGCGGTCCGGGCAAGGTACTCGCCGGACTGGTGAAGCGCATCGACAAGGGCCTGGACGCACGCGCCATCGGTGGCGTCGGCGACTTCCAGGGTGCATTGGCCGACTGGCAGGCGTGACGCAGGCCGCTTCCGTTCCCTTATCCTGATCGCATCGCGCGACCCGTTCCAAGGACACCATCATGAGCAAACCCCTGCAGGGTGAAATCGCACTGGTCACCGGCGCCAGTCGTGGCATCGGCGCAGCGATCGCGGACTTGCTGGCCGCACAGGGCGCGACCGTCATCGGCACCGCGACCTCTGCGTCCGGCGCACAGGCCATCGGTGAGCGCCTCGCGGGCATGGGCGGCCATGGCCGTGAACTGAATGTCACCGATGCGGCGGCGGTCGATGCGCTGATCGACGCCATCGGCAAGGAATTCGGTGGCATCTCCATCCTGGTCAACAACGCGGGCATCACCCGCGACAACCTGCTGATGCGGATGAAGGACGAGGACTGGCAGGCCATCATCGACACCAACCTCACCAGCGTCTACCGCACGTCGAAGGCGGTGATGCGCGGCATGATGAAGGCGCGCAAGGGCCGCATCATCAACATCGCCTCGGTGATTGGCGTCACCGGCAATGCGGGTCAGGCCAATTACGCCGCCGCCAAGGCCGGTATCATCGCGTTCTCCAAATCGTTGGCGAAAGAGATCGGCAGCCGCGGTGTCACGGTCAATGTGGTCGCCCCCGGTTTCATCGCGACCGACATGACCAAGGACCTGCCGGAAGAGACCAAGACGGCGCTCGCCGGCCAGATCGCGCTGGGTCGCCTGGGCGAGCCGGCCGACATTGCGAACGCGGTCGCCTTCCTCGCAGGGCCGGCCGCCGGCTACATCACGGGCGAGACCCTGCACGTCAACGGCGGCATGTACATGCCCTGAGAATTAGCTGTAAGTGGTTGATTCGGGTGCGTTTGGCGAGACCTGCCCGCCGTCCCCGGTTTCCACTACACTATCCCCGGTTTGCCTTCGCCCTGCGTCGGCAGAATCCAACAAGTCACCCATCTCCGTCTGGAGCGAATCCATGAGCAGCATCGAAGAACGCGTCAAGAAAATCGTCGTCGAACAACTCGGCGTTAAAGAAGAAGAAGTCACCACCAGCGCATCGTTCGTCGATGACCTGGGCGCCGACTCGCTGGACACCGTTGAACTGGTGATGGCGCTGGAAGAAGAGTTCGAATGCGAAATTCCGGACGAAGAAGCCGAGAAGATCACTTCGGTGCAGCAGGCGATCGATTACGTCAAGGCGCACGTCAAGGCGTAAGCTCCGCACCTGCAGCAAACCGTGTCGGGGCCGCGCATGCGGCCCCGCGCGTATCCGGCCCCCATGCGCCCGCGTACTGCCGGGTGCGGCCGCAAGATCCATGAGGAACCCGATATGAGCCAGCGTCGTCGCGTCGTCATCACCGGCATGGGCCTGGTGTCTCCCCTCGGCAATGACATGGCCAGCAGCTGGGACGGCATCATCAATGGACGATCGGGCCTGGGGCTCATCACCACCTTCGATACCGAGGGCTACAGCACGAAGATCGCGGGCGAGATCCGCGGCTTCGATCCCACCGCTTTCGTTCCGCCGAAAGACGTGAAGAAGATGGATTCGTTCATCCACTACGGCCTGGCCGCATCGCTGATGGCGATGGACGACGCCGGCCTGGAAGTGACCGAGTCCAATGCCGAGCGTATCGGCGCGATCATCGGCGCCGGCATCGGTGGCATCCTCGGCATCGAGGAAACGGCGGTGAAGCTGCACGAAGGCGGCCCGCGCAAGATTTCCCCGTTCTACATCCCCAGCACCATCATCAACATGCTGCCGGGCCACCTGAGCATCATGAAGGGGCTGAAAGGCCCCGGCTATTCGGCAGTGTCCGCCTGCGCCACCTCGAACCATTCGATCGGCATTGCCATGCGCAGCATCCAGTACGGCGACGCCGACGTGATGGTCGCCGGCGGCGCCGAGCGGGGCTCGTCGCCGACGTCGGTGGGCGGCTTCTGCGCGATGAAGGCCATGTCCACCCGCAACGACGATCCGGCACGCGCGTCGCGTCCGTGGGACAAGGACCGCGACGGCTTCGTGCTGGGCGACGGTGCCGGCATCCTGGTGCTGGAGGAATACGAACATGCCAAGGCACGTGGCGCACGCATCTATTGCGAGCTGGCCGGCTTCGGCGCCTCGCAGGACGCGTACCACATGACCGCGCCCAGCGAGAACGGCGAGGGTCCTTCACGCTGCATGCTGTCCGCGCTGAAGGATGCGGGCTTGAATGCCAACCAGGTCGAGTACCTCAACGCGCACGGCACCTCCACGCCGTTGGGCGATTTGGCCGAAACGCTGGCGATGAAGCGCGCGCTGGGCGACCACGCGTACAAGATCATGGTCAGTTCCACCAAGTCGATGACCGGCCACCTGCTGGGTGCGGCGGGCGGCGCGGAAGCGATCTTCTCCGTACTGGCCATCCACCACGGCATCATCCCGCCGACCATCAACCTGGACGAACCGGGCGAAGGCTGCGACCTCGACTACGTGCCGCACACGGCGCGCGAGAAGAAGATCGACGTGGCCGTGTCGAACGGCTTCGGCTTCGGCGGCACCAACGGAACGCTGGTGTTCAAGCGGATCTGATTCAACGGCGGACAAGAGATCGTCATCCCGGCGAAGGCCGGGATCCATCTTGATTTCGCTTCCTGTTCCCTGAACAAGTAAAGCAACTTGGGTTCCAGCTTTCGCTGGAACGACGATGGCATGATCGAAACCCGCGCACTCCCGTCCGACACCGATCTGCTGGCGTTGCATCGCCTGGATCCGCAGCGTTATCCCGTGTTGCTGGAATCGGTGGCGTCCGGCACCGCGCAGGGACGCTGGGATTTCCTGTTGGTGGCCGACGGCACGGGGCTGCGGCTCGATGCCGATGGCATTACCCGCGACTTGCAGGGCCACGCCGAGGGCGATGATTTCCTGGCCGTACTCGATCGCCATTGGCGGGCGCAACGCACGCCACGCGAAGAGCCGCGCTGGCCGTTCCGTGGCGGCTGGGCACTGCTGCTCGCGTACGAACTGGCGCAGCAGGTCGAGCCCGTTCTGCAACTGCCGCAGGCACCCGCCATCCAACCCGTCGCGCTCGCCTTGCGCTGTCCCGCCGCCGTGCTGCGTGACCGCAGCACGGGCGACTGCGTGATCGTGGCGGAAACGGGGCGGGGCGACATGATCGAACGTACGCTCGGTGACGTCGCGCGCGCGCCACACGTGCCGCCGCTACCGGCATGGCGACCGCCGACACGCATCGACGAAGACGAACCCCAGGGCTTCACCGATGGCGTTGGGCGCATCCTCGATTACCTGCGTGCGGGCGACATCTTCCAGGTCAACCTGTCGCGTGCCTGGCATGCGCGCTTCGATACGCCCCTCGATCCGGCCGCGTTGTATGCGCGACTGCGTACCGCCAATCCGGCGCCGTTTGCCGGCGTGTTCGCCACGCCCGGCTGGACGGTGGTCAGTTCGTCGCCTGAACGCCTGGTCTCCATACGCGGCGACGTCGTCGAGACCCGACCCATCGCCGGTACGCGTCCCCGCTTCGAAGGCGACGACGATGCCGCACGCATCCGTGAACTCGTCGGCCATCCGAAGGAACGCGCCGAACACGTCATGCTGATCGATCTTGAGCGCAACGACCTGGGGCGCGTCTGCACGCCGGGCAGCGTGCAGGTCGATGAGCTGATGACGGTGGAGAGCTACGCGCACGTGCACCACATCGTTAGTAACGTGCGCGGCCACCTGCGCGCCGATGCCACGCCGGGCGACGTCATCCGCGCCACTTTCCCAGGCGGCACAATCACCGGCTGCCCGAAGGTGCGCTGCATGCAGATCATCGCGGAGCTGGAACAGGTGCCGCGCGGCGCCTACACCGGGGCATTCGGCTGGCTGAACCGCGACGGCGACCTGGACCTGAATATCCTGATCCGCAGCGTCGAGGTCATGGTCGACGGGCAGGGCAGCGTGGCCCGCTTCCGCACCGGCGCCGGCATCGTCGCCGACTCGATTCCGGACAGGGAACTGGATGAGACCCGCGCCAAGGCCCGAGGTGTACTGAAGGCGCTGGAAGGCTGATTGCTGTTGCCTTCTCCCTGCGTCAGCGGGGAGAGGGTGCCCCAAGGGCGGATGAGGGGCGACGAAGGCAGGATGCTTGCAGGCACGCAGCCCTCGTGACTCAGCCCTCCATCCCGGCCTCACTCGAAAACTCAGCGGCAACTCGCTGGCTACCTGCGCCGTCTACCCCTCATCCGCCCTCCGGGCACCTTCTCCCCAGCAATGGGGAGAAGGGATGCACCGCTGCGGGTGATCAGGGCACGCCTACAGCCTGAGACGGCGACCGGGTATCCTGCACGGCCTGCTTCATACCCCGAGGATTGCGTGGCGTCAGCACTCAAGCGCGGTTGCCGCTTCATCGTCATCACCTTCGTCCTGCTGCTGGTCCTGGCGGCGGGTGCGGCGTTCTGGCTGTGGCAGGGCCATCGCGGCTTCGGCGACGTGGCACTGGACAGCGTCACGCCCGGCAGCACGGTGGAGGTTGCCCGCGGCGACGCCTTCCCGACCGTATTGCGCAAGCTGCGCACGCAGGGCGTGACGCAGGGGTCGGACCTGCAATGGCGCCTGCTGGCGCGCGAGACCGACACCGCCAGCCAGCTCAAGGTGGGCGAGTACGCACTGGAACCGACGCTGACGCCGCGTGAGTTGCTCAAGCGCATGCGCGAAGGCCGCACGCTGCAGTACCGCTTCACCATCGTGGAAGGGTGGAACATCCGGCAGCTGCGCGCCGCCCTGCGTGCCGCCACACCACTGCAGCAGAAGACGGCCGAGCTGAGCGATGTCGAGCTGATGACGGCGCTGGGCCACGAGGGGCAGCATCCTGAAGGCCGCTTCCTGCCGGAGACCTACGTCTACACGCGCAGCGAAACCGACCTGGACGTACTCAAGCGCGCCTACGCGGCGATGGAGAAGGCGGTCGATGCTGCCTGGCAGGCGCGCGCGCAGGACATTCCGCTGCAGTCGGCGGAAGAAGCGCTGATCCTGGCGTCGATCATCGAGAAGGAAACCGGAATCGCCGAAGAACGTCCGGCTATTGCCGGCGTGTTCGCGCGGCGCCTGAAGATCGGCATGCCGCTGCAGACCGATCCCACCGTCATCTACGGCATCGGCAGCAGCTACGACGGCAACATCCGCCGCCGCGACCTGACCACCGACACGCCCTACAACACCTATACCCGCCGCGGCCTGACGCCGACCCCCATCGCCATGCCCGGCGTGGACGCGCTGAAGGCGGCGGTGAATCCGGCCGATGGCAACACGCTCTATTTCGTCGCCGTAGGCGACGGCAGCGGTCGGCACCTGTTCTCGGCCACGCTGGCCGAACACAATGCGGCGGTCGCACGCTATCTGGTGACGCGGCGCGAAACGCTGCGCAAGGCGGAAGCGCCGTGAGCGAAGCCCTGCTGTCGCAACCGCGCCTGATCACGCTGGAAGGCGGGGAGGGTGCGGGCAAGACCAGCGCCATCGCGGCCATCCGCGACCGGCTGCAGGCCGTCGGCCACGACGTGGTGCTGACGCGCGAACCCGGCGGCACGCCGTTGTCCGAACGCATCCGCGAGCTGTTGCTTGGCGCACAGGACGAGCCGCTCGCCGCAGAGACCGAGCTGCTGTTGATGTTCGCCTCGCGCGCACAGCATGTGCGTGAAGTCGTGCGTCCGGCGCTACGGCGTGGCGCTTTCGTCATCAGCGACCGGTTCACCGATTCGAGCTACGCCTACCAGGGTGCCGGCCGCGGACTGGATCCCGAGTGGATTGCCGCGCTGGAGCGTCGTGCCGTTGGCCTGAAGCCCGGCCTGACCCTGCTGCTCGATCTCGATGTGCGCGAAGGTCGGGCGCGGACGGCCGGCCGGGACCTGTGGCCGGACCGCATCGAAAGCGAGCAGGACGATTTCTTCGAACGCGTGCGCGCCGGTTTCCGTGCGCGTGCCGCCGCCGAACCGCAACGCTTCCGCGTGATCGATGCCGCCCAGCCGCCCGACGGCGTCGGCGCTGCCGTCGATGCCGCCATCCGTGCCTACCTGCGCACGCTGACCGACAGCGATCTGGCATGAGCGCTGCGTTCTCGCCCTGGCAACAACGCGCCTACGACCACGCGGTCGCGGCGCTCGAGTCCGGACGCCTCGGTCATGGCCTGCTGGTCTGTGGTCCTGCGGGCCTCGGCAAGCGCGCGGTGCTGGACCAGTTGGCGCGTCGCGTGCTCGCGCAACAGCGTGACCCGGACGGCGAGCCTGCGCCGGGCGACCGCAGCACCCGCCTGATCGACGCGGGCACGCATCCCGATCTTCACGTCATTTCGTTCGTCGCCACCAAGGACGGCAGCAAGCTGCGCACCGAGATCGTCATCGACCAGATTCGCGAGGTGTCGCAGAAGCTGGCGCTCACGCCCCAGTACGGCGGCGCGCAGGTGGCCTTGATCGATCCGGCGGACGCGATCAACCGGTCGGCCTGCAACGCCTTGCTGAAGACGCTGGAAGAACCCGCGCCGAACCGCTACCTGTGGCTGGTCAGCGCACAGCCCGCGCGCCTGCCGGCCACCATCCGCAGCCGCTGCCAGCGCATCGAATTCCGTCTGCCTCCCCGCGACGAGGCATTGGCCTGGCTGCAGGCACAGGGTCACGCGCCCAGCGAGGCGGCGCGCGCCCTGGACGCGGCGCGTGGTCACCCCGGTCTTGCCGATGACTGGCTACGCAACGACGGGCTGGCGCTGCGCGAAGGCGTGGCACGTGATTTGCAGCGGCTGGAGAAGGGCGAGATCGGTGTGGTGGAAACCGCGCAGCGCTGGGCCAACGACGAGCTGGCCGATGCGCGACTGCGTCATGCGGCGGATCTTGCGCTGGAACAGGCGGGTACGGTCGGCTTGACCGATCCTGCCCGATTGAACAAGCTGGCTACCTGGTTCGACGCTGCCAACCGCACCCGCGATCTCTTGCGGACCACGGTGCGTGGCGATCTCGCCATGGTGGAACTGCTGCTGGCCTGGGCCGGTGGTGATCGCGGACGCGCTGTCGGGGCGCGCCGCTGACCGAAACACGGAGACGTCGATGAATGCAGCAGGTGGACGGCAGGGCATCCTGTCGCTGGCAGTGAAGGACAAGGCCGCGCTGTACAACGCCTACATGCCATTCGTGAAAGGCGGTGGCATCTTCGTGCCCACGCCGAAGCGTTACTTCCTCGGCGACGAGGTGTTCCTGCTGCTGACCCTGCCCGAATCCAGTGACCGCTTGCCGGTGGCGGGCAAGGTGGTGTGGGTGACGCCGGTGGGTGCGCAGGGCAATCGCGCCTCGGGCATCGGCGTGCAGTTCGCCGAGAACGGGGAAGGCGAAGCCATCAAGAACCGCATCGAGACCATGCTGGCGGGCAGCCTCAACGGCGAGAAGCCCACGCACACGATGTGACGCGCTGGCCGGCGGCGTGCCGGCCCCCTGGCGCACTGTCCACGTTGTCATGTCCGCGCATGCCGCAGGTAGCGGATCGCGGCGCGTTCCCACTGTCGGGGCCCGCTCGCATGGCGGGCGGCACGCTGGAGTCCACCGTCCTCCCAGCCCGCGAAGACGCGCGGATCCACATAATTCTTCTCGCAGATGCGGGGGGTGTTGCCCAGCAGGTCGGCGGCGCCACGCAACACGGCCATCCTGACCTGCGCGCGCTGCGCATCGTCGCCGGGGGCGGGCGGCTCCTGCGTCGCCAACGCGCGGAAAGCGAACAGGGTGGCACCCAGGGTGCGGAAGTCCTTGGCGGTGTACGGCCCCTGCAACTGCGCCTGCAGATAGTCGTTCACATCGCCTGAGGTGATGCGACGGGCGCGGCCATCTTCGCGATACTGGAACAGCGCCTGCCCGGGCAACTGGCGGCATTGCCGTACAAGACGCACCAGGCGGGCATCGGAGACGCGGGATTCGAGTGGCTTGCCGCCTTTGCCGCGGAAGGCGAACCGCACATGGCCGGCGGCGATGAAGTGGGCATGGGCGTTGCGCAACGTGGTGAGGCCGTACGACCCGTTCTCCTTCGCGTAGCTGGCATTGCCAACACGGAGCAGGGTGTGGCCCAGCAGGGCGATCACCAGCGCGACCACCTTTTCACGCGGCAGGCCCGGCAGCGCGAGGTCGGCACGCACCTGGCGACGCAGCCGCGGCAGGGAATCGGCGAAGGAAACCAGGCGGTCGTACTTGCGCGCGCCACGTTCGGCCTGCCATGCCGCGTGGTAGCGGTACTGCTTGCGTCCGCGCGCGTCGCGTCCCGTGGCCTGCAGGTGGCCGCGCGCGTCGGCGCAGATCCACACATCGGTGTAGGCAGGGGGGATGGCCAGTTGGCGGATACGCGCGAGCGTACCGGCGTCGCGCACCGCACGCCCGCGGGGATCCACATAGGCGAAACCGCGTCCACGGCGACGCCGGCGCAAGCCGGGCATGGCATCGGACGTATAGCGCAGGCCGGCCAAGTGCGTCAGAAGTCGTCGACGTACTCGAGTACCAGGCCGTACTGCGCGCCGATGTCGTCTGCGGTGGCGCGAACGCGGTCGGCGTGCGACGACGTGGTTTCCACTTCGACGGCATGCAGGTCACCGCCCGGCATATCGTCGGACAGACCGGCGGAACTGGAGTCGTCGTCGTCCATGTGCGGCATCAGGTCTGCGAGTTCCTCGACCCGCTCCACGCCGTCCACGCCGTGCAGGGCTGCGAGCAGGGCGTCGAAGCCGGTGCGCGGCCCCGTCGCCCGCATTCTGATCATCGTCATGGTGGTCCTCTGCGCAAGGCGCGTGTGTCTTGAGGCCGAACTTAGGTGCGACGAAGTCACGTCCTCGTGAAGTCCGGCCAGCATCGGCAGCGATGTGTTCAGGCGGCGGTGGCGCATCGAGGCTCGTGTCGCCGATGGTCGGCGGGGGATCCGCGCTGTGCCGTCCCGTGATCGGATACGTACGATCAGGAAGCCGGGGATGTCGGCGCAGGTGCGGCTGCCGTGGCATTTGGTGCCTTGCCGTCGAGCAATCTGCCGATCACGGTATGCCGGACGAGCAACTGGTAGCTCGCGAACGAGAGCACGAGCGTGGCTGCCAGCGACGATGCGAACTTGGCCGTCCATTGCCACGGCATGTCCAGCAGCGGGTACTGGATGGCCAGCAACAGCGGCAGGTGGACGAGGTAGACCCAGTACGCGCTATCGGCGAGCCAGCGCATGGTCGCGCTGCGCGAATCCAGCCATCGCCTCGCGGCGAGCAGGCACCAGAGCGTCATCCAGCATCCTGCGCACGCCTCCAGGAGCGCATGCAGCGCGTGCTGCATGGCGGGCGGACGTGCGACGGTGAAGGCACCGGTGACACGGAACAGCAGCAGGTAGGAGAGCAACCCGCCCGCCAACAGGAAAGGCGACAGTGGCCGGAGGCGATCGAGCAGCCGGTCGTGGAGGTGCAACTGGTATCCGAATGCGAAATACAGTCCGAAGAACGCGAGCGCCCACAGCGCGGGAACGAAGAATTCGGGTGCGGGCCACGGCACGCCGACCATCGCCAGTGCGGGTGCCGTCAGCAAGGGAGCGACCGCGATCAGCGCCGGCACGGGCATCGCGGCGATCCTGGCGCCGATGCGGCCCACGTCGAGGGCCGAGGCGACCCAGACCATCAGCGTGAACAGCATCAGGTAGAACAGGAACCACAGATGTGCCCACCCCGGCATCGATGGCATGGCACCATGCTGTTCGATATAGGTGCGGATCCACGTCAACGCCGGCGATGGGCGCGCTACCGTCTCCGCTGCCCGCTCCGTCAGCCACGCCAGGCTGGCGAGGGCCGGAGGTGTCAGCAGGGCCAGCGGCAGCAACACCCGCCTGCAACGATTGCGGAACAACCCCGCCATTGAGCGGCGCGTCACCAGCCGCGCCGCGAAGTAGCCTGCGAGCGCGAAGAACAGCGGCATGCGGAACATGTGCACGAACCACGCAACCGCATCGACGACGACCGAATTGCCGGGATCTGCGGCCGGCCATACCGGATGCATCAACGGGCTGTAGGCCAGCGCCGCATGGAAGACCACGCCTGCCAGCATCGCCAGTGCGCGCAGGTTGTCCATGGCGTGGACGCGGTCCCCGGCCGGCATGGCGATGGCGCTCAGAGGAACGAGGTCTTGCGCGCGTGCACCCAGCCGGCGACGAGGATGGCGATGCCGATCACTGCCAGTTCGCCCCCGATCAGCGCCAGCACCTGCGGACTCCAGACGATGACATCGCCCTGCATGTGCTCGCGGATGCCCTGCATCCAGGTGACCCAGTAGAGGAAGGGACCGATCAGGGTCATCAACGCCAGCATCGCGAACACGTTCCAGCCTTCGGAATCCACCGCGATCACCATGCACAGCGAAAGGCAGAAATGGGCCAGCATGAACAACGTCACCACCACCAGCCACGGCACCGCGCCGTCCGGGCGCGGCGTGGTCAGCACCAGCACCAGCAGGCCGCCGCTGACCAGCAGGAATGGCACCAGATAGATGACCAGGTTGGCCAGCAGCTTGCCCCAGAACACGTCCATCGGCGTCACCGGCAGGCTCATGACGAAGGGCTGGGTCTGCTGCTTGCGTTCGACCATCACCGAGGACTGGATGGCATAGGAACCCACCACGAGCAGCAGCACCAGCAGCAGCAGCGCGCCGGCCGAAGCCAGCCACGGTGTGCCCATGCCCACCAGCCCCAGTGCCAGCAGCAGACCGGCGACAAAACCGGCGAGTTGCTTCTGGTAGACCTGCCAGTCCTTGATGATCAGCCTGCGGACCATCGCCGCATCGGATGCGAGCCAGTTCATGCGTGCGTGCTCCCGCGGACGGTAGTGACGAAGATGTCTTCCAGCACCATCGGCTCCACTGACTCGATGTCGAGGCCGAGTGCCTGCAGCGCAGGCAGCGTGGTGGCGTCGAACGCGCCGGTCTTCACTTCCAGCAATGGCGCGCTGTCGCGGACCGAGGCGATGCCGGGCAGTTGCGTGAGCGCTTCCGTCGATGCACCACGGCACAGGATCCGCCGCCAGCCGTCGAGGAAGGATTCCTTGTCGCGCGAGGCGACCACACGGCCGCCGTGCAGGAAGGTGATCGAATCGGCGATCTGTTCGATGTCGGCGGTGTTGTGCGACGAAAACAGGATCGAGCGTTCCTCGTCGCGCAAGACATCGGCCAGTGCGTCCAGCACCTCGCCGCGCGCGACCGGATCCAGTCCCGTTGTCGGCTCATCCAGCAACAGCAGGCGCGGATGGCGGGCGAAAATCAGCAGCAGCAGCGCCTTGACGCGCTGCCCGTGCGAGAACCCGCCGAGTGCCTGTTGCGGCCGCAGGTCGAAGCGCTTCAGCAGGTCCTGCGCATATGCCTCGTCCCACGCGGGATAGACGCTGCGGATGAAGTCCATGTGCCAGCGCAGGCTCTGCCCGCGATAGAGACGCATGTCGTCGGAGGCATAGCCGACATCGCGCTTCACGGCGACCTGGGCTCGTGGCAAGGGCTGGCCGAGTACCTCGACCCTGCCGCCGTCTGCACGCACCAGCCCCATCAGCATGCGCAGCAGGGTCGACTTGCCGGCGCCGTTGACGCCGACCAGTCCCATGACCTGGCCCTGCGGAAGCGTCAGGTCGATGTCGTGCAATGCGAATCCGTCGTACTGCTTGCGCACGCCTTCGAGCGCGATGGCGAGGGTCATCCTGGTTTCCTTCGATCGGAATTCGTGGGGGGCTTGGGCTCGCCCGGGTCGTCGGACAGCGCCTGCTCGACGCGATCGACAATCTGCTGACGGTCGAGGCCAAGTCTCCTTGCCGCCTCCACCATGCCGGCCAGTTGCGACTGGAACTCCTGCGCGGCCAGCGCCTGGGTCGCGTCGAGTGTTTCGGCCACGAAAGAGCCTTTGCCCTGCCGCGTCACGATCACGCCGGAACGTTCCAGCTCCAGATAGGCCCGCTTGACCGTGATCACACTGACCCGGCTGCCCGCGGCCAGCTCTCGGATGGACGGGAGCGGCGTGCCGGCCTTCCATTCGCCGGCCATCACCTTGGCGACCACCTGCGCCATGATCTGCTCGTACATGGGCGTGATCGAATGGGGAGACAGCAGCAGGTCGGTATCCATTCAACCCCCGGGTGCGCGCGTTACGCCGCGTTGTGCCGCATCGGCGACAAATGAAGGCTCCATGTCGTTAGCCTGATCCAATGCGTCGAGCCCCGGCGCCGATGTCTGTGTATAGTGAGTATATACAGTAATTTCTGCCGGTCAATCGGTGGGCGTCCGCGCGGGTCGCGGCGCGGGACCAAGGCATGCAAAGGCGCCGACGTTCGTTGGCGCGCCGCTCCACTGATGCACAATGCGACGCCCTATCGGACCCGGACGCACCATGGATATCGAGACTCTCCTGACCGCCGCCTTGCGCGAAGCGGGGTATGGCCAGGACGCCATCGGCTCGGCGATGCCGAGGATCCTGCGCATCCTGGAAGCCGAAGATGTGCGCATCGAACTCGGCCGCGCCCTGTCGCGCAAGGAGCGCGAGTACGTGCGTCTCCAGTTGGAACTGGGACTCAGCGTGCGGGAAGTGGCCGCCGGGCTGAAGAAGTAGGCGACACCATGCTTGGCCATGCGTCGCGTTCGGCGCGGCGCTTTCGACCACCGGACATCGAGGGGCTGTCGGCCAGCACGCTGCAGTTGCCGCCCGGCGCATGGCCTACGGTGCTGGACTGCCTGTGCGAGCGGTTTTCCACCGTTCCGCGCGATCAGTGGATCGACCGGATGGCGCGCGGGCGGGTGATGGATGGCGACGGGAACGCGGTGACGCCAGCGTTGCCGTATCGCGTGGGATTGCCTATCCATTACTACCGCGAAGTCGCGGACGAACCGGCGATTCCGTTCGACGACGTCATCCTGTACGTCGACGACGATCTGCTCATCGTCGACAAGCCGCATTTCCTGCCGGTCGTGCCAGCCGGCGCCCATGTCCACGAAACGCTGCTGGCGCGGCTGGTCCGTCGCACCGGCAATCCCGCGCTGGTGCCACTGCACCGGATCGATCGCGAGACGGCGGGGCTGGTGATGTTCTCCACCCGTCCCGACAGTCGCGCACGCTACCAGGCGCTGTTCCGCGAGCACCGGATCGGGAAACACTACGAGGCGATCGCGCCGCCGCTGCCGCACGTGGCGTTCCCGCACATCCGCACCAGTCGGATCGTCGCGGGTGAACCCTTCTACCGCGTGCGGGAAGTCGAGGGTACGGCGAACAGCGAGACGCGGATCGAGGTCATCGCACGCGGCGACGGGCGTTGGCGCTACGCGCTGGCACCGGTCACCGGCCGCAAGCACCAGTTGCGCATGCACATGGCGGCACTGGGCGCGCCGATCGCCAACGACCCGCTGTATCCGTTGTTGCGCCAGCGCGAGGCGGGCGACTATTCGGCGCCGTTGCAGTTGCTGGCCAAGGGGCTGTCCTTCATCGATCCGCTCAGCGGAAACGAGCGTCGTTTTTCCAGCGGGTTCCAGCTCGAAGGCTGAACGCCGCCGGTGATCGTCACCGGCGGGGGGCATTGCCCGCCCGTTGCGCCTGGCGATTCGTCGGCGCCATCGGGGCCTGGTCGGTTCCCGCTGGCGACGCACACGCGGGGGCGGCATCATCGCGTACGGACCGGCGAGCGAACCGTTCACGCGCCCGCCATTGCAGACTGCCTTTCGGGCACCGGAGGATCCATGGAGTACAGGACGTCGTGGCGATCAGCCGCCATGCTGGTGGCGATGCTGGTGTCGGGGCTGGCGAACGCTGGGGAAGCATCCCTGCCAACGGTTCCGGACATCGATGCGCGCATAGGCACGCACATGGCCGATGGCGGCCTGGTGGGGGTGGGGGCGGCCGTCATCATCGACCGCCGGGTGGTGTGGTCGAAAGGCTATGGCCATGCCGACCGTCAGCGTGGCACGCCGTTCACGCCGGACACGGTGATGAACATCGCCTCGATCAGCAAGACCATCACTGGCGTGGCAATGATGCAGGCCGTGCAGGCGGGCAAGCTGTCGCTGGACGAAGACATCAATACCTACTTGCCGTTCAAGGTGGTGAATCCACACGTCCCCGAGGCGCGCATCACGCTGCGCCATCTGGCCACGCACACTTCCGGCATCAGCGACCGTTGGGCCGTGTACCAGCGCCTGTACCACTGGGGCGGGGACGCACCCGAGGGGTTGGGGGGCGTGTTGCATGGCTACCTGGTGCCGGGCGGCAAGGACTATGCGCCCGACAACTTCGTGCCGCATCGCCCGGGCACCTACCGCGAGTACTCGAACATCGGGGCCGGGCTGGTGGGCTACATCGTCGAGCGCGCAACGGGCGAGCCCCTGGACACGTACACGCGGCGGACCATCTTCGCGCCACTGCGGATGCACCATAGCGGCTGGCGGCTGTCGGACCTGCCGCCCGGCGTGCAGTCCACCCTGTACGTGGGGCAGGGCGGCTTCAGCGTTCCCATCCCCCCCTATGGATTGGCGACCTATCCCGATGGCGGCGTGCGCACCTCGGTCGCGGATCTGTCGCGCTTCTTCATCGCATTGCTGGGAGACGGGCAGGTCGATGGTGCGCGCATCCTGTCGCCGGCGTCGGTCGCGGAGATGCGCCGCTTCCAGTACACGCCGGGCAACATTCCCGAGAACGTCATACCCGCGGAGAAGAACTCCGGCCTGTTCTGGGCCACCAAGTTCAACGGTGAATTCGTCGGCCACAGTGGCTCGGACCCGGGCGTACAGACCGACATGCTCGCCAGCCCGGCCGGCGACGTGGCGGTGGTGCTGTTCACCAATACGTCGCTGGACGAACGTGATGGCAGGATCCACACGGCACTGTTCAAGGACCTGTGGGCGTATGCGCAGGCACTCGATGCGGCGAAGTAGCCACCGGCGACGGCTGGGCGAGAATACGGGAGAGGTTCCGCGCGTGACGGAGACGGAGAGGAGGTGGACATGGTCCGTTGCCTGATGGTCGTCCTGCTGTGGTTGGCGATCGCGTCGGCGTCCCACGGCCAGTCGACGGCCGCGATGTCGGCCGGCAGCCTGCCTGCGCTGAAGGGCGATTACTTCGCGTTGACCGACAGTGCGTCCGGTCGCGTGCACCACCTCCACGTGCGCTATCCCGAGGGTTACGACGCCGCAGCGGCGACACGCTATCCCGTGGTGTATGTGCTGGATGGCGACAGCCTGTTTCCGCTGCTGGCGCCGACGCACCTGTTCCTGCACTACGACGAACAGTTGCCGGAGGCGATCATCGTCGGCATCGCGTATGGCAGTTTCGATCCGTCGATCAACAAGCGGCACGTCGACTTCACTGCGCGCGGCAGCGAGACCACCGGTGAGCAGGGTGGGGCGGCGGGCTTCCTCGCGTTCCTTCGTGGACAGGTGATACCCGAGGTCGAGCGCCGCTACGCAACCGATCCCGCTCGCCGCGTGCTGGTGGGGCAGTCGCGGGCCGGCTACTTCGTCCTGTGGTCCGCATTGCAGGATCCGGACCTCTTCTGGGGTCGCATCGCGAGCAATCCGTCGCCAGGACCGGCGCGCGAGCAGTTGTTCGTGGCGCCGTCACCGCACCGGCGCCCCGATCTGCACGTCGTCGTGGCAAGCGGGACGCGCGATACCGCCGAGCGACAGCGCATCGCGCGCGACTGGACCGCCCACTGGACGGCGCCATCAGCGGATGCACCGTGGCAGGTGGAACTGTTGGTACTGCAGGACGGGACCCATGCGGCGGCGATCGGTGAAAGTTACCGGCGCGCGATGCTGTCGCTGTTCCGTGGACATGCGCCGTCCACCCCGTGAATGTCCGGGCGGCCAGGTCCTTGGCGCGGTGCGGCATTCACGTGTGTAGTGACGGCTGTGGTTCCGCGCGGCGGGGCAGCTTCCGTAATCGCCTTCGCGGAAATCGACCGGTCGTCAGAAATCCCGCGTTCATGTCACACAGCGGGCATACCGGCGGCTTAGGCTCGCCGCATGGACACCTTGGCTGACATCCGGGCCACCCTGGCCGCTGCGGGGCAGCGCATCGAACGCGGTGCGCTGCGCGAGGATCCGCGTGTGTTCATGGACGAACTGTGGCGGCAGGTGTACGACCGCGCACCGGATGATCTTCAGCCCTATGTGTGGTCGCGACTGGCGGACTTCTCCGCGCAGCTGGGCGTGATGGGTGACATTGCGCCCGAGCGCAAGCCGGCAAGGGCGCCGCCTGAGGTGTTCGCGCGGCGATAGAGGTCCGTGGCGGCATGCCTGGGTACTCAGTGTGAGGTGAATGCACGCCTGTGTTGGGAAGGATTGACCTCTCCGCGCACGCATCTGCGTTGTCACGGGCATGGAAACAGGCAAGACTCTCGGCATGAAAGCCGGCATCCAGATCCGCCCCGCACGCACCTCCGAAGCCGCCGAACTGTCCGCGATGATGCGGCGCACGTTCCTGGCCACCCATGGCCACTGCAGCACGCCCGACAACGTGGCCGCGCACGTGGCCGCCATGTACTCGCCGGAACGTCAGGCGGAAGAAATCCGCGACCCCGATACGCTGACACTGATCGTGGAGCAGGACGGTGTGTGGGCCGGCTTCGCGCAGTTGCGCTGGGGGACCGTGCCACCGGCCGAAGTGGCGCTGCTGCCGACGGTGGAACTGGCGCGGATCTATCTGGACGAGGCCTTCCACGGCAAGGGCATCGCCGCCGTGCTGGTGTCCCATCTGCTGGCGGCCGCGCAGCTGCGCGGGTCGCGCTCGGTCTGGCTGACCGTCTGGGAGGACGCCGCGCAGGCGATCCGCTTCTGGCGCAAGCATGGTTTCCAGATCGTCGGGCGTTCCATCTTCCACGTGGGCGATGACCCCAAGGAAGACTGGGTGATGACCCAGGTGCTCCCGACGGGTTGAACCCGTCTGATGCGGCGCGCTGGCCGCCTACCTCACGCGCTGTCCGAAAACCAGTCCCGGGCAGGGGTGAATGACCTGCGGAATTCCTGTTACGCTCGTGGGTAAATGCAGGTACCGGCACTAAGCCGGTGGCGATGTCCGGGCAGCGACCCGGGACAGTGGATGGGGATCCGCGCGCGCCTTGCCTGGAGCATTTCCATCTGACAGGGGCCCCGGAAGGGGTGGATGAGCCATATGCAGAGTTCCTTAGTTCTTCGCCTGGCCGGCGTGGTGTTCGTCACCGGGCTTGCACTGTGCCCCGCGCACGCCCGCAACAGCGGCGCGCAGGACCTGGACCCCAGCCAGAAGGGGCCCGTCACCGGCTTGGGCATCGAGGCCCACGACATCCAGACCATGTCCGACCGCATGGTGCGCGACATGCTGGGGAACGCCACCCTGGCCAACCGCGCCACGCCACCGCGGGTGATCGTGGACAGCGCCTTCTTCACCAACGAAAGCTCGCAGCGCATCAACAAGAACCTGATCACCGACCGTCTGCGCGTGGGCCTGAACCGCGCGAGCAAGGGCCGCATGGTGTTCCTGGCCCGGCAGAACGCCGCGATGATCGAGCAGGAGCGCGAGCTCAAGCGCGAAGGCGTCACCGATACCGGCACCGTGGGCATGACGCGCGCGCAGTTCGGCGCCGACTACCGCCTGACCGGCAACATCGCCAGCACCGAGGCGCGCGATCCCAAGACCGGCACGATGCAGCGCTACACGCAGATCGTGTTCGAGATGGTCGACCTGGAGTCGGGTGCCATCGAATGGTCCAACAGTTACGAGATCGCGCGCGCCGCCACCGACGACGTGATCTACCGCTGAGCCGCGCCACGCTTACTGCACGCCACGGCGACGTGGCGTGCCACACCAGGGGAACTCCGATGAAAGCCAATGTCCTGCGGCTGTCCGTGCCGTTGCTGTGCCTGATGCTGGCCGCATGCGCGGCCAGGACGCCGCGCGCTGCCGATCCGAATGCGCAGGTGCCACCGCCGAACCATCCGGCCCCGGTGAAGTCGCAGGTGTCGCCATGAAACACGCGCTGATGCTGGTCGCGCTGGCTGGCTCGCTGCTGGCCACCAACGCCGTGGCGGAGAACAACGTGGTGAAGTGCAAGACTTGGCAGGCGCGCCGCGCCGCGCCGGTCGCCGGTCCCGCGCTGGTGGCCAACGTGCCGAAATCGATGACGCCGATCGACCTCAACGCCGTGCAGTTCACCGACAAGCCGCTGACGCGCCAGATGCTGGTCGAGGGCCTGTTCGCGCGCCGCACCGAGACCGACACCGTCGAAGTCACCGCGCGCTTCATCAACTGCACCGACAAGCCGCTGCAGGTGCAGGCGCGCTCGTCCTTCATGGACCTCACGCAGGCGCCGACCGAGCCGGTATCCGCGTGGACCCAGGTGTTCATTCCACCGAAGGGCACGGGCACGTACCGCGAACGCTCCATGAGCCGCGACGAGGTGCAGTACTACCTCATCGAACTGGCCCCCGCCCGCTGATCCCGGAGCCCCCGATGACGTCCACGACCATGAAGTCCACGCTGGCCTCCATGCTGCTGCTGGCTGCGCTGCCGGCGGCCGCACAGTACCGCGACGGCACCCCGCCGGTGCTGACGCCGGCTCCGAAGCACGATCCGCAGGCCGCGATGGCCGACGACACCACCTTCCGTGCGGCGTACGCGAAAGCCGGCAGTCCGCGCATCACGGTGTTCTGGAACCGCCAGCTGACCGACGCCACAAGCACGCAGTACGACCAGGTGCAGCAGGCCACGGTACAGACCGCGGCCACGCGCGTGACCGAGGTCAGCCCATCGGGCCGCGTGGTTGGCACGGAGCAACAGTCCGCCGCCATCGCCACCGTGCGCGAAGGCGAGCGCGCGTTGCCGGACGCCGGCGCAGAGCGCTCGCTGCTCAGCGAGCGCAGCGAGTGGCCGATCGCCAGCGCCTTCAGTTCGCGGCTGCAGCGTGCAGGCGTGAACCTGGTCGACCGCACCATGGCCCTGCGCGCGCAGGCCGCAGGGACGAGTGCAGACGAGCGTCGCGACGTGCAGGCGATGGAGATCAAGGCACTGCAAGGCAAGTCGGAACTGTTGGCGGAGGTATTGCAGACGGCCGATGCACGCTCGCCGTTCGGCGTGATCTTCCGCGTCGACATCAAGGACGTGAACACGGGCGCGCTGATCACCAGCGTAGTGAGCGACGGCAAACCGCCGGCGAAAGGGCCTGGCCGCTACGTAGCGGGACGCAACGGCTTCGTCCGGGAAGCTGCGCCCGAGCCCACGCTGACCGACATCGGCGACGTCGTCGCCCACGCCACGCTGCAGGCGCTGGCCACGCGCTGGCGCTGATAGACGGAGTACTTCATGCACCTTCGCCGATATCTTTTCCTCGTCCTGCTTTTCTTTATCGCGTCGCCAACGCACGCGCAGGACGAAGGCGCCGGTCTCTCGGGTCAGGCGCGCGTCGATGCCTGGCAGCAGGGTTTGGCTGAAGAAGCAAAAGCCCCAGCGATTCCGATCTTCTTCGGCCAGTCCTACGAAGGGCGGTTGAACATGGACAACGGCACCAAGCAGCATTGGCGCAAGCTGTCGTACTTCAAGTACGAACCCGCTCCCATTCCGGTGGTCTATTTCTACATTGACCTTTACGAGAAGGAGTCGCTCACGTACGGCCTGTGGACCGACTCGGAGGTGCCCCTGACGATCCAGGTCACCTACGAGAAAGTCGATCGAAAAGGCGTCAGCACGTGGGTGACCGAGGGGGCGGACTTCTTCGCGCATTCCAACAAGTACCGGTGCGTCAACCAGATCCAGGCCGACAAGACGCGCCGTTATCGCTTCGAAATCTTCCCGCAAGAACTGGATGTGGAAGCGAACTACAAGTTCTTCATCCTGCCAACCCGCGAGATGTCGGCCTGCGACAAGAAGCTGCCGGAGACCGCAGTCGCCTACTTCGATAACCCTGGGCAGCCGGCGTCAAAGTCCATCGCCGAATCGTGGAACGAAAAGCCGTTCGTGCCGGCATTACCGGCACTCGCGACGTTCAGTCCGGCACCGACCGACGATGCCAGGACGTACGCGTTGTCCAAGCCGGCCGCCCTGCGCAGCTATCACGAGGTGCTTTACACCGACGGCGAGCACAACGCGGTACTGAACTTCCAGCGCCTGGGCCTGGCGGCGATGGAAGCCGGCGAATATGCCGAAGCCGAATGGGCCTTCGATCAGGCGCTGGAGCGCATCGAGGCGTTCTACGGCAAGAGCGACATCGCCAAGGCCGCGCGTTCCAAGTGGACCAGTGAGGGCATCAAGGACTACAAGGGCGAGCCGTACGAGCGCGTGATGGCCTACTACTACCGCGGCCTGCTGTACCTGCGTGCCGGCGATTATCAGAATGCACGCGCAGCCTTCGTCGCGGGCGAGTTCCAGGACACGATGTCTGAGGCCGAGGAGTTCCAGGGCGATTTCGCGCTGATGAATTACCTGGCCGGCTGGTCCTCCTACTGCGCAGGCGATGGTGGCATGGCCGACGAAGCGTTCGCGCTGGCCGAGCAGGTCAATCCCGCGATCCGTCGTCCACAGGGCGAGACGACACTGCTGCTGGCGGAACTTGGGCAGGCGCCGGTGAAGTTCGGTCGCGGTCTGAGTGGCCGCTTGCTGACGTTCGTCGAAGCGGACCGGAGCGGCGCCGACGAAACGGTGGTGGTGTCGTTGGGGCAGGGTAAGCAGGCGCGTGCGATCAACCTGCCGGAGTACAGCAACCTCGCGTTCCAGGCCACCACGCGCGGCGGCCGCGCCTTCGACGCGATCCTCGATGGCAAGGCGTCGCTCCAGAACGGCATGCGCAACACCGCCGAAGTCGGCTACCTGATGACGCAGAGCGGTGTGCTGCCGCTGCAGGTCGCGGGTCTGCTGGTCACGCTGGTGTCAGGAGGCGCGCACGGCAAGATAAAGCCTGACGCAGATGTGCGCGCGTGGGACACATTGCCCCGCCAGGTGTCGATTGGCGTCACCGCGCAGCCGGTCACCAAGCCGATGGCGTTCCGGTTCAACGGTGAACACGCCTTGTCCGAAGGTACGCCGGTGATGAAAGCCCAGGCGGGCAGGTGCGGTATCGCGTGGAGTCGCTCGCGTTCGGCGCTCGCCGCCGGTGCGGGGGCGCCGGGCAACGACGCCGACATCGTCGCCGCGCGACTCAAGCGCCAGGAAGCCGTGCAGCGCGATGCGGCATTCCGCGAAACGCTGCGTGGAATGGCCGAAGATAAAACGCAGGGCGCGGTCGCACCCTGATCAAGCGGCACGCTGCGCGTCGGGCGGCACGCAGCATCATGACGGTCAGACCGTCGGTTGGCGCAGCACCGGGTTGTCCCAGCCCGGCCGCGGCGCGAAGCGGTCGCCATGACGGGCCTGCAGCGCCTTGAGCTTTTCGAGCAGCGCGTCGGGGCCGACGGCCTTGACGTGTTCGATCGGGCCGCCCCGGAACGGCGCGAACCCGGTGCCGAAAATCACGCCGGCATCCAGCAGGTCGCTGTCGGCGACCACGCCGTCGTGCAGGCACGCGACGGCTTCGTTGAGCAATGGCAGGATCAGGCGGTCCTCCAGGTCATCCGGCGCCTTGTAGTCCTGCGGGACCTGCGGCTTCACGGCTTTGCCGTTCTCCCACTTGTACAGGCCTTGGCCGTCCTTCTTGCCGCGCTTGCCGGGTTCCACCGTCGCCAGCGCCGCCGGCAACGTCAGCCCGAGGAAGGGCGACAGTTCCGCGCCCACGCCCTGCGCCACATCCAGGCCGACGGTATCGATCAGTTCGATCGGGCCCATCGGCATGCCGAACTTCACCGCGGCCTTGTCGATCACCGGGCCGGGGATGCCTTCGGCGTAGGCGGTGGCGGCTTCCAGCATGTACGGGAACAGCACGCGGTTGACCAGGAAGCCCGGCGTGCCGGCGACCGGCACCGGGAACTTGTCCAGCGCCTTGCAGAACGCGGCCAGGCGCTTGACGTTGGTCTCGTCCAGCGCGTCGTGCTGCACGATCTCCACCAGCGGCATCAGCGCCACCGGGTTGAAGTAGTGCAGGCCGGCGAACTGCGCCGGGCGCTGGATGTGTTCGCGCAATTCGGTCAGCGGAATCGACGACGTATTGGTCGTCAGCAGCGCATCGGCCTTCAGGCGCGGCTCGATGGTCTGGTAGAGATCGCGCTTGGCCTCGGGATTTTCGATGATCGCTTCGATCACCAGGTCGGCCTGCGGCACGCCGTCGCCGGCCAGGTCGCCCTTCAGTCGCGCGGCCACGGCGGGACGCTTGCTCTCATCCTTCACCTTCTTGGCGAACATCTCCTGCGCACGCGACAACGCGCCATCGATGAAGCGCTGCTCCCGGTCCTGCAGGGTGACGTTGAAGCCCTTGTAGGCCGACCACGCCGCGATGTCGCCGCCCATCACGCCCGCGCCGACGACGTGCACGTTCGCGATGCCGTGGTCCTTGCCACCTAGGCCCTTGAGGCGCTCGGTGAGGAAGAAGATGCGGATCAGGTTGCGCGCGGTCGGCGTGCCGGCCAGTTTCACCACGGCCTTGCGCTCGGCATCCAGTCGCGCCTGGATACCCTTGCCGCCCGCCGTCTTCCACACGTTGATGAGGGCGTATGGCGCGGGATAGTGCGCTTTCGGTGCCTTGCGCGCGACCTGCTTGAGCATTTGCGGTGCGAGGATCTGCCGTGCCGCCCAGCTGTTGCTGATCCAGCCGGCGAAGCGCTGCTTGAACGGACGCTGGGCGCGCGATGCGATCAATGCGACCGCGGCATCGATCAGCACGGCAGGTTCCGCGATCTTGTCGACCAGGCCCATCGCCTTCGCCGAGCTGGCCGACAGCGTGCGACCGGTGAGCATCATGTCCATCGCCTTCGGTGATCCCACCAGACGTGGCAGGCGTGCGCTGCCGCCCCAGCCGGGGAAGATGCCCAGCTTCACTTCGGGCAGGCCGATGCGGGTGGACGGGTCGCTGCTGGCCACGCGGTAATCGCAGGCCAGCGAGATTTCGGTGCCGCCGCCCATGCAGAAGCCGTGGATGGCAGACACCGTAGGGCAGGGCAGTTCGGCCAGTTTCTGGAACACGGCCTGGCCGCGGCGGATCGCGTCGTTGACGGTGCCCTTGCGGTCGAACGCCTGGAACTCCTTCAGGTCCGCACCGGCGATGAAGCCGCTGGCCTTGGCCGAGCGCAGCACTACGCCCTTGGGTGGATCGATGGCCAGGCGCTCGATGATATCGGCCAGTTCGATCAGCACATCCTGCGAGAACGCATTGACGCTGGCGCCCTGGCGATCGAAGGCCAGCACGACGATGCCGTCGGCGCGCAGCTCGGTCTGCCAGTGACTGAATCGCAGCCCATCGAAGTTTGCGGCCATGCAGGGACCATCCGTTCACGTATGGATAAGGCCGCTATCATCCCGAGGTTGTTTCATCCCCGTCAAATCCACATATCAACGAGAACGTCGTCACGGGCGTGACCGGCGGCAGGGGATGTTCCCGCTGCGCCGGTTAAATTCTTGATAGGGCAACGGTTTGGACAAGGCGTTGAACTTTCCCCCGCTAGCGCGGTCACAGGGCCCGGCCACCGCCGAGCCGACAGGAGTGCGGCCCGGCATGGCCGAAGTTGATCCAACCCAGGAGCTGGACCTCGAGCTGGTCAGACGCGTGCAACGCGGCGACAGCGCGGCCTTCGACCTGCTGGTACGCAAGTACCAGCATCGCGTGGTGGCACTGATCGGGCGGTACATCCATGACTGGAGCGAGTGCCAGGACGTGGCCCAGGAGACCTTCCTGCGCGCTTACCGCGCGCTGGGAAATTTCCGGGGCGATTCCCAGTTCTATACGTGGCTGCACCGTATCGCCGTGAATACCGCCAAGAATCACCTGGTCGCACACAATCGCCGTCCCCCGACGGCGGACGTGGATGCCGCCGACGCCGAGCAGTACGACATCGGCGCGCGGCTGCGCGACACCGACACCCCCGAGCGCGAACTGATGCGCCAGGAGATGGAGGCAACGGTGATGAAGGCCGTGGACGGCCTGCCCGAGGAACTGCGGACCGCGATCACCCTGCGCGAAGTCGAAGGCCTCAGCTACGAAGAGATCGCGCAGAAGATGGATTGCCCGATCGGCACCGTGCGTTCCCGCATCTTCCGGGCGCGCGAGGCGATCGATGAGCAACTGCGTCCTCTGCTGGATACCGACAGCACAACCCGGGAGCGTGCCCGCTCATGACCGCCCGCAACGAGACACCGATCATCGACAAGCTCGACATCCACCATCGCCAGCAGCTCTCCGCCCTGATGGACGGCGATCTGTCCGCCGATGAGGCGCGCTTCCTGTTGCGCCGCCTGCAGCACGACCACGAACTGGCCGGGTGCTGGGAGCGCTGGCAGCTGTGCGGAGACGTGCTGCGAGGGCAGGGCAGTGCGCCCGCGCCCGCCGGTTTCGCCGAGCGCGTGGCGCAGACGATCGCGGCTGAATCGTCTTCGGCAACAGCAGGCGCGTCACAAGCGCCGCCGCCGCGCCCGCGCAACCTGCTCGCGCGCTGGGGTGGTGGTGCGCTGGCGGCGTCCGTCGCGCTGGTAGCGCTGTTCATGGCGCGCCAGCAAGCGCCGCAGGATGTTCCCGTCAGCGACGATACGCAGGTGGCATCGGCACAGGCCACGTCCCCGGCCGCGATGCCCGATGTTCCCAGCGCTCCTGCGCCGGATGCGGAAGCCTATGCGGCAGCTGCGGTGGCAGTAGCCGCGAGCGTGCCGCGTCGGCAAGACGCAGTGCGACGCAGTGCGACGCGCAACCAGCAGGCTGCGCGCAGTGCCCAGCGGGTGGCGCGTGCGGATGCGCCAGTGCGGGCGAACGGCAACGTGCGCGGCGCGCCAACGGATGCGGTCGCCACCGTGGCTTCCACGGTGCCGATGCAGGCAACAGCCAATCCCTTCTCGCATCGTGTCCAAGATCCGGCTGCCGTCGCGTCCCGTCCGTGGCCACGTTCCGCCCTGTCGGCATACCCCTCGGCCAGCGGCAGCCTGACCACGGGTTACTCCTCTGACTCGGCGACGCGGACGTTCTATCCGTTCGAGCCCCGCCTGCCTTCCTCACCGCCGGTTGCGGCTCCCGTCGACGCGCCGCGCGACTGAAAGCCCACGCGTCCGGTACGTTCCGGGCGCGCAAGACACCCCTGATTCCTTTCTTATCGAGGCATGCATTCGATGACTCCCCACGCCCGTCACAGCCTGTTGGCCCTGCTGATGCTCACCACGCCGCTTGCTGCGTGCGCGCAACAGGCCGAAGCGCCAGCGCCCATCGCGTCTGCAGTTCCCGCCGTGGCGCAGACGGCTGCGCCGCAACTGGTGACCGGCCTGCCGGACTTCACCCAACTGGTGGAGCAGGTCGGGCCCGGCGTTGTGAACGTGGAGGCCTCGGTCGGCGCCCGTCGCGGCGCGCAAACGGAGGAGGAGGCGGACATTCCGGAGATCTTCCGGCGCATGCTGCCGCCCGGCTTCCAGATGCCGGGTCCCGGCCAGCAGGGGCCGCAGCGCCGGGGTACCTCGATGGGGTCCGGTTTCATCATTTCGGCAGACGGGTATGTGCTGACGAACCACCACGTCGTCGATGGCGCGGACGAGGTCAAAGTGACCCTGCCGGATCGCCGCGAGCTGACCGCCAAGGTCGTCGGCAGCGACCAGCAGTACGACGTGGCGCTGTTGAAGCTCGACGCGAAGGGCCTGCCGACCGTGCGCATCGGCAACTCGAACACGCTGAAGCCGGGCCAATGGGTGGTGGCGATCGGGTCGCCGTTGGGGCTGGACCATTCCGTCACCGCGGGTATCGTCAGTGCCGTCGGCCGCAGCGCGTCCCCCGAGCAGCGCTACGTGCCGTTCATCCAGACCGACGTGGCGATCAACCAGGGCAATTCCGGTGGTCCGCTGTTGAATACGCGCGGTGAAGTCGTCGGCATCAACTCGCAGATCTTCTCGGTGTCCGGCGGCTACATGGGCATCAGCTTCGCGATCCCGATCGATCTGGCGATGAGCGCGGTGGAGCAGTTGAAGAGCACCGGCAAGGTCAGTCGTGGCCAACTGGGTGTGATCGTGGAGCCGCTGGATGCCGCCAAGGCGCGCGGCCTCAACGTGCCCGATGCCCGCGGCGCCCTGGTCAACCAGGTGCTCGCCGGTAGTCCGGCCGGCAAGGCGGGCATTGAAGTGGGCGACGTCATCACCTCGTTCAACGGGGCGCCGATCAACCAGTCCAGTGATCTGCCGCCCATGGTGGGTGTGCTGACGCCGGGAACGAAGGCAAAGGTGTCGCTGATCCGGGATGGCAAAGCCCGCGAGGTCAACGTCACGCTGACCGAGCTGGACGAAGGCCAAGCCGCCGCGTCCCGTCCGGACCCGTCGCAGGACGCGCCGGCCTCGACCTCTCGCGGCAATCCGCTTGGCATCGTGGCCCAGGCGCTGGACGACAGCATGCGCAAGCAATTGGGCATCGAGGGCAGCGATGGCGTGCTGGTCACCCGGGTCAACAGTGCCGCAACCCGGGAATCCGGCCTGACCGGCGGGGACGTCATCCTGCAGGTGGGGCGTGCCAAGGTGAACAGCCCGGCAGCTCTGGACCGTGAGCTTGCGGGCGCCAAGCCCGGTGACACGGTCATGCTGCTGGTCCGGAATCGCGGCGGGATCACGCGATTCCTCGCGGTGACCGTGGAAAAGGGCTGATTCCATCCTCCCTCCCTGACGTGGCTCCACCCCCATTTGGAGCCACGTTTGTTTCGCCCGTCGTCGATGTGCAGGGAGCGCGGGCCGGGACCGTGCGATAATGTCCCGTTATTCCTGACGACGGCATAGGCCGCCGCCCTCCCCATGTCTTCTGATTCCATGCGGAATATCCGCAACTTCTCCATCATCGCGCACGTCGACCACGGCAAGTCGACGTTGGCCGACCGCATCATCCAGCTGTGTGGCGGCCTCGAGGCCCGCGAGATGGAAGCGCAGGTGCTCGACTCCAATCCCATCGAGCGCGAGCGCGGGATCACCATCAAGGCCCAGTCCGTGTCCCTGCCGTACAAGGCCAAGGACGGGCAGGTCTACCAGCTGAATTTCATCGACACCCCCGGCCACGTCGACTTCTCGTACGAAGTCAGCCGTTCACTGGCCGCCTGCGAAGGCGCGCTGCTGGTGGTGGACGCCGCCCAGGGCGTGGAAGCCCAGTCGGTCGCCAACTGCTACACCGCCGTGGAGCAGGGCCTGGAAGTGGTGCCGGTGCTCAACAAGATCGACCTGCCGACGGCCG
>CAMPIO010000041.1 GCA_946886405.1 uncultured Pseudoxanthomonas sp.
GCAGAAGGCGACATTGTTGCGGCCGACCTTCTCGGTCTCGAACATCGAGTAGAAGCTGGCGACCTCGTAGGCCCACACCGGCGGCAGGTCCAGGTACTTGGCGACGGCGGCGATCAGCTCGTCGGTCAGCCAACCTTCGTTCTGTTCCTGAGCCGCATGCAGGCCCTGCAGTACCGCGGAACGCTTGCGTTCCGGCGGGAACTTGGTCAGCCAATGATCGATGTGCGCGCGCGTCTTGTCGCTCAACGCCACCAGCGGATCGACGTTCTGCGCCGCCTCGAAATTACCCGTGGCCCTCATCGGTCCACCTCACCAAAGACAAGATCATAGGTACCGATCATCGCGACGACGTCGGGGAGCATGTGGCCGCGCACGATTTCGTCCATCGAGGACAGATGCGCGAAACCCGGCGCGCGCAACTTCACGCGGAAGGGCTTGTTGGCGCCGTCGGACACCAGGTAGCAACCGAATTCGCCCTTCGGCGCCTCGACCGCGGCGTAGGTCTCGCCGGCCGGCACGCAGTAGCCTTCGCTGAAGAGCTTGAAGTGGTGGATCAGCGCTTCCATGTCGTCCTTCATCTCCTCGCGGGAGGGAGGCGCGACCTTGAAGTTCTGCACCATGACCGGGCCGGGATTGGCCTTCAGCCACTTCACGCACTGCTGGATGATGCGGTTGGACTGGCGCATCTCGGCGACGCGGACCAGGTAGCGGTCGTAGCAGTCGCCGTTGACGCCGACGGGGATGTCGAAATCGACCACGTCGTACTTGGCGTACGGCTGTTTCTTGCGCAGGTCCCAGGCGATGCCCGAACCACGCAGCATCGCGCCGGTCATGCCCAGCGCACGCGCCTGTTCCGGCGACACCACGCCGATGCCGACAGTGCGCTGCTTCCAGATGCGGTTGTCGGTCAGCAGCGTCTCGTACTCATCGACGCGCTTGGGGAATTCGTTGGTGAAGTCTTCCAGGAAGTCCAGCAGCGAGCCTTCGCGCGCCTGGTTGAACTGCTTCAGCGCCTTGCCCTTGCGCCAGGGCGATTCCTTGTACTTCGGCATGCGGTCCGGCAGGTCGCGGTACACGCCGCCGGGGCGGTAGTAGGTCGCATGCATGCGCGCGCCACTGACCGCCTCGTAGCAGTCCATCAGCTCTTCGCGCTCGCGGAAGGCGTACAGCATCACCGCCATCGCACCGAGGTCGAGCGCGTTGGAGCCGATCCACATCAGGTGATTCAGGATGCGGGTAATCTCGTCGAACATCGTGCGGATGTACTGCGCGCGCTCCGGCGCCTCGATGCCCATCAGGGTCTCGATGGCGCGCACGTAGGCGTGCTCGTTGCACATCATCGACACGTAGTCCAGGCGGTCCATGTAGCCGATCGACTGGTTGAACGGCTTGGATTCGGCCAGCTTCTCGGTACCCCGGTGCAGCAGGCCCACGTGCGGATCGGCACGGACGATGGTCTCGCCGTCCATTTCCAGGATCAGGCGCAGCACGCCGTGCGCGGCCGGATGCTGGGGACCGAAGTTCAGCGTGTAGTTGCGGATTTCCTGCTTGCCCTCGGCGGGATTGCTGGCGAACGCGACGCCGGATTGCGGGTTGCTCATGCCTTGCCCTCGCGTGCAGCCGCTTCGCCTGCAGCGGTCTGGTAACGGGCGTCGTCGCGGATCACGCGCGGCACGCCGACGCGCGGCTCGACCGAGGTGACCGGCTCGTACACCACGCGCTTCTTCTCTTCGTCGTAACGGACTTCAACGTTGCCGATCAGCGGGAAGTCCTTGCGGAACGGATGGCCGACGAAACCGTAGTCGGTCAGGATGCGGCGCAGGTCCGGATGGCCTTCGAAGATGATGCCGTACAGGTCGAACGCCTCGCGCTCGAACCAGTTGAGGCCCGGCCACACGTCGCACAGCGACGCCACGACCGGCAGGCCGTCATCCGGCGCGAAGCAGCGCACGCGGACGCGGCGGTTGTGCTGGTACGAAAGCAGGTGCAGGACCACCGCGAAGCGGTTGGGTTGCGTGGCACCTTGCGGGCGCTGCTCCCAGCTGAAGCGACCCGGACCGAACCCCTCCACGCCGCGACTGAAACCCGCGGAGGAGACGTCGGCCGTGTCCCATTCGGCACTGCCGTAGCCCAGGTAATCGACGCCGCTGACATCGACGGCCTGTTCGAAGCCGAACTCGTCGCGCAACGCCAGGCAGACGGCGTGCCAGGACGCGGAGGGCACTTCCAGGGTGATCTCGCCGCGCGGCTCGGCCACGCTGACCGTCGCGTCCGCGAAGCGGGCGCGCAGCTGGTCGGTGAAGTTTGCAGCTTGCTCTGCCATGGGGCGTGGCGTGCTCTGAAGGGGGATGTCGGGGGGGAGCAGGAATCAGCGCGCGATGGTCTGCGTGCGCCAGATCTTCTTCTGCAACTGCAGGATGCCGTACACCAGCGCCTCGGCCGTGGGCGGGCAACCGGGTACGTAGACGTCCACCGGCACGATGCGGTCGCAACCGCGCACGACGGAGTACGAGTAGTGGTAGTAGCCGCCGCCATTGGCGCAGCTGCCCATCGAGATCACCCACTTCGGCTCGGGCATCTGGTCGTAGACCTTGCGCAGCGCGGGGGCCATCTTGTTGACCAGCGTGCCGGCCACGATCATCACGTCCGACTGGCGCGGCGACGGGCGGAACACCACGCCGTAACGGTCCAGGTCCAGGCGCGACGTACCGGCGTGCATCATCTCCACCGCGCAGCAGGCCAGACCAAAGGTCATCGGCCACATCGAACCGGTGCGCGCCCAGTTCATCAGCGCATCCACGCTGGTGGTGACGTAGCCCTTTTCCAGCAGCGGGTTGTCGCCTTCGGGGCGCAGGATGTCGTCCACCCGCCCTTCGGGGATCGGGTTGTTCATCAGACGGTCGACGGTCTGGATCACTCCCATTCGAGCGCTCCCTTCTTCCAAACGTAAATGAAGCCGAGGAACAGCATGCCCACGAACAGGCCCATCGTGACCAGCGCACGCGGACCCAATTCCTGGAACACCAGCGTCCACGGAACAATGAAGATGATTTCCAGATCGAACACGATGAACTGGATGGCGATCAGGTAATAGCGCACGTCGAACTTCATGCGCGCGTCTTCGAAAGCTTCGAAGCCGCATTCGTACGGGGACAGCTTCTGGGCGTCGGGCCGACGCGGACCGAGGAAGCGACCGGCGACCATCAGCGCAATGCCGATGCCGGTGGCGACGATCAGGAACAACAGGGTGGGCAGGTAATTGGCCAGCACTCGCTTGTCTCGTCTTGTCCTATCCGCCGGCGCGCACGACGCGGCACGGCATGAATGGGGCTCGCATCGCCCGCCCACGGCCTGCGCCGCGAGCGACCCGCTGATGCAACCATCGGGCCCACCTTCCGCGGGAGCCCTTCCGCAACACGTACCGGGCGCCCGATGAATCGCCGGGATTGTAACGGTTCGTGAACTCGCTAGTAAACGATTACCGGCGCTTGTCACCGCAGTCGACAAAAGAAAAAACCCGCCTTGCGGCGGGTTTTTCGATGCGGAGCGACGTTGCCGCCGACCCGCCTTGCTGGTGCCCAAGAGGGGACTCGAACCCCTACGACTTTCGCCGCTACCACCTCAAGGTAGTGCGTCTACCAATTCCGCCACCTGGGCTTTGAAACTTGCGCGACGCTATGCACGCCCCGCCATTGTAGCCGTGCTCAACCGCCCTGCGGCGGCGTTACCGGCGGTGTTTCCGTCGCCGGTGCCGCTTCCTGCGGTGCGGCCGGCACGCTGTCGGCAGGCGCAGCAGGCACCTGCTGGATCGGCGTGCTCGGCACGGTCGACGGCTTGGGCAGTTCGCCTGCCGGCGCAGCGGGCGCTGCCGGCAACGCGGACATCACGCCAAGATTCTGCTCCGTGGTGGGACGGGCGCTATGCGTCGCGTACCACGCCATGAACAGGCTGATGCCGAAAAACGTGATGGCCAGCCACTTGGTGCTCTTGGACAGGAAGTTGGACGCACCGCGCGCGCCGAACACGGTACCCGATGCGCCACCGCCGAAACCCGAGCCCGCCTGGGCGCCGGAACCGCGCTGCATCAACACCAACGCGATGATGGCGATGGCCACCAGCACGTACACCACATTCAGGATCAACATCCACATTTGGAATCAGTCTCAACCGGTTGAGTCGTCCGGCCCCGCTGGGCCGGTCGTGCCGGGGTCATCCCCGACCGGCCGCCGCTTGCGCGATGGCCAGGAAATCCTTGGCGACCAGGGAAGCGCCGCCTACCAGCCCTCCATCGACATCGGGCTGCGAGAACAGTTCCGCGGCGTTGTCGGGCTTCACGCTGCCGCCGTACAGGAGGGGCAACGAGCCGGCGATTCTAGCATCGCGCGCCGCGACTTCGCCACGGATGAACGCATGCACGGCCTGGGCCTGGGCCGGCGTGGCCGTCAGGCCTGTGCCGATCGCCCAGACGGGTTCGTAGGCCACGACCGCGCCGTCGAAGGCCTGCGGGCCGGCCAGGTCGAACACGGCCTGCAGCTGCTTCTGGATGCGGAACTCGGTCTGGCCGTCCTTGCGCTGCTGGTCGGTCTCGCCCACGCACAGCACCGGAACCAGGCCGGCGTTCCTGGCCGCGACGAACTTTTTCGCCACGAATTCGCTGCTTTCGTCGTGGTACTGCCTGCGCTCGGAATGCCCCACCAGGCCATACCGTGCCCCCACATCGACCAGCATCGAGGCCGATACCTCGCCGGTGTAGGCGCCTTTTTCGTTGCTGCTGACATCCTGTGCGCCGAAGGCGACGCCGCGGTCACCGTAGTCCTCGATCAGCTCACCCAGATAGGGCAGCGGCGGCAGGATCAGCAGGTCCACGCCCTCCAGCGGCAGACCCGCGACCAGTTCGTCCATCAGCGCGGTCGCGAAACCACGGGTGCCATGGAGCTTCCAGTTGCCGGCCACGAGCTTGCGACGCATAAGACCAATTCCTGTCCAGTTCGAGGTCGCGCAGTCTAGCCGATGTTGGCGGACGCACCTACCCGCCCGCTATCGTGCAGCCACCACCACCGCCGAACCCAGGACCCGCCATGCCCGACGCTTCCCCTGCACGCACCGTCGGTTACGCCCTGATTACCGGCGCCTCGAGTGGCATCGGCGAACAGATCGCCCGCGAGTATGCGAGACGTGGCGTCCCCCTGGTGCTGACGGCCCGTCGCGTGGACCGCCTGCAGGCGCTGGCGACGGAATTGCGGGCACAGGTTCCCGTGGAAGTCGTGGCGGCAGATCTGGCGGAGCCGGAAGCGCCTGCGGCACTCGTCGCGGAACTGGAGCGGCGCGGCGTGCGGATTCGCATTCTGGTGAACAACGCCGGCTACGGCATGCCGGGCCGCTATCGCAGCAACGACTGGGCAGCGCATGCGGCATTCCTGCAGGTCATGGTGACGGTCGTGTGCGAACTGACCTGGCGGTTGCTGCCCTCCATCCGCGACTCCGGCCAGGGCCGCATCCTCAATGTCGCCTCATTCGCCGCGCTGATGCCGGCCGCGGAAGGACAGACGCTGTATGCGCCGGCCAAGAGCTTCCTGCTGAAGTTCAGCGAGGCGATGGCGCTCGAGAATGCCGACCGTGGCGTACATGTCACCGCGCTGTGCCCGGGCTTCACCTATTCCGAATTCCATGACGTCACCGGCACCCGGTCGCGCATGCGGGTATCGCCGACGATGTGGCTGCAGGCAACGGAGGTGGCGCGCGCCGGTATCGACGGTAACGAACGCGGCGACATCCTGGTGATCCCCGGCTGGCGCTACCGGTTGATGCACACCATCGTGAAGCTGCTGCCGCACCGCGTGGCGATGGGCCTGATGGCGCGCAACTCGCGCAAGGTGCGGCCGCTGGATTGAGAAGCGAAAGCATCGCGGGCATGGCCCGCTCCTGCAAACAACCCGGCCCCTGTAGGAGCGCCCCATGGGCGCGATGCTTTTCCCCTGATACCGCCGCAGACCTCATCGCGGCCACTTTCCTCGTCAGCGCACGAGGGCAGCGATCACTTCAGCTTGATCTCGCGCAGACGCTCTTCCAGATAGCCCTGCGCCGTAATCGGCTCGGCATAGCGCTTCGGATTGTCCGCAGTGACCGTGGAGGGCAACACGTCGATCAGGAAATCCGGGTTGGGGTGCAGGAAGAACGGCACCGAGTAACGCGGCTGACGCGCCTGTTCGCCCGGCGGATTGGTCACGCGGTGCGTGGTGGACGGATACACGTGATTGGTCAGTCGCTGCAGCATATCGCCGATGTTGACGACGATGGTGTCGGCGTCGGAGGTGAACGGCACCCATTCACCCTGCTTCGAGCGTACTTCCAGGCCGGCCGCGCTTGCGCCGACCAGCAGGGTGATGAGGTTGATGTCCTCATGGGCGCCAGCGCGCACGTTCGGGATGTCGTCGGCGGTGATCGGCGGGTAATGGATCGGCCGCAGGATCGAGTTGCCGGAATCGGTCTTGTCGGCGAAGTAGGTCTCCGGCAGGCCGATGTGCAGCGCCAGTGCAGACAGCACGCGCGAGCCGAGATGATCCAGCGCCTGGTAAAGGCCATAGCCATGCTCGCGGAAACCGGGCACTTCGTCGGGCCACAGGTTCGGCGGCATCACGTCGCGGTACTTGGAGTCGTCCGCGATCTCTCGCCCGATGTGCCAGAACTCTTTCAGATCGAAATGCTTGGAGTCCTTCGCGGTTTCCACGCCGAACGCCGTGTAGCCGCGAGCGCCCCCACTGCCGGGCACGTGGTAGCGCTTCTTGGCGTCGTCGGGCAGTGCGAAGAAGCGCTTGAATACGTCATACGCGGCGTCGATCTGCGCCTGCGGAATGCCATGGTTGCGGATGCCGGCGAAGCCCCATTCGCGGTACGCCGCACCCAGTTCGGCCACGAAGGCCTCGCGGTCGGCATCGAAACGGGTGATATCCAGCGTGGGGATTCGGGCACTCATGCAATCTGCTCCAACGGGGGAAAGGCGCGGCAGGCCATCGGGCCATCGCCGCGCCGGAGGTTCATTGATCCGGCTCAAGCCGCCGCAGCGGCGCGCACGGCCTCGGCCAGGGTTTCCAGCGTGCTCTTCACCAGCGCATCGTCGTCGGCTTCCACCGTGACGCGCACCACCGGCTCGGTACCGGAGGGACGCAGGAAGGCACGTCCGCGTCCGGAGACCGTCGCCTGCGCCTGGGCCAGTGCGGCCTGCACGCTTGCAGCCTCGGTCGGCCTGGCGCCATTGGCGAGCTTCACGTTGATGGTCTTCTGCGGCAGCATCGCCAGGCCATCCAGCGCCTCGCGCAACGTCACCTTGCGACGCTTCAGCGATTCCAGCACCTGCAGCGCGGCGATGATCGCATCGCCCGTCGTCGTGCGATCCAGGCACAGCAGGTGGCCGGAGGCCTCGCCGCCAAGCACCGCATTGCCTTCCACCAGCGCCTGGTGCACGTAGCGGTCGCCGACCTTGGTGCGCACGAACGGAATCTCGAGCTTGCCCAGCGCGCGCTCCAGACCATAGTTGGTCATCAGCGTGCCGACCACCGGACCGCGCAGCCGGCCACTCGCCTGCCAGTCGCGGGCGAGCAGATAGATCAGCTGGTCGCCATCGACCGGCGTGCCCTCCCCGTCCGCCATCAGCACACGGTCGCCGTCGCCGTCGAAGGCGATGCCCAGGTGGGCGCCGGTCTCGCGCACTTTCGCGGCGAGGTTGTCGATATGCATCGAGCCCACGCCATCGTTGATGTTGACGCCATTCGGCTCCGC
The DNA here is from genome assembly GCA_946886405.1 of uncultured Pseudoxanthomonas sp. The sequence goes on from CAMPIO010000041.1 coordinate 7,777, forward strand.
ACCGATGGTGACCACGTCGGCACCCAGCTCGCGGAACAGCAGCGGCGCGATGTGGTAAGTGGCGCCGTGCGCACAGTCGAGCACCAGCTTCACGCCCTTCAGGTCGAAGCGGCGCGGCACGCTGGCCTTGCAGAATTCCATGTAGCGGCCGACCGCATCGCGCGTGCGGATCGCCTTGCCGAGCTTTTCGGATTCGGCGGTGAAGAACGGCGCATCCAGCGCGGCTTCGATCGCCAGTTCGGTCGCGTCATCGAGCTTCTCGCCTTCGGCGGAGAAGAACTTGATGCCGTTGTCGTAATGCGGGTTGTGCGAGGCGCTGATCACGATGCCTGCATCCGCGCCCAGCGTGCGGGTGAGGAAGGCGACCGCAGGTGTCGGCATCGGCCCCATCAACTGCACGTCGGCGCCCGCAGCGACCAGGCCGGCTTCCAGTGCCGCTTCGAACATGTAGCCGGAGATGCGGGTGTCCTTGCCGATCACCACGACCGGGCGGGCATCGCCCGCGTTTTCGCACAGCACGCGTCCGAGCGCATTACCCAGGCGAAGCACGAAGTCGGCGGAAATCGGACTGGTACCGACACGGCCGCGAATGCCATCGGTGCCGAAATACTTGCGGCTCATGCGGTCACCAGTTCGCTGTCTTCGGGCTTGGGCTGTCGCATCATCAACGCCAGCAGGTCCGCCAGGCGGTCACGCAGTTCGCGACGGTCGCAGATCTGGTCGATGGCGCCATGCGCCACCAGGAATTCCGATCGCTGGAAACCCTCCGGCAGCGTCTCCCGTACGGTCTGCTCGATCACGCGCGGACCAGCAAAACCGATCAGTGCCTCGGGCTCGGCCAGGTTGATGTCGCCCAGCATCGCGAAGCTGGCCGACACGCCACCGGTGGTGGGGTGCGTCATGACCGAGATGTAGGGCAGCCCCGCCTCGCGCAGCCTGCCCAGCGCCGCCGAGGTCTTGGCCATCTGCATCAGCGAAAACAGGCTTTCCTGCATGCGCGCACCGCCGCTGGCGGAGAAACACACGAACGGACAGCCGATCTCAAGCGCCTTCTCGGCGCCCAGCGAGAAACGCTCACCGACCACCGAGCCCATCGAGCCGCCCATGTAGGCGAAGTCGAAGGAACTGGCGACCAGATCGCGGCCCTTGAGCGTGCCCTGCAGGGTGATCAGCGCGTCGCGCTCACCGGTGCTCTTCTGCGCGGCCTTGATGCGGTCGGCGTATTTCTTCTGATCCTTGAACTTCAGCACGTCGGTCGGACCGAGCGCGGCGCCGATCTCGCGGGTGCTGCCCGGATCGAACAGCGCCGCCAGGCGGGCGCGGGCGCGGATCGGCATGTGGAAGCTGCACTTCGGGCAGACCTCCAGGTTTTCCTCCAGCTCCGGCCGGTACAGCACGGCGCCGCAGCGATCGCATTTTTCCCACAGCCCCTCGGGGACGCTGCGTTTGCTCTTGCCCGCGTTGCCTTCGGTGCGGATGCCCGACGGCATCAGTTTGCTGAGCCAGCTCATGCGTGGTCTTGCTGCCTGCCCCTGGCGGGGCCTCATGGAATAGCGCGGCAGTTTAGCTCAGTCGTCCATGCACAGCCGTACGGTGGCTCAGGCGTCCAGCGCCGCCCGCAAGGGGGCCAGGAAGGCGGATGCCCGTGCGGCGGCATCGCTGCCGGATTCGGCCAGTGCCGCCACCAGCGCGCTGCCCACCACGACGCCATCGGCATCGGTCGCCATCGCACGGGCGCTGTCGGCGTCCTTGATGCCGAAACCCGCCACCACGGGCACCCGTGACTTCGCCCGCAGCTGCTTCAACCGTTCTCCCGCCGCGGCGGTATCCAGCCGGTCGGAGGCACCGGTCACACCGGCGAAACTGACGTAATACAGATAGCCCTGCGCGGTTTCGCACAACCTCTGCAACCGCTCGGGCGACGTGGTCGGCGAGGCCAGCGCGATCAGGGCCAGCCCTGCCCGCTCGAACACCGCACGCGTCTCCCCGGCTTCCTCGGGCGGCAAGTCGACCAGCAGCACACCATCGACGCCGGCCACGACGGCCTCGCGCGCGAAACGCTCGGCGCCGTGGATCTCCACCGGGTTCAGGTAGCCCATCAGCACGATCGGCGTGGCATCGTCCTGTTGGCGGAACACTTCCACCGCTTCCAGCACGTAACGCAGGCCGGCCCCACGCGCCAGCGCGCGTTCCGAACTGCGCTGGATGACCGGACCGTCGGCCATCGGATCGGAGAACGGCACGCCCAGTTCGATGACGTCGGCCCCGGCGGCGACCAGCGCATGCATCACCGGCACCGTGGATTCCAGCGACGGATCGCCGGCGGTGATGAAAGGCACCAGGGCCTTGCGGTGGGCGGCCTTCAGTTCGGCGAATTTCTGTTCGAAACGGCTCATCGGAAATTTCCAGGAATCGGGCTTCTGAGCCCTCCCCTTCAAGGGGAGGGAGCAAAGCGTCAAAGCGAAATGCCTTCGCGGGCGGCGATCGTGTGCACGTCCTTGTCGCCACGGCCGGACAGGTTGCACAGCACCAGCTGATCCTTCGGCAGTTCGCGCGCCAGCTTGATCGCCTGGGCAACGGCATGGCTCGACTCCAGGGCCGGGAGGATGCCTTCGGTGCGCGTCAGCCGATGGAACGCGGCGAGCGCTTCCTCGTCGGTCACCCCGACGTACTCCGCACGCCCGCTGTCCTTCAGGAAGGCGTGCTCGGGTCCGACGCCCGGGTAGTCCAGGCCGGCGGAGATGGAATGGGTTTCGATGATCTGCCCATCGTCGTCGCAGATCACGTAGGTGCGGTTGCCATGCAGCACGCCGATGCGGCCCGCCGACAGCGACGACGCATGGCGGCCGGTCTCGATGCCGTCGCCTGCGGCTTCCGCACCGACGATGCGTACGCCGGGATCGTTGAGGAAGGCATGGAACAGGCCGATGGCGTTGCTTCCGCCGCCGACGCAGGCGGTGATCACGTCCGGCAGGCGACCGTAGTCGGCCAGCATCTGCGCCCGCGCCTCGCGGCCGACCACGGCGTTGAAGTCGCGCACCATGCGCGGATACGGGTCCGGGCCGGCGACGGTGCCGATGATGTAGAACGTGTCGTGCACGTTGGTCACCCAGTCGCGCATCGCTTCGTTCAGTGCGTCCTTCAGCGTCGCCGAGCCGCTGGTGACCGGCACCACGGTCGCGCCGAGCAGCTTCATCCGGTAGACGTTGATCTTCTGGCGCTCGATGTCGGTGGCGCCCATGTAGACCACGCATTCCAGGCCCAGCCGGGTGGCCACAGTGGCGCTGGCCACGCCATGCTGGCCCGCGCCGGTCTCGGCGATGATCCGCTTCTTGCCCATCCGGCTGGCCAGCAGCGCCTGCCCGATGGTGTTGTTGATCTTGTGCGCGCCGGTGTGGTTCAGGTCCTCGCGCTTGAGCAGGATCTGCGCGCCGCCCACTTCGCGGCTCAGGCGCTCGGCGTGGTAGATCGGGCTGGGGCGGCCCACGTAATGCTTGAGATCCTTGTCGAAGGCGGCGATGAAGGCCGGATCGACGCGGGCCGTGTCGTAGGCGGCGGCGAGTTCCTGCAGCGGCCCGATCAGGGTTTCGGCGACGAAGCGGCCACCATGGCGGCCGAAATGGCCGGCGGCGTCAGGATAGGCGTGATAGTCGGTGGGTGTGGCCATGGCGGGGCGGGGAGCGGCGGATGAGTGGTCACTCTACCGCACAGGTCCTACCGGGATAATCCATGAAATCTGACCTATCCGTGACATAAACTCACGCCATGTCACGCCCCTTGCCCCCGCTCAACGCCCTGCGCGCCTTCGAAGCGGCGGCCCGTCTCGGCAGTGTCAGCCGGGCTGCCGCCGAGCTGCATGTCACCCACGGTGCGGTCAGCCGGCATGTCCGCACGCTTGAAGACGCATTGGGGCGCGCCCTGTTCGTCCGTGAGGGTCGCGGTCTGGCCTTGACCATCGACGGCCTGCGCCTGCGCGATCTGGCCGGGGACACGTTTTCTGTCCTGCAAGCCGGTTGGGCCCACCTGCAGCGCGACCGCCGACCGATGGCCTTCGTCCTCGGCTGCCCGGGCAGCCTACTGGCACGCTGGGTCATCCCCCGGCTCGAGCGGTTGGCGATCGATATGCCCGAGCTGACGCTGCACCTGTCCGCGCGGGAAGGCGGATTCGACGACGCACTCACCGGACTGGATGCCGCCCTGCTGGTCGGCGAAGCGCCGTGGCCGCCGGGCTGGGACGTGCTTGCGCTGGCGCCGGAGCGGATCGGCCCCGTCGTCAGTCCACGCCATGCGGGTTTCGCCAGGCTGGAACAGGCGCCAGCCAGCGCACTGGCCGACGAAGCCGTACTGCATACCGCCTCACGCCCACAGGCCTGGCCTCGCTGGTTCGCGGCCCAGGGCGTCGACGCCGGCCAACCTCGCCTGGGCGCCGGCTTCGATCACCTGACCTATCTGCTGGAAGCCGCTGTCGCCGGTCTGGGCGTGGCCATCGCGCCGCAGGAACTGGTACAGGCCGACCTGGACGGCGGGCGCCTCGCAGCGCCGTGGGGCTTCACGAGTACCGGCGGAGAGTGGGCACTGTGTGCCCGGCGCGGCACGACGGATGCACAGATCCAGGCGCTGGCCGAGTGGCTGCGCGCCGCTTTGGCCTGAGCTCAACGGCGGGCGTCGGCCTCGCGCACGGCATCGACGAAGCGCCGCATCTTGTCGGCGTCCTTGATGCCGGGCGCCGATTCGAGGCCACTGGAGACATCCACGCCCCATGGCCGCGCGGTCCGCAAGGCAAGACCGACGTTTTCCGGAGACAGGCCACCCGCAAGCAGGAAGGGCGTGTCCGTGGGCGCCGGCATGCGCCGCCAGTCGAAACGCTGCCCGCTTCCCCCCTGCTTGCCTGCGGCGTGGCCGTCGAACAGGAAGCCGCGCGCGCCGGGATACGCCGACAGGCTGGCAAACACACTGTCGTCCTGCCCGCCCATGGCGATCGCCTTCCAGTACGGACGCCCGAAGGAGGTCGCGAACGCATCGTCTTCGCCACCATGGAACTGCAGCAGGTCCGGCTGCAGCGACTCGACGATGTGTTCCACGTCGCCGCGTGTGTTGTCCATCACCAGGGCGACGACCGCGATCTCGTCCGGCACCAGGTCGCGCAGCATGCGCGCCTGTCCGAGCAACAGCCGGCGCGGACTGTCGGGTGCGAACACCAGGCCCACATAGTCCACGCCCAGCTCGACCGCCAGGCGAACGTCCTCGGCGCGGGTCAGGCCACAGAACTTGATGCGTGTGTGCATGATGGCAACGACAGAGGGGGCGTCATGGAAGCGTAGCCGCTTTCGGAGGATTCCGTAGGAGCGGTCAGTGCCCGCGATGCTGCACCCCGCTTTTGTAGGAGCGGGCCATGCCCGCTATGCTTTTTGTTTTCCGTACCACCGTCGAAAAGCATCGCGGGCATGGCCCGCTCCTACAACAGGCCAGGGGCGATGCTAGGCGGATCCTGCAACGTCACTTCCGGCGGCAGGTTCCATTCCACCGGATACAGCGGACTGACGAAGACCAGGCCGTCCGACGGCGCCGTCGGTCCGGCCACAGTGCGATCGCGGCCCGCCAGCAACTCGGCGATCCAATCCTCGGGACGTTCGCCCCGACCCACGATCAGCAGCGAGCCGACGATGTTGCGGACCATATGGTGCAGGAAGGCATTCGCCTGCACCTCGACGACCACGCGCTCACCGTGGCGGGTGACCGAGATCGCGTGCAGGTTGCGCATTGCGTGCGGTGCCTGGCAGTGGACGGTCCGGAACGCACTGAAGTCGTTCTCGCCCAGCAGGTGTCGTGCGGCCCGATGCATGGCGTCGGCATCCAGCGGCTGACGCTCCCAGCTGAGGTAGTGGCGCTCCAGCGCCGGCCGCGCTATCCGGTTCACCAGCGTGTAGCGATAGCGACGGGCACGTGCGGAGAACCGCGCGTTGAAATCCTCCGCCACCGGCTGGCACCAGCGCACGCAGACGGCCGGCGGCAAGCGCGCGGTCGTACCCAGCAGCCAGCTGCGTGGCGAGCGCGCGACATCGCTGTCGAAGTGGACGACCTGGCACTGCGCATGCACGCCTGCATCGGTGCGGCCGGCGCAGATCGTGTCCACCTGGGCATCGGCCACCGATGACAGTGCGCCTTCCAGCGCACCCTGCACGGTAGTGTCGTCCGGTGTGCCGGACTTGCTCAGCCGTTGCCACCCGAGGAATTCGCTGCCGTCGTACTCGACGCCCAGCGCATAGCGCGTCACGACATCACTCCGTGTCCGTCATCCGATATCGCGCAGCAGTTGCAGGGCTTCATCGCGCGCCAGGGCGTCGTTGCCGGCCGCCACTTCGTTCAGCAGGTCGCGCGCCGTGGCCACATCGCCGAGATCCAGGTAGGCCACTGCCAGTTCAAGACGGTCGCGACCCGCCGGTGCAGGCATCTGTGTAGGTGCCGACATTGGCGAAGCCGGCGCCGCAGGCGTGCCGCCCCCCGCGTGCCAGGTGGGGCCCGGAGCGGGCTTCGGCGCGGATGGCGGGGCGGACTTCGGGGGTGCGGCGACGGCCGGCTCCAGCACGGGGCTTGGCGCGGGCGCCGCTTCGGACGTCGCCTGAGGCATCACGGCGGCCAGTTCCGCAGCGCGACTGTCCACCGGCACCTTGCCGAATACCGGGTTGCGCGGAACGGGCGCCGGCGACACGCGCTGGCGACGCTGCGCGAATCCCCAGGCCAGCGCACCCACGAACAGCAGGCCGAACCCGGCCCACGCCCAGACCGGCACGCCGCCATCGCTGCCATTGCTCTGCGCCAGGCGCTGCTGTGCGGCGGCAAGGTCGCTGTCCTTCATCGCCAGCAGTTTCTCCTGCTGTGCCTTGAGTTTTTCCAGGTCCGCTACCTGCGAGCGCAGTTCCTGTACTTCGGCTTCGCGCGCGGCCAGGTCTTCCTTCGATTGCTGCAATTGTTCGTTCGCCAACATCTCGCCCTCACCGCCGGCGCTGACGCCGGACTGCGTTCCAGAACCCGACGTGCTCGTGGCCGCGGGTGCGATTTCCAGCCGAGCATCCGCCACGGTTGCCGGGCGGGACGCCGTCGCCGCGACCGGCGTCGTGGCTGGCGTGGCATCGACCACGGCTGCCGGCTGCGGGATGGGGGCGCGCGCGCTCCGCCACTCGGCGATCTGGCTGCGCACCAGCGCGGCGGCTTCGCCTTCGAGGATCGTCTGCGCTTCCGCCGCTTCCGGCACGCGCAGCACCGCGCCCTGCTTCAGCAGATTGACGTTGCCGTTGATGAAGGCTTCGGGATTGGCGCGCAGCAGCGCCACCATGGCCTGGTCCAGTGTGTAGCCCTGCTCACGCGCCAGCGGCGCGGCGATCTGCGACAACGACTGGCCGCGACGCACCGGCGCCAGCGTGTCGCCAGGCGAGGCCTGCGGTGCGGGCGTCGCGGCCACGGCGGGCACCGGCGCAGGTCGTGAAGGCGCTTCCGGCGCAGTCTGCGGCACCGGTGCCGGTTCCGTCGGCGCGGTGACGACCGGCTCGACCGGCCGCGTGATGGTGTCGGTCGGCGCGGCTGCCGGCGCATCGATCACCGGCTGTTCCGCAGCGGCCAGCGTGCCCGGCGCACTGACCAGCGCCGAATACTCGCGCACCAGGCGACCCTGGCCCCAGTCCACCTCGATCAGGAAGTTCACTGCCGGCACGTCCACCGGCGTGCGGCTGGTGACGCGCACTACCGGCCGTCCCGCTTCGTCCAGCGCAATGGCGAAGTCCAGTTCGTTCACCAGACCTTGCGGTCGCGGCAGGCCAACGCGCTCGATCGGCCCCGGCGACGCCAAGGGTGCGCGCAACTGCTCCAGTTCGCCCGGCTCGCTGGAAATGACCGGAATCTCGGCCAGCAAAGGCTGGCCGGGCTGCGATTTGACCTTGATCTCCCCCAGGCCCAGCGCGAGGGCGGCGTTGCTCAGCAACGCCAGCCCCAGCCCGATCATGCTGGCCAGGTGGAGTCTTGCCGCCCGAGGTCTGTGCTTCGGTTTCACGGCCCTTCCCCAAGTTTTCCCGGCCACGACTATAGCGGCTCAGCCGTTTTTCGCCACCAGCTCGGCGATCTGCACGGCGTTCAGGGCGGCACCCTTGCGGATGTTGTCGGAGACGATCCACAGGTTCAGGCCGCGCGGATGCGAGATGTCCTCGCGGATGCGACCTACGTAGACCGCATCGGTGCCGGAGGCGTGGGTGACCGGCGTGGGATAGCCACCCGGGGCGCGGTCGTCGACCACCTCGATGCCAGGCGAAGCTTCCAGCAACGTACGTGCTTCGGACGCGGTGATCTTCTCGCGCGTCTCGATGGCGACGGCTTCGGAGTGGCCGTAGAAGACCGGCACGCGGACTGCCGTGGGGTTCACCTGGATGCTGTCGTCGCCGAGGATCTTGCGGGTTTCCCACACCAGCTTCATCTCTTCCTTGGTGAACCCGTTGTCGAGGAAGTCGTCGATGTGCGGGATCAGGTTGAAGGCGATCTGCACCGGAAAACGCTGCGGATCCGGGTCCTGGAAGTTGAGCAGCGCGCCGGTCTGGCGACCGAGTTCTTCCAGCGCCGAACGGCCAGCACCGGAGACGGACTGGTAGGTCGCCACGTTGATGCGCTCGATGCCGACCTTGCGATGGATCGGTGCGAGCGCCACCAGCATCTGCATGGTCGAGCAGTTCGGGTTGGCGATGATGCCGCGCGGCCGGTTCTGCACCTGCTCCGGGTTCACCTCGCTGACCACCAGCGGGATGTCGGCGTCGTAGCGGAACGCCGAGGAGTTGTCGATGACGACGGCACCGGCGGCCGCGAACTTCGGGGCGAACTCCTTGGAAATGCCGCCGCCGGCCGAGAACAGGGCGATATCGACGCCCGTGGGATCGAACGTGGCCAGGTCCTGCACGGTGATCTTTTCACCGTTGAATTCGACACTGTTGCCGGCGGAGCGCTCGGACGCCAGCGCGACGAGCTTGCCGATCGGGAAATTCCGCTCGGCCAGGATGGACAGCATGGTTTCGCCGACGGCGCCGGTGGCGCCCACGACGGCGACGTTGAAGCTACGGTTCTGGTTGCTCATGGATGGATTTCGCAAAGAGGGGGAATGAAGACAGCAGACAGGGAGCTGTGTTCGGGGAACCTGCGGGCGTGCCTCAGGCTCCCTGTCGTTTGGCGATGGGGGTTTTGATGGTGGCGGCGATGGCCAGCGCGTCGGGATTCACAGGCGTCGGCGGATTGCCGGCATCCGGACCTTCGCCCAGCGCCGCGATCAGGTTGTCCACCGCCAGCGACACCATCGCGCGACGCGTAGCCAGGCTGGCGCTGGCGATGTGCGGGGTCAGCACCACGTTGCGCAGCGCGAGCAGTTCCGGGCGCACGGCAGGCTCGCCTTCGTACACGTCCAGCCCAGCGGCGGCGAGGCGGCCGTTCGCCAGCGCATCGGCCAGCGCGAGTTCGTCGATGATGCCGCCCCGGGCGATATTCACCAGCGTGGCGGTGGGCTTCATCTTCGCCAGTGCGGCGGCATCGACCAGGTGATGTACCTGCGGCGAGTACGGCAGCACCAGGACCACGTGGTCGGACTGGGCGAGCAGCTCGTCGAAACCCGCGTAGCTCGCACCGCATTCCCGCTCCACCGTGTCCGGCACGCGGCTGCGGTTGTGGTACAGCACGCGCATGTCGAAGCCGCGCGCGCGGCGCGCGATGCCCTGCCCGATCCGGCCCATGCCGACGATGCCCAGCGTGCTGCCGTGCAGGTCGGCGCCGAGCAGCGTGCCGAACGACCACTGCTGCCACTGGCCTTCGCGCAGCCAGCGTTCGGCCTCGGTGATGCGTCGCGCGGTGGCCATCAGCAGCGCGAAGCCGAAGTCGGCCGTGGTCTCGGTCAGCACGTCGGGGGTATTGGTGGCGACGATACCGGCCTGCGTCAGCGCATCGACGTCAAGGTTGTTGTAGCCCACACCGACATTGGCGATGGCACGCAGCTGCGTGGCGCCGGCGATTTCCGGCGCACCAATCCGTTCGTTCAGCGTCACCAGCGCACCAGCGCAGTCGCGCAACGCGTCGGCGACGGCCTGCGGCGTGTGTTCGGTGACATCGGTCGTCGAACGCACGTCGAAGTGCGCCGCCAGCCGCCCGACGATGTCGTCGAACAGCGGCTGCGACACCCAGATGCGCGGCCGTGACTCAGCCATCGATGCTGCCGGGAACGTGCGGCGGAACCTCGCCGACGTCCCCGCACTGCGCGCGATGACGCAACGCCTGATCCATCAGCACCAGCGCCATCATCGCCTCGGCGATCGGGGTGGCGCGGATGCCGACGCAGGGATCGTGACGACCGGTGGTGATGACATCGACGGTGTTGCCGTCCACATCCACCGTCGCGCCCGGCAGGCGCAAGCTGGACGTCGGCTTCAGCACGATGGAGGCGGTAACCTGCTGGCCGGTGGAAATGCCGCCGAGAATGCCGCCGGCGTGGTTGGACAGGAAGCCCTCCGGCGTCATCAGGTCACGGTGTTCGGTGCCCTTCTGGGTGACCGCCGCGAACCCGTCGCCGATCTCCACGCCCTTCACTGCATTGATGCTCATCAGCGCGGCGGCGAGATCGCCGTCGAGCTTGCCGTAGATCGGCTCGCCCCAGCCGGCGGGCACGCCGTCGGCGATCACATTGACGCGTGCGCCGATGGAATCGCCCGACTTGCGCAGCGCATCCATGTAGGTTTCCAGCGCCGGTACCTGGGCGGCGTGCGGCCAGAAGAACGGGTTGTCTTCCACTGCACCCCAGTCGAAACCTTCCGGGGTGATCGGGCCCAGTTGCGACAGGTAACCGCGCACCGTCACGCCGTACCGCTGCAGCAGCCATTTCTTGGCGATGACGCCGGCGGCCACGCGTGTCGTGGTTTCGCGCGCGGACGAACGACCACCCCCGCGCGGGTCGCGGATGCCGTACTTCTGCCAGTAGGTGTAATCGGCGTGGCCAGGGCGGAACTGCCGCGCGATGTCGGCGTAGTCCTTGCTGCGCTGGTCGGTGTTGCGGATCAGCAGCGCGATCGGCGTGCCGGTGGTGCGGCCTTCGTAGACGCCGCTGAGGATCTCGACATCATCGGCCTCGCGGCGCGCGGAGGTGTGCCGCGACTTGCCGGTGGCGCGACGCTCCAGGTCATGGCGGAACTCTTCCGGCGCGATCTCGAGCCCGGGCGGACACCCGTCGATCACGCAGCCGATGGCCGGCCCGTGCGATTCGCCGAACGTGGTGACGGTGAGGAGTTTTCCGAAACTGTTGCTGCTCAAGCGCCGCTCCGCGGATGGAACTACCGGTACCGGGCGTCGAAGCATCGCATGCCGGCCGCCCTATTGTGCAGTGCGCCAACGCCGGCCGCGACCGTTGCAGCCGCAACCGCTGTCGACAGCGTGTGCGCGCCTTATTCCCGGGCGGCGGCGAGTTCGCTGATATGCGCGTTGTGGCGGATCAGCTCGGCGCATTCCACCGCGAAGATGCCCATCTGGCCGACCTTGAACTCGATCCAGGCGAATTCGACGTCCGGCAGCAGCTTGACCAGTGCGCGCTCGGACTCGCCCACTTCGCAGATCAGCAGACCGTCCTGGCTCAGGTGCAGCGGCGCATCGCGCAGGATCTTCAGCACCAGGTCCAGGCCATCGTCACCGGCACGCAGGCCGAGTTCCGGCTCGAAGGAATACTCCTTCGGCAGCGCGTCGGTCTCGTCGTTGGTCACGTACGGCGGATTGGTGACGATCAGGTCGTAGTGGCGGCCGGTCAGGCCAGCGAACAGGTCGGATTTGAGGAACTGCACGTTGTCCGCCAGCAGGCGCGCCTTGTTCTCGGCCGACAGCGCCAGCGCGTCGTCGCTGATATCGACGCCGTCGACCTGCCAGTCCGGGTTGTAGTGGCCCATCGCGATGGCGATGCAGCCCGAGCCGGTGCATAGGTCGAGTGCATGGTTCACTTCACGACCGCCCAACCAGGGCTCGAAGCCGGCTTCGATCAGTTCGGCGATCGGCGAACGCGGCACCAGCGCGCGTGCGTCGCTCTTGAAGCTGAGGCCGGCGAACCAGGCTTCGCCGGTCAGGTAGGCAACGGGGATGCGCTCGTTGACCCGACGCTCGAACAGCGCCAACACCTGTGCCTTCTCCGCACCCGTCACGCGGGCCTGGCCATAGGCCGGGCCCAGGTCCGGCGGCAGGTGCAGGGTATGCAGCACCAGGTGCGAGGCCTCGTCCAGCGCGTTGTCGTAACTGTGGCCGAACGTCAGGGCCGCACCGTTGAAGCGGCTGGCGCCGTAACGGATCAGGTCGATGATGGTGTGCAGTTCGGCAGCGACGTCGGCGGTCATGGCAAGGCTTGTGAAGACGCCGGAACGGCGAAGGCCGCCGATTATAGGGGCTGCCCCGGTATCATGACCGCCTCCTGCCGCGCCCATGCGGCCCCGGCCCCGACGGCCGCGCCCCTCCATCGTGGGAATCCCCAGCGCATGTTCAACAAGAAGATCGGCCTCATCCTCGTCCTGGCGCTCGCCGCCGGCCTGGGCCTGCTGGCCGCCCAGAAATTCTTCGGCCCGGTCGTACCTGCCACACAGTGGCCGGCTACCCAGACCGTCACCCTGTTCCCGCAGGCGCGTCCGTTGCCGCCGTTCTCGCTGCGCCAGTCGGACGGCACCCAACTGGCCGACGGCGAACTGAAGGGTCATTGGACGCTGGTCTTCCTGGGCTTCACCTTCTGCCCGGACGTCTGCCCGACCACGCTGGCCGAACTGGCCCAGGCGCAGGCGCAGTGGAAGGACCTGCCCGACTCCACCCGCCCGCGCGTGCTGTTCGTGTCGGTGGACCCGGAACGCGACACGCCCACCCGCATCGGCGAGTACGCCCACGCCTTCCATCCCGACACGATGGCGGCGACGGCCGACGTCCCGACGCTGGAGAACTTCGCCAAGTCGCTGGGTTTCGTCTTCATGAAGGTGCCGGGCAAGGGCTTCGAGCAGAACCCGAACGACTACAGCATGGACCACTCCTCGGCGATCGGCGTGCTGGACCCGCAGGGCCGCCTGGCCGGCCTGATCCGACCGCCGTTCCAGCCGAAGGCGATCGCCGCCGACATGCGCGCGCTGACCGAGGCGTCGACGAAATGAGCCTGCTGACTTCGCTGACCTATGTCCTGCCGCACCGGTTCCTGTCGTCGCTGGCGCGTCGGTTGGCGTACTCGACTTCGCCGGGCATCAGCCGCTGGCTGATCGATACGGTGACGAGGAAATTCAATGTGGACCTGGGTGAAGCCGCCAATCCCGACCCGCTTTCATACGCGAGCTTCAACGCCTTTTTCACCCGCGCATTGAGGCCGGGCGCACGAGTCGCCGATGCCGACCCGCGGGCGTTGCTGATGCCGGCCGACGGCCACATCAGCCAGTGCGGCCCCATCGAGGATGGCCGCATCTTCCAGGCCAAGGGCCAGTCGTTCACCGCGGCCGAACTGCTGGGCAATGCGACGGATGCGGAACCCTTCCGCAACGGCCTGTTCGCGACGGTCTACCTGTCGCCGCGCGATTACCACCGCGTGCACATGCCGTGGACCGGCACGCTGCGCGAGACCGTGCACGTGCCCGGCCGCCTTTTCAGCGTCGGCACGGATGCGGTCGCCAACGTGCCCCGCCTGTTCGCGCGCAATGAACGCCTGGTCTGCCACTTCGACACCGATTTCGGCCCGATGGTGTCGGTGATGGTGGGCGCGTTGCTTGTTTCGGGTGTGGAAACGGTGTGGAGCGGCGAGGAGATTCCCGCCTACGGCACCGCGATTACCCGCAAGGACTACCGCGGCAAGGGCATCACGCTGGAGCGGTTCGCGGAGATGGCAAGGTTCAATTACGGTTCGACGGTCATCGTGTTGCTGCCGCCGGGCGTGGCGGCGCTGGCGCCTGAGTTGAACGCGGAATCGCCGGTGCGGTTGGGACAAGCGCTCGCCCGACTGCAATAGGTAGCGTGCGCCATGCGCACGACCTCAATCCTGCCGGCACCGCGATGTCGTGCGCATGGCCCACGCTACGGCCGAAGGCTCATTGTTCCGATTCCATGCGAAAACCCCACGGGCAAGTACTGCCGCATCGATAGCCTGGACACCCACTAACGTAGCGTGCGCCGCGCGCACTACCGCGCGATGTCTGCATCAAGCAGTCGTGCGCATGGCGCACGCTACTTCCTGCAACTCTCCAGCTTCAGTTCCTGACCCGGCCGCACGGAGTACGCCGGTGCCTTCAGCCTGTTGGCCTGCGCCAGCTTCTTGAGATCGCACTGGAAGCGCTGCGAGATGCGCCCCAGCGTATCGCCCTTGGCCACGCGGTAATCGCGCGCTTGCTTCGCTTTCGGTTCGGCGGGCTTCGGCTCGCCGGAGGCCACCGTCGTCGGCACGCCGGCCACCGGGGTCACGTCGCCGACGGCGACGTTGCCAGTCCGCGACGCCCGGCGGATGGCGGCCGCGGGATCGGCGCTCACCAGCGTGCGCGCCAGTTCCGCGCGTGGGCCGTTGACGCAATGGCGCGCATACAGGCCCGCGATGCGCGCGTTGGCCTTCAGCGTGGTGCCGGCCGGAATCCACGCTTCCGGCTGGTAGCGCGGATTGAGGTTGCGCAACGTGCGCATGTAACCCTCGCGTGTGCCGCCGTTGCCCAGGCAGATGGTCAGCTCGTAGATCGACGCATCGCGCGCCAGCTTCAACGATGCAGGCTGCGCCTGCACCTTGGGAAACTCCAGTCCGTACTGCCGCGGGTGCAGGAACAGCCACGCCGCCGCGATCACCATCGGCACGTAGTCGCGCGTCTCGCCGGGGAACTGGCTGTAGACCACGTCGTCCCAGAAGCCCAGGCCGGTGTTCTCGCGATACACGCGCGCGGCACGGCCTTCGCCGCCGTTGTAGGCCGCGAGCGCCAGTTCGATGTTGTTGTTGAGGCCGCGCATGCGCTCGTTCATGTATTCCGCGCTGGCCTGGCCGGATGCATACGGGTCGTAGCGCGTGTCGAAGCCGCTGGCATCGCGCCCCAGGCCGAAACGCGCGCCGGTATGGAACATGAACTGCATCGGCCCCGCCGCACCCGCGCGCGAGGTCGAATGCACACGCCCGTTGGACTCCTTCGCCATGATGCCGAACAGCAGGGCTTCCGGCAGGCCGCTGCGCTCCCACGCCGGATACAGATCGGCACGCATGTTCTGGTAGTTCTCGTAGCTGTCGATCAGCGCTGGCCGCATGTCGGTGAGCCAGCGGCGGATGCCGGCCTGGATGGCCGGGTTGTATTCGACCATGCGGTCGAACGCGTGCCGCTGGTCGTTCAACAGCGCGGCGGTGCGCGCCGTCTCGGGAATCGGTGACCCGGTCGGTGTGGCGTGATCGGTGCCATCGTCCAGCGCGTCGATGGCATCGCCCTCGCCTGCGTCATCCTCGCCTTGTGCATCGGCATTGCCCTTGAGCAGGCGCTTGTACGTCGCCAGCAGCGTGGCCACCTGGCAGCCACGTTGCTGGGTACACGCAGCCAGCACATCTTCCATGTCCTCCAGCGCCGCATCGCTTTCGGTCGCGCCACGCGGATCACTGTTCGCTACCAGCACCAGCCCGTCGCGATAGCGTTTTTCGGCAGCCGCCATCCGCTGTTCGAGCGCTTCGGAGGCGGCACGATCCCGCGCCGATACACGCTGGGCCAGCGACACCGGCGACACCAGCAACAGGGACAGGGCGACCGCAATGGGCCAGTGGCGCAGACAGGCAGGAACCGCAAACGACATCAGACATGCATCCGGAGTGTGAGTCGGGAGGGTAGCCCCGGCCGCGTACCCCGGGCAAGGTCGGACGTCGCATCTCTTTATCCCGGATGCGGTTTCCAGCCGCTAGAATCCCGCCATCACCACGCGAGGTTGCACATGGATCCGATCCTGCTGGGCAAGGGCATCACGGACGACATCCCGGTCACGCTGCTGCCGAAGTTCGGCAATCGCCATGGCCTGGTGGCCGGTGCCACCGGTACCGGCAAGACCGTGACACTGATGACATTGGCGGAAGGCTTCTCGCGCATGGGCGTGCCCGTGTTCATGGCCGACGTGAAGGGCGACGTCGCAGGACTCGCCACCGCTGGCGACGGCAGCGAGCGCGTCATGCAGCGGGCGAAGGACATCGGCATCGCCGACTACGCGCCGATCGCCAGCCCTGTCGTGTTCTGGGACCTGTACGGCAAGCTCGGCCACCCGGTGCGCACCACCGTCAGCGAAATGGGCCCCACCCTGCTCTCGCGCATCCTGGAGTTGAACGACACCCAGAGCGGCGTGCTCGACATCGTGTTCAAGCTGGCCGACGACCGTGGACTGCTGCTGCTCGACCTGGAAGACCTGCGCGCGCTACTGGGCTTGGTCGCCGCCGAACGCAAGGACATCTCCACCAGCTACGGCCTGGTCAGTACGCAGTCGGTGGGCGCGATCCAGCGTGCGCTGCTGCGGCTGGAGCAGGAAGGCGGCGAGATGTTCTTCGGCGAGCCGGCGCTGGAACTGGCCGACCTGATGCGCACGAACACCGACGGCCGCGGCGTGATCGGCATCCTGGCCGCGGACCAGCTGATCCTGAAGCCGCGCCTGTACTCCAGCTTCCTGCTGTGGCTGCTGTCGGAGCTGTTCGAGACGCTGCCGGAAGTCGGCGACCTGGACAAGCCCAAGCTCGTGTTCGTCTTCGACGAAGCGCATCTGCTGTTCGACGACGCACCCGCCGCCCTGCAGCAGCGCATCGAACAGGTCGTGCGCCTGATCCGCTCCAAGGGCGTGGGCGTGTACTTCTGCTCGCAGTTCCCCGACGACGTGCCCGACAACATTCTCGGCCAGTTGGGTAACCGCGTGCAGCATGCGCTGCGCGCATTCACCCCGCGCGACCAGAAGGCGGTGAAGACGGCCGCACAGACTTTCGTGCCGAACCCCAAGCTGGACGTGGCTCAGGCCATCTCCAAGCTCGGCACCGGCGAAGCACTGGTGTCCACGCTGCAGGACAAGGGCATCCCCTCGCCCGTGCAGCAGACGATGGTGTCGCCGCCGCGCTGCCGTATGGGCGCCATCAACGAGACCGAGCGTCAGCAGGTGCGCAACGGCAGCCCCGTCGGCGGCAAGTACGACACGCGCGTCGACCGCGAATCCGCTGCGGAAATGCTGGCCAAGCGCGCCGAAACAGCGGTGCTGGCCGCCAACGCACCGGCAGCCAAGACGGAAAAGGATGATCCCGACGCCGGCGGTTTCGGCCAGACGGTGAAGGACGCGGTGTTCGGCACCAAACGCCGCCAGGGCATGATCGAGACGATGGCCAAGCAGACCACGCGCACCATCGGCACCAAGCTGGGCAACCAGATCGTGCGCGGCATCCTGGGCAGTATCTTCGGCGGCAAGCGTTGACCCTGCGCAGCAACGTCGTTCGGTCAGCGCTGCTGCTGACGGCGCTGTTGGCGCCCGGCACGCCTGCCGCCGGCATGACGGACGCGACCACCTCGGGAAAAGTGGTTGCCGGCCAGTACTTCGGCACTCTGCCCTCCGATGCCTGCGCCTCGCTCGATGTGCTGCTCACGTTGGGCGCCGACGGGCGTTATGTCCTGCAGTCCTACTGCCAGGACGACCTGACGGCTTCGACCACGCGCAACTCCTGGACGATGACCTGGAACGGCACTTGCGTAGACCTTGCCCCCGGAACAGGCCATGCCGGACGGCCACACGAATTCGCCATCCACGACGACGACCTGCTGGTGCTGACCGCCGGTAGCTGCATCGAGCCTGTCGAGGATCCGCGTGGCCGCACCCTGCGGCGCGCGCTCGACGACGGCGGGAACGACTGAAATGTCGCGCTGGCGCCCGCCGGGGGAGAAAAGCACCGCCCTGATCACCCGCGAAGGCCATGACCGCCTGAAGTCGGAACTGGACGACCTGTGGCGCGTGCGGCGACCCGAAGTGGTGAAAGCATTGGCCGCCGCCGCGGCCGAAGGCGACCGCTCGGAGAACGCGGAGTACACCTATCGCAAGAAGCAGTTGGGCGAGATCGATCGCCGCGTGCGTTACCTGAGCAAGCGCCTGGAGGCATTGCGCGTGGTCGACACCGCACCCAGCGATCCGGACGCCGTCTTCTTCGGCGCGACGGTCGAACTGGAGAACATCGCCAGTGGCGAAACCTCGCGCTACCGCATCGTCGGCCCCGACGAGACCGACGCGGCCCGCGGCTGGATCAGCATCGACTCGCCGATGGCGCGCGCCCTGCTGAAGAAACGCATCGACGACGAGTTTTCCGTGGAACTGCCCGGCGGCATCACCCACTTCGTGCTGGTGGATGTCAGCTACGCGGATTGATCGTCACAACGGCGGTGGGTATACGCGACCATCCCGCAGCGGCCGGAAGTAGTCGGTCTGCGCGTAGAAGGCCTCACCCTGCCCTGCGTGCCAGCCGGGGATGCCGGCCAGCGGCAGCGGGCGCAGTTCCGACGGTAAGACAAGGATCTCACCGGCAGCCATCGATTCGGCCACGCGTACGACAGCACCGGCCGGATCGCCCTGTACCACCAGGCACTTGCCCACCAGCAGGCGCCCCGGCACCAGGGACTGCTCCATCAGCGCATGCCCCGTCACCGCCACGACCGCAATGCCGCCGTCGTGCCAGCGCGCGGCGTTCGCATGGAACAGCGCGCGCCAGTCGTGCCGGTCCCACAGATCCAGCAGCGACGTGTCGGACACCCGCACGATCACGCCGGTTTCATCGAACTGGGTAAGTGCCTGTTGGGCCGGACTGCGCTCGCTCGTCCCCATCCGTGCGATGTGTCGGCATTGCTGCTGGTTGAGCGCGTGCTTGAGCGCCGGATGACGGATCCAGACCATCGCGTTGAACAGGTCGTGCCAGTTCTCCGTCCGCGTGGCGATGCGTCCCTGCGCGATACGGGTTTCGTAATGCAGCCCATCGGCGAGCAAAGCCGCATCCTGCTCCACGAAGCGAGGACCAGATGCCGACATCCGCGCATTGAACTGTTCGATATCGGGCCAGTGAGCGGCCCTCAGCAAATCCAGGTACGCGCTGTAGCCATCGAACACCGGATGCCGGAAACACCCGGCATCCACCTGTCCACGCTCGGGCGCGATGAAACGACGCCGGCCACGGCCAGCATGGGTTCCGCCTGCTGGCGCGGTCACAGCACCTTGAGATCGAGCGGCGCCCCCGCCGTTCCGCCGATGGCATCGCCGATCAGGTCGTGCTCGTCGCTCTCGGTGATCTCGACATCGACGAACTGGCCGACGCGCAGGCCCAGTTCGCCGCCGTTCTGGATATGCACCAGGCCATCGATCTCCGGGGCGTCGGCCTTCGAGCGCGCCACGGCGATGTCGTCTTCGATCAGGTCGACCAGGCACTGCTGCACCGTGCCGATCTTCGCTTCCAGCCGCGCGGCGGAAATCTCCGCCTGCTTCTCCATGAAACGCGCCAGGCGCTCCTGCTTCACTTCTTCCGGCACAGGGTCAGGCAGCAGGTTGGCCGCGGCGCCTTCGACCGGCGAATACGCGAACGCGCCGACGCGATCCAGCTGCGCTTCGTCAAGGAATTGCAGCAGCTCCTCGAATTCCTGATCCGTCTCGCCAGGGAAGCCGACGATGAAGGTCGAACGCAGCGTGATGTCGGGACAGATCGCGCGCCAGCGCTTCACGCGCTCCAGCGTCTTGTCGACGGCGCCCGGCCGCTTCATCAGCTTGAGGATGCGCGGACTGGCGTGCTGGAACGGGATGTCCAGATACGGCAGCACCTTGTTCTCCGCCATCAGCGGGACGATGTCGTCGACATGCGGATACGGATATACGTAATGCAGTCGCACCCAGGCATCGAGTTCGCCCAGCCCTTCGCACAGCGCCTTCATCCGCGTCTGGTAAGCCTTGCCGCGCCATTCGCGCTCGGCATACTTCACGTCCACGCCGTAAGCCGACGTGTCCTGCGAGACCACCAGCAGTTCCTTGACGCCACCGCGCACCAGGCGTTCGGCTTCACGCAGCACGTCGTCGACCGGCCGCGACACCAGGTCGCCGCGCATCGATGGGATGATGCAGAAGCTGCAACGATGATTGCAGCCCTCGGAGATCTTCAGATAAGCGTAGTGGCGCGGGGTCAGCTTGATGCCGTAATCCGGCACCAGGTCGATGAAGGGGTCGTGCTTCGGCGGCAGCGCTTCGTGCAGCGCTTCCATCACGCTCTGGTAGTCCTGCGGACCGCTGATCGCCAGTACGTCCGGATACTGCTCGCGGATTTGCTCCGGGCGCTTGCCGAGACAGCCGGTGACGATGACCTTGCCGTTCTGGTTCATCGCCTCACCGATGGCGTCCAGCGATTCGGCCACCGCGGAATCGATGAAGCCACAGGTGTTCACCACCACCACGTCCGCCGCGTCGTAGGTCGGCACGATGTCGTATCCCTCCACGCGGAGCTGGGTGAGGATGCGCTCGGAATCGACCAGGGCTTTCGGGCAGCCGAGGCTTACGAAGCCGACTTTGGGGTTCTGCAGGGACATGGAGACGGTACGGCGGCGGCGTGTACGGGGCGCGGATTATAGCGTTCCCGTGCGTGCTCCCCCTGCCAGGCCATTCAGCCGCGGGGCCGCCTGCGCATACACTGGGCACCGTCTTTGCCGGAATCCTGCCGATGGGCCACTGGACTCAGATCGACACAGCGCGGGGCAGAATCGGGGCCTGGCGCGCGGATCCTGCCGACGCGCCGCGCGGCGCACTGGTGATCGTGCAGGAAATCTTCGGCGTGAACGCCCATATCCGAAGCATCGCCGAGAGCTTCGCCATCGACGGCTACGTCGCCCTCGCACCGGCCTACTTCGATGTTCTGGAGCCCCGTGTCGAACTCGGTTACGACGACGCCGGCTTCGCCCTTGGCCGCAACCTGATCACGCGGTTGGGACTGGATGCCGCCCTGGACATCACCGCCCGTGCGGCGGACACGATCGCCGGTCACGGCAAGGTCGGCGCCGTCGGCTATTGCTGGGGCGGTACCGTGGCGTTGCTCGCGGCGCTGCGGCTCGGATTGCCTGCGGTGAGCTACTACGGCGCGCGCAATGCGCCGTTCCTGACCGAGACGCCGCTGGCGCCGGTGATGTTCCACTTCGGCGAACACGATGCCTCGATCCCGCCGAAGCTGGTGCAGCAGCATCGCGACCTGCTGCCGCAGATGGAGGTGTTCACCTACCCTGCCGGCCATGGTTTCAACTGCGACCTGCGCGCCGACTACGACCCTTCAAGTGCGCGACTGGCGCGCGAACGCACGCTCGATTTCTTCGCCCGGAACCTCGCATGACCGATTTCATCCTGGACCCACGACTGGCCGCCGACAGCGCCTTCATCGCCGACGGCCCGCTGTCGCAGGTGCGACTGATGGACGACACGCGTTATCCCTGGCTAGTACTGGTGCCTCGCGTGAACGACGTCAGTGAGTGGCTGGAGCTTGATGGCGGACAGCAGCGCCTGCTACTGGCCGAGATCAATCAGGCCGGCCAGCTGATCCGTGCGCACCCGGGTGTGGAGAAGCTCAACATCGGCGCACTCGGCAACATCGTGCGCCAGTTGCATGTCCATCTGGTCGGCCGGCAGGAGGGCGACCCGGCGTGGCCCGGCCCGGTATGGGGCAGCGGCACACCCGTGCGTCACGACCCGACAGCACTGACGCAGCAGGTAGAAGCGTGGCGCAGGCGGCTGGATTGAGCCAGCGCCCGGATCAGGTACGCGGCAGCGTGACGCCCGTCTGGCCCTGATACTTGCCGCCACGGTCCTTGTAGCTGGTCTCGCAGACGTCGTCGGCATCGGACTGGAAGAACAGCATCTGTGCCACGCCCTCATTCGCGTAGATGCGCGCGGGCAGTGGCGTCGTGTTGCTGAACTCCAGCGTCACGTGGCCTTCCCACTCCGGTTCCAGCGGGGTCACGTTGACGATGATGCCGCAGCGCGCGTAAGTGCTCTTGCCCAGGCACACCACCAGCGTGTCGCGCGGAATGCGGAAGAACTCCACCGTGCGCGCCAGCGCGAAGCTGTTCGGCGGGATGATGCATTCATCCGCTTCGATGTCCACGAAGCTTTTCGGATCGAAGTGCTTGGGGTCGACGATGGTGGAGTTGATGTTGGTGAACACCTTGAACTCGCGCGAGCAGCGCACGTCGTAGCCGT
>CAMPIO010000042.1 GCA_946886405.1 uncultured Pseudoxanthomonas sp.
CACTTCAGCGAATCCGAAGGCGTGCACGTCATCCGCACCCCGCGTCACGTCGGCGGCGGCGTACAGCATGTCACCGGGTGCGGCGAAGGCGAGGCTGGCGCCGCTGGCGTGCGCGCGTACCGTCACCGGCCCATCCGGCCAGCCGAGGGCGGCGCGCGCGCGGGCGATGCGCTGCTTCCAGTCCTCGATCAGGGCGGATGGAACCGGCGCGCCGACCCTCGTTTCCAGCACCGCGCCCGGTGTTGCGAAGTACAGGTTGGGCCCGGTCAGGCGACGCAGGTCGTCGAACGGCAAGGGGACAGGTTCACTCATGCGGCAGGTCGTCGCTGGACGGTGCAATCCGGCAGGTGCGGATCGCCACCGCTCAATCGCTGTCCTCGTCGTGGCGCGCGAACACCAGCCCGCGTTCCTCGCGGATCACGCCCTCCATCGCCGCTACTGCCGCCTCGTCGGCGCTGGGCGCCGCTGGCAGCGACGGCAACTCGAGGTTGCGCGCGCCGCGCGGCTCGGCGCCTTCAGGGGCGAACTTGGTGATCTGTTTCCACGAGCGGGCCAGGGCATCGGCGAACACCAGCAACAGGTCGCCGGGCCTGCCCATGCGCAGGGCGGCGTCGATGGCCTGTTGCTCGTCGGGGATCTGTTCGATCGCCGTCTCGGCCACGCCTGCCGCCAGCAGCGCACGGGCGATGATCCGCGGCACTTCGTCGCCGTCGCGGCCGCGCAGGCCGTCGTCGCGCTTGACCACATAGTGGTCGAAGCGACCGGCCACCGCACGGGCGATGTCCTGGATGTCCTCGTCGCGGCGGTCGCCGGGCGCGGCCACCACCACGATCCGGCGCCCGGCCACCTCCAGGCGCTGGGCCAGGTCGGCCATCATCCCCACCGCGTGCGCGTTGTGCGCGTAATCCATCACCACCTTGAACGGATGCTCGTCGTACACGTTCATCCGGCCAGGGGCCTGGAAGAAGGTGGTGTCGAAGGTGCGCAGGCCCTGGCGGATCGCGTCGAGCTTGATCCCCAGCGAGAACGCCATCGCCGCCGCGAACATCGCGTTCTGCACGTTGTGCAGCGCGCGGCCCTCCATCGTCGCGGGGATCAGGTGGGTCCACATCAGCGGGATGTGGCTGCCCTTGTCGTACAGGGTGACCATGTGGCCGTTGACGCCGGCTTCCAGCGCGCAGGCGCGGCCGCCGGCGCGGATGTGCTCGCGCACCAGCGCGTGCGACGGGTTCATGGTGACGTAGCAGATCGTCTTCGCGTCGGTGTAACCCGACATCTTCAACACATTGACGTCGTCTGCGTTGAGCACCGCGCAGTCCTTGGCCACCTCGACCACGATGCGCTTGATCTCCGCCAGCTGTTCCAGCGTATCGATGCCCTTGAGGCCCAGGTGATCGGCGGCGATGTTGAGCACCGCGCCCACGTCCACTTCCGGCACGCCCATGCCGGCGCGCAGCAGACCGCCGCGCGCGGTCTCCAGTACCGCCAGGTCGATGTGCGGATCGGACAGCACCATCCGTGCCGACACGGGGCCGGTCATGTCGCCTTCCATCGTGCGCTGGCCGTCGATGTACACGCCGTCGGTGGTGGTCAGGCCCGGGGTGTAGCCGGCCATCTTGGTGATGTGCGCGAGCATGCGCGCGGTGGTGGTCTTGCCGTTGGTGCCGGTGATCGCCGCGATCGGTACCCGCGACGGCGTGCCCGGCGGGAACAGCATGTCGATCACCGGGCCGGCGGCATCGCGCGGCGTGCCTTCGCTGGGCGCGACGTGCATGCGGAAGCCCGGCGCGGCGTTCACTTCGCAGATCGCGCCGCCGATGTTCTTGTAGCTCTCGGCGATGTTGGGGCTGATGAAGTCCACGCCGCCCACGTCCAGGCCGATCGCACGCACCGCGCGCACCGCCATGTCGCGGTTGTCGGGGTGGATGACGTCGGTGACGTCGGTGGCGGTGCCGCCGGTGGACAGGTTGGCGGTGGAGCGCAGGAACACCCGCTCGCCGGATGCAGGCACGCTGTCGGCGGTGTAACCGACGCGTTCCAGCATCAGGCTGGCTTCGCGGTCGAGCTCGAGCCGGGTCAGCACCTTCTCGTGGCCGACGCCGCGGCGCGGATCCTGGTTCACGATCTCGACCAGCTCGGCGACGCTCCGTTCGCCGTCGCCGACCACGTGGCCGGGCGTACGCCGCGTGGCCGCGACCAGCACGTCGTTGATCACCAGCAAGCGGTGGTCATCGCCGACCTGGAAGGTCTCCACGATCACCGAGCGCGAATGCTCGCGCGCGGCATCGAACGCGGCGCGGATCTCGTCGTCGCCGGTGATGTTGATGGTGATGCCGCGACCGTGGTTGCCGTTGTAGGGCTTGAGCACCACCGGGCCGCCGAGGCGCTGCGCCGCCTTGACCGCTTCGGACTGGCTGGTGACCAGGTGCTGGCGCGGCACCGGCAGACCGAGCGAGCCGAGGATCTTGTTGGTCTCCTCCTTGTCGCTGGCCAGTTCGACCGAGATGTGCGGCGTCTTGCCGGTGACGGTGGCCTGGATACGCTGCTGGTATTTGCCGTGGCCGAACTGCACCAGCGACTGATTGTTGAGCCGCAGCCACGGAATTCCGCGTTCCTCGGCCGCGCGTACCAGCGACGCCGTCGACGGGCCGAGTGCGCGCTTCTGCGCGTAACGGATGAAGTCGTCGCGCGCTTCTTCCCAGGCCCAATCCGCAGGCACGCTGCCGGCCGGGCGGATGCCTTCGGGCATCAGCGAACACAGCAGTTTCAGCGCCAGCTCGCCCGCGGCGATGCCTTCCTCGCGCTGGGCGTATTCGTAGACCACGGTGTAGACGCCCGGACGGCCGTCGACGCTGCGGGTCTTGCCGAAGGTGACGTCCTCACCGGCGATGTTCTGGAGTTCGATCGCCACGTGTTCGAGCACATGGCCCAGCCAGGTGCCTTCGCCCTCGCGCATGCGGCGCAGGAAGCCGCCGGGCTCGCGGTAGGAACAGCCGTGTTCTGCCAGGCCGGGCACGGCGGCCACCAGGCCGTCGATGAAGCCGGGCCCCAGGCGCGCGCTGGGCCACTGTTCCAGTTCGCCCAGGTCCAGCAGCAGCCGGATCACCGGGAAGTGCGCATGCTGCGACGGGCCAATGTAGACGGAGCGTTCGAGGATGCGCATGCAGGATGTTTCCTTGTCGGATCAGGTCTTGCGGGTAGCCAGCCGGCCGGCCGAGGCCCGCCGCGTATGCAGGTTGAAGGTGGCGCCGGCGGTCAATATATGTACGCCCAACCCCAGGATGCACACCGGGTCGTCCTCGCCGGCCTGGGCCATCGAGGAGAACTGCAGGTCGTGGGCATCGACCACGGTGACCGCGCCGCTGCCCTCGACCTCGAGCGTATCGTCGGGGGCGATGAAGGCAGCGGTGTCCTCGTCCAGGCCGATGCCGATCGCGAACGGGTTGTAGGCCAGCGCAGCGGTCAGGCGGCCGAGGCGGTCGCGCTGGCGGAAATGCTGATCGATCACGAAGCGGTTGGTCAGACCCAGCCCGGGCGCCAGGCGCACGCTGCTGGCGCGCGGCGACGAGCCCTCGGTACCGAAGGCGATCATGTGCTCGCTCAGGAACCCGGCACCGGCGCTGGTGCCGGCCACGGTCACCCCTTGCGCGTTGCGCGAACGGATGCTGCGCGCCACCTGGGTGCCGCCGAGGATGGTGGACAGGCGCAACTGGTTGCCGCCGGTGAAGAAGATGCCGCTGGCCTCCGCCAGCCGCGCCAGCCGGCCTTCCTCCTGGCAATCGCGGCGGGTGTCGAAGTCCAGCACGTCGACGCGCGGTGCGCCCATGCCACGGAACAGTTCCTCGTAGCGGCTGCCGGATTCCTTCAGCCGGCTCGCCGTCGGGATGACGACGATGTCGGCGTCGGCGCCACCGCTCAGTTCGACGAAACGCGCCAGGATGCGCGGGTTGGTTTCCTTGTCCTCAGCGCCGCCGATCGGGATGATCCAGCCGCGTTGCTCCCCGTTGACGGGCTTGCTTGGCATCGAGTGCTCCGGTGTTTCAGGTGTCTTGCGATTCGAACGTACCACGCCGCAGCACTGCGCCTTCGCGCAGGTGCAGGTGGCCGCCGGCGAACACGTCGGTCACCGCGCCGGTGGCGTCCAGCGCCACCAGGTCGGCGTCGGCGCCCGCCGCGATGCGGCCCTTGCCAGGCAGGCGCAGCAGCCCCGCGACGTTGGACGTGAAGGCCGGCAATGCGTCCTGCAGGGCGATGCCGCGGGCCAGCAACTCGCGCAGCGTTTCGACCAGGGCGCCGGAGTGGCCGACGTCCATGCTGCACACGCGGCCCTGCGCATCGAAGCAGGGCAGGCAGCCACCGGCGTCGGAGCTGATGGTGACCCGGTCGCGCGGGGCGCCGCTGTCGAGGTAGCGGACCAGCGCATCGGCCGCGCTCCACGCGTCCTCGCCCTCGTCCACCGGGAAGGCGGTGATGTCGATGCTGCAGCCGCGCCGTGCCAGTTCGATGGCTTCGTCGAACAGCGCCTTGCGCCGGTTCACGTGGGTCGGGTTGAACACCCGCGGCGGCAGTTCGCTTTGATCGAGCGCGCGCCGCACCAGGTCCAGGCCGCGCGCGCCGTCGCCCAGGTGCAGGTGGACGATGCCGGCCTTGCCGGTCATCAGTCCGGCCACGTGCGCTTCGGACGCGATCCGCAACAGTTCGTCCAGGGTCGGCTGGCTGGAGCGGTGGTCGCTGATCGCCAGCTCACCCACCCCGAGCAGGCAGTCGATGAAGACCAGGTCCGTGCGCACGCTGCCGGTCAGCGTGGCCGGCGGCAGGTGGTAGCCTCCGGCGTATCCCCAGGCCGACAGCCCCTCTTCGCGCAGCGCGTTGACGTGGGCCACCAGTTCGCGCGTGCCGCGGGCGACGTCGTCCGTGCCCAGCAGGCCGACCACCGAGGTCACGCCGCTGCGGGTGTAGCGCGACAGCGTCGGCGCCGGCACCCGGCTGGCGAAACCGGCCTCGCCGCCGCCGCCGGTGACGTGGACGTGGCCGTCGATCAGGCCCGGCAACAGCCGGCGGCCTGCCAGGTCCAGCACCTCGGCGCCGAAGGCGGCGGGTAGGTCGGGCGCATCGGTGCCGATCCACAGCACCTTGCCGCCGCCGAGCAGCAGATCGCGGCGTCCCAGGGGTTCGGGCGCGTACACCTCCGCGTTGCGGATCAGAGTGGTCGTCATCAGCCGTCGACCTTGCCGCACATGAGTCGCGCCAACAGGCATTTGTCAGGGACGCATGCCCAAGCCCTGAAGTCTCTGGCTTGGCCGGTGGTGGCGTTGGCGTCGTCGCGCATCTTCTCTTCGATCCCCTGGTATCCCGACGCGATGGTCCGCGTGGTGGGCCAGTTTAACCGGGCGGGAGCACGCTGGCCGCGCCGAGCGAGAGGGTATGGATCGAGGAGAGTGGCGATAACGTTACGTGACGCAGTCGCGTCAACAGGCGCTGGAAGCAGCCGTCCGCCGATTCGCGCATCGGCCACGGGACGACCTGCAAGCCGAGCATCGCCTTCCACGCGCGCCGACGACGCAGCGACGCGTGGATCCCGTCCATGACCCGCGTCGCATTCGCGCTACGGGGTAGCGTTGCCGGCGGTCGGCAGCGCCAGGCGCTTTTCCAGGTCTTCGCGCATGTCCACCAGTTCCGTGGACAACTGTTTGCGCCTGGCCATGCCTTCGCGGTGGATCTCGCGGACTTCCTCCACTGTGCGGATCAGGGTCTCGTTGACGGTGCGCAGGGTCTCGACGTCGATCACCGAGCGCTGGTTCGCGCGCGCCGTGCCGACGGCGGTCGAATGCACCAGTTCGGCGTTCTTGCGCATCAGCTCGTTGCTGGCGTCGTCGATGGCATTGGCGAGTTCCACCGCGTTGCGCTGGTCGGCCAGCGACAGCTGGATGGCGAACTGGTTGCGCCACATCGGGATGGTGATGTCGCGCACCGCGCTGAACTTCTCGATCAGCTGGATCGCATTGGCCTGGATCAGGCGGATCATCGGCAGCGTCTGCGTGGCCGCATGCTGCAGCACCTGCAGATCGGACACGCGCTTGTCGATCAGGCGCAGCGCGGTGTCGAGCGCGGCACGGCGCGTGCGGGATTCGGGATCCTCCAGGCCGGACAGCGACGCCAGTTCCGCTTCCAGCTCGGCGATGCGGACGCGGCCGGCCGCCACGTGCACGCCCAGCTGGCGACGCTCGCCCAGCACGATGTCGTGCATCTGGTCGTATTCGCGCACGCGCTGCTGCTGGATCTGCTGGGTCTTGCCGACATCGCCCATCAGCTGGTCGATCTGGCGGTTGGTCGAGCTGTAGCGCTGGACCAGGTCGTCCTTGGTGGCGCGCAGCTTGTCGATCAGCGGGCCGAGGATCGGCAGTTTCGAGCGGCCGTGGAAGGACTCCAGGTTCAGTGAACGCGCGATGCGCACGACTTCACCCAGCTTGTCGCCGCTGCTGTCGAGATCGGCGTTGCGGACCTTGTCCAGCAGCTGGGTGCTGAAGGCGCTGGTCTTGGTGGTCGCTTCGCGGCCGTAGGTGTGCAGGTTGCCAGGGGCGATGTCCTGCAGCGCTTTGGTGGCTTCCTGGATATGCGGTATGTCGGCGCTTTCCAGCCCCAGATCGGTCAACAGCTGCGGCGACAGTGCTGCGGGCACCAGCGTCTGTTCGGGTTGGGTCGTCGTCATGTGGCCTCCTTGGGTGGGGTGCGCTGCGCGGCCGGCGCCGGTGCGGCGGGCGGTGCGGGCAGGTGTTCGATATGGGCTTCCAGCTCTTCTATCGTCCGCGTGGCGGAGGATAGCTGCATTCCATGGCTCGCACCGGCGGCGAGGCCCGTCTGCTGGTCCAGCAGTACGGTCAGTCGCGGCAGTTGCTGCTCGTGCCGCTCGGCGATGGCGAGCGCGTTGGCGGCGACCAGGTCCAGTTGGCTGGCCGTGATCTCGTACGCGCTGCGCAGCGTGACGAGGTGCGCCAGCCGCGATGCCCCGGTGGAGCTGCCCGCATCCGAGGTCGCTTGCTGCCGCGCGAGGCCGTCGATCTCCTGCTGCAGGTGCGCGCAGGCATCGCGCAGCCGTTGCGCGTGCGCGGCGAGCGCAACGTGCTGGTGGCGCAGGCGGGACGTCTCGAAGCCGGCCTGCCGCAGCAGGATGCGGCTGCGCTCACGCAGCGCACGGGCTTCGGCGCCAAGGCGGATATCACGACCGATCAGCCGTCCCCAGAACCCGACGCTGCGGCGCAACGCGCGCGGATCCGCCGAGAGCAGGACGGTGCGCAGGTCCCGCAACGTCGCCTGGAGATCGCCTGCACCCGCTTGCGCCAGCGCCCGGATGGCAGCGGCATGCTCGGCCAGGCCGGCGACATCGGTCTCGGCGGCGTGGGGCTGGCTCACGTCGGCAGGTCTCCCTCGTCGTGGTCGTGCTTCGATGGCGACACGTCCAGCGTCGGTGTCGGCCGTTCCTCCTTGAACGCGAGGGTGGCGATCACCTGGTCGAACTCGGCTTCCCGTGGTGAACGTGGCTTGGACTTGCGTGCACCTGTCGCGGCAGGCATGCCGACGCCATTGCGCATCGCCTGCGCCAGCGCGACGAGCGCCGCGTTGAGCTGGTCCTGCCGCGCCATCGTCTGCTGCAGGGCCTGCAGTACGGGGGCCGCGTCGATCGTTGGCACGGGAGGTGGCGCCAGCGGCGCGGCGGGCGTGGCCGGTTCCGGCGCACGCAGTGAATGCAGCGCCGACAGCAGCGCCTCCCACGGCGCAGGCGTCGGCGCCTGCACGGGAGCCGGTTCGCCCAGCCGTTGCAGGCCGACGGCAATGTCGGCCAACTGCGCGACCATCCGGCCGCCGACATCGGCATCGTCGGCGCCCATTGCCTTGTTGCGCAGGAAGTCCGCCTTGATCTGGTGCCAGCGCGCCTGTTCGTCGCCGGTCAGCGTGCCGCGCAACTCGCCCAGTTTCAGCAGGTTCTCTTCGGCACCGGTGGTCAGCAACTGCGCTTCGCCAAGATAGTGGTCGGAGATCAGTTGCTGCAGCTCGGCAGCGTTCATGACCGGCGAAATCTTCTCCGCCAGCTTGTTCATGTTGCGGTAGCTGCCCTGCAACCGGAACGGTGGCTCCACGCGGTACTTGTCCGCCTGCGCGGCGCTGGCGATGTACTGCTGGTTGACGCGATAGACCACGTCGCGCACGGTCAGCAGGTGCTGCAGCACGGCGACGATCTCGCCGATCTCAGCGCCGCTGTACGCATGCGACAGCTGGTTGGTGCTGACGTCCTTGCCGCACGCCTTGTCGACCAGCAGGTACAGGTCGGCCATGTCGCGGGTCGCGAGCGGCGCCAGCACGGGGTTCGAAGTCAGGCAGTTCTCCACGTAGCTGAGCAGGAAGGCGTCTTCCATGCCGCCCAGCACGTCGCCCAGGTTGTAGATGTCCGCACGGTTGGTCAGCATGTCGGGAATCTTGAAGACTTCGCCCGACTCCGTGTACGGATTGCCTGCCATCACCACCGCGAACTTGCGTCCGCGCATGTCGTAGGTCTTGGTCTTGCCGCGCCAGACGCCTTCGATGCGCCGCGTGCCGTCGCACAGCGAGATGAACTTCTGCAGGAATTCCGGATGCGTGTGCTGGATGTCGTCCAGGTACAGCATCACGTTGCTGCCCATCTCCAGTGCAAGGTTGAGCTTCTCGAGTTCCTGTCGCGACGTCGCATCCGGTGCCTGCGCGGGATCCAGCGAGCGCACCTCGTGGCCGAGCGCGGGTCCGTTGATCTTCATGAAGACCAGGCCCAGCCGGTGCCCCACGTATTCCATCAGCGTGGTCTTGCCGTAGCCGGGGGGCGAAATCATCATCAGCAGGCCCATCAGGTCGCTGCGCTTGTTCTCGCCGACGGTACCCATCTGTTTGGCGAGGTTGTCGCCGATCACCGGAAGGTAGACGTCGTTGATCAGTTTGTTGCGCACGAACGAGCTCAGCGGACGGGCCTTGAACTCCGACAGGCGCATCGCGGCGCGTTCCCGCTGCGCCACGTCACCGCGCAATGCCTGGTACTGCTGCCACGCCGGCACGAAATGGTCGCGGTGCGTGGCGAAGCGCGCCGGCAGGTCGTCCACCGTCAACGCCAGGCGTCCCTCGCGGATGCGTGCGTGCTCGCCGAGCAGGCCGTCGACGGTCGCCATCAGCGTCACGTGCTCGACCACGTGGGTCAGCTGCGCGCCATGCCGGAACAACGCGATCGCTTCCGCGACATACGCCGCCAGATGCGCCTGCTCTGGCAGGGTGGTCAGCGCGTCCAGTGCCTGCCGCAACAGCGACCACGCCGCTGCCGTCCGCCCGTCCAGGCGTTGCAGCGCATTGACCAGCACGCCGCCGGTCTCATCGGACAGGCGCGCGCGGAACGCGGTCACCAGCGCGTCGGCATAGTGGGTGAAGCGGAAGGTCGGTGTGGCGGTGGTGACGGTGTCCACCAGGAAAGCGGCGGCCGCCGCCGCATCCGTGGCAGCGAAGGGCAACGCATCGCGTTGCACCCAGTCGACGATGGCGGTCGCCAGGTCGCCGCACAGCGATGGCAACGCGCGGCCCGCCGGTGACATCGCATCGATCGCGCGTGCGGCACGGATGCGATCGATCGCATCCTGCGGCACGGCGTCGCCGCGGCACCACCAGGCGATCGCCAGTGCGCGCGCGGCCGGCGCATGCTGCAGCGTGCCCGCCGCGCTGCGCAGGGGCAGGAACGCGCGCAGGATCGCGGCGGCGTCGTGGTCGTGGATGCCCTTCTCGTAGCCTTCGCGATAACGCGGTGCAGCGTAGTCGCGCACGATCCTGTCCAGTGCCGCCGGATCGGCGAGCGCATGCTCGAGCGCCTGCAGGCTGAGCCCGCCTGCGCCGGACAGCGCATCGTCCAGCAGACGGCACGCGAGATACTCGCCGCGGTACAGCGTGGGCGACTCGGACTCGAGCGTGACGTTCCAGTAGGCGCGCAGCGCATCGAGCGCCGGCTCCTGCAGCGGCTCCAGGTAGTCCGTGCCGGTCAGATGCACGGCCAGCGTGTCGCCGCGCGGGATCAGGGTCAGGTCCAGCGGCTGCGTGTTGACGCTGAAACGGTGGCGCGGTCCGAGGCGGATGACGTTGCCCGCGTCCTCGAACAGGTCGCTGCGATCGCGCAGCCCGCGCACGGCCTGGTCGCGCGCGCCCTTGATGCGTGCCTCGATGTCGTCGGCTTTTACCGAATCCTTCAGCTCGCGCAGGCGGCCGGCCAGCTCGCGCAGTTTCAGGATCAGCGCATCGCCGGCGAAGAAGGCGTTGAGTTCGTCCGGCGTGGTGAAGCGTTCGGTGCGTCGGGGCAAGCCTTCCAGGATGCGGTTGGCGGCTTCCTGCACCGACTGCGCCTTGCGCTGGCGCTCGTCGAGAAGCGCCTGCTTGTGGGCTTCGAACGCCTCCAGCATTTCCTCGCGCTTGGACAGGATGTCGCCGAGGAACTGTTCATGCTCGCCGAACTGGCTTTCCAGTTCTTCCAGCTGCACCATCAGTCGCGACAGCTGTTCATCCGCGCGTTCCGGCGTGGTGGCCATCGCCAGGGCATTGCTGACGGCCTGGCTGAAGAGGGTGAACTGCGCGCCGAACTGCGCAACGGCCTCGGCGGAGCCGAGTTCACGGCGGCGCTGGGTGGCGCGCGCGCGGGTCTGGTTGAGGCGGGCGTAGATGGCCGACAGCGCGTCGACTACGCGGGTGCGCTGGGTGGCGTCGTCGACCTTCAGCGTCGCCATCAGTTCGGACAGCATGTCGAGCTCGCCGGCCATGCCCTGCATGGCCTCGATGGCCTCGGCCAGTTCGCGCGCGCTGGCGGCTTTCTGGGCACGTGCATCCAGTTCGCCCAGGCGTTGCTGGAACGGTGCCAGCGCCTTGTCGCCGGCAAGGAACTGGCCCGTCGCGGTGCCGACGCGCTCATGCGCTTCCTGCAGCGCGGTCGTCATCGCATCGATGGCCACCGTATCGATGTAGCGGAAGTCGCGCAGCGTCAGGAGATGGCCGCGCAGGCGCGAGACCGCGCCCAGGGCATCGACGAACTCGCCGATGCCGGTCCATCCCTCCGGCTGCAGGCGACCGAGCAGGGCGCGATGGTCGCGCTGCGCCTGCGCCATCGAGGTTTCCGACTGGCGCCGGATATCCTGCACCTTCTCGTACTCGTCCAGTACCGACTCGCCGGTGCCGGCGATCTCGTGCAGCAGCGTGGCCAAGCCCTCGCACTGGGTGTCGTCGATCCAGTGATGCAGGTCGAACAGGCGTCGCGTGCCGTGCGTCAGCAACTGGTAGCGCTGCGCCGACACGTCCGGCCGCTCGATTTCGCGGGCGAGGTCGAACAGGTTCGACACGGCGCGCACCAGCTCGGCATTGCCGAGCTTCGCCATGAACGACGTGCCGGCGGGACGCGTGGCGGCGAACTCGTCGGACGTGAAGGGTGTCTGCCATACCTGCATCGGGTGGACGCGGGTCGGGTCGTCGTTCTCGGCGCGGAACAGCACCATCCGCCCGTCGTGCAAGCGTGCGTAGCCGTGCGCGAGTACCGGCGGCTGCAGGCGGCGCTGCACCAGGTTGTAGACCAGCAGCGCGGCCTGGCCGGTCTCGCGCTCGTAGAAGACGTACATCACGTCTTCGCCGTTCGGCGAGCGGATCGTGCGCTTGTACTGCATGTCCTGGACGGCGGCATCGAAGGCCTTGTGTTCGCCGTTCTGCAGGTAGTAACCACCCGGGAAGATGATGCCGTGGTCTTCGGGCAGCTGGATGCAGGCCTGCACGATGGCATCCAGCCGCGTCACCTTGCCGGTCTGGGTGTTGTAGACCAGTCCGCGCCAGGTGCTCTCGCGGTACGGCAACACTTTCAGCAGGATCAGCGAGCCGACGCGCGCGAACTCGATATGCGCATCGTCCAGGGACTGCGTGCGGTCCTCGACCGGTTCGCTGTACACGCCGGCGCCGGTCTCGGTGTTGTTCTCCACCTTCAGCGTCAGGTCGCCGCCGATGGTCTCGACGAACAGGGTGTCGAGGATATTCAGGTGCGGATGGCGGCCGCTGACTTCCATGTCCTTGGTCGCACGCGTCCATTCGAAGTCGAACGGCGGCGGCAGCACGATGTCGCGCTCACCGCGCGCATCCAGGTAGTTCACCCCGCCTTCCGAGGTCAGCGTCCAGCGGAACACGCGCACATCGGTGTTCTTCAAGCCGATCTGGAACGCCATCAGCAACCGGCCGTCGCGCACGATCAGCTGCAGCAGCCGCGCGTCTTTGTAATAGCTGTAGAGCTCGCTGAAGTCGCGCTGGAATGCGTCGTCGGCCAGGAAGCTGGCCGCGATGTCCACCGGCGCCACGTCGTAGCCTTCGCCGGCTTCGACCAGGCGGTAGATGCCGAACACGTCGCCGATCGACGTGGTGGCTTTCAAGCCCATGTAGACGTTGAAGCCGAACAGCAGCAGGTCGCCGACCTGCACGATGTCGCGGCCGACGGAGTTGTGTTCGGTACGGATGCGCAGGCGGCCGATGGCCTCCATCCGGCTGTCGCCGAATTCCTGCAGGCGGCGCGTGTTGAGCGCTTCCACGACGGTGCGCAGGCGTGTGCCCTGCTCGTCCAGGCGCCGGCGCAGCACGTCGTAGGCGCCGCCCTGGGCGACGGCCTGATCGACCTGCGTATCGGTGGAGGAGACTTCGGTGTTCGGCGTATCGGACATCGGACCTCATCCTCGCCCGTCCTGGGCGGTCGATGCGGAAATCAGGGCCGGCGGACAATGCCGCCGGCCCGGCTCAGGCGCAGTGCATCAGGCGTCGGTGGCTTCTGCCTGGCGACCGGCCGCCGGCAGTCCTGCGCCTGCCAGCCGACCCAGCAGCTGCGAGGCGATAGGACTCTCGCCGACGATGCCCTCGAGTGCCTTGCCCAGCGAGATGCCCTTGGTCAGCGCGTTGAACACGCCGCCGTCGCCACCGATCAGTTCGATGTTGGCGTTCTTCAGTGCGGCGCCCAGGACCTCGGCGTTCTCGCGCGAGATCGCCTTGCCCGCATCGATCGACGCCAGCAGCTGGCGCAGCTGCGTTTCCAGCAGCATGCGGAACTCTTCGTGGCTGCGCGCATCCGGGCTCATCTTGCCCATCGCGTCGAACTTGGACGTCAGGCCTTCGGCTTCGGCGGACATCTTCTTCGCGATGTTGCTGGCTTCGGCATCGCCCATGGCCTGCGTGGCGCTGGCGTTGGCCTGGCCGAGCTTCTGAGCACCGTCGGCTTCGGCGCTCAGGCGCTCCGTCAGCACGCGCGCATCGGCGTTGCCCTGCTTGTAGGTCGCGTCCGCCTTGGCTTCCAGCACGCGTGCTTCGGCCAGGCCGGTCTTCTCCATCGCCACGGCATTGGCTTCCTGCACCTGCGCCTCGGCCAGGCCGGGCGCGGCGCTTTCGGCGCGCACGCCGTCGGCCATTACGCGCTTGGCTTCGGCCTGCTTGCCGGCGGCCTGCAGTTCCGCATCGGCGAGCACGGTCAATTCGACCGCACGATGGCGCGCGGCCTGCTCCGCCGCTTCGGCGGCCTTGACGTCCTTGACCAGGGTCTCCTGCGCCGCGGCTTCGGCGGCCAGGATGGTCACCTGCTTGGCACGGTCGGCCTCGGCGACCTCGCGGGTCTCCTTGATCTTTTCTTCCGCCACCGCGACGGTCTGCTCGATCTGGGTGCGCTCACGCACGACGTTCGCGACTTCCATGCGGCCCTGCTCGACGACCTTGTCGCGGTCGACTTCCTGCATCTGCACTTCCTTGTTGGTGTTGACGCGCTCCAGCTGCTCGGCACGCGCGACGCGCTCGAGTTCGATGGCGACGGCGCGACGGCGGTTCTGCTCGGCCACCTCGACCTGGCGCAGCTGCTCCTGCTCGCGGATCTTGATCTGCTCCTCGGTCTCCAGGCGTGCGCGCTCGGATACCTGGCGTTGCTCCTCGATCACTTTCGCGGTCTCCGCAGCCTCACGCGCGCGTACGGTTTCGACTTCGCGATGCTGGCGTGCCTCGGCTTCGGCCTGCTGGCGCTCCAGGGCGAGCAGGGCTTCGCGGGCTTCGGTGTTCTTCTTGGTGATCGCCAGCTTTTCGTTCTGCTCCAGCTCGTTGGTCTGAACGTTCTGGCGCGCGGTCAGCTCGGTGATCTTGCGGATGCCTTCAGCGTCCAGGATGTTGCTGGGGTCGAGCAGGTGCTTCGGCGTCTGCTCCAGGTAGTCGATGGCGACGTCTTCCAGCACGTAGCCGTTGAGGTCCTGGCCGATGACGGCGACGATTTCGTCACGGAATTCCTGGCGCTTGTCGAACAGCTCGGTGAAGTCGAACTTCTTGCCGACCGTCTTCAGCGCTTCGGAGAACTTCGCGTTGAACAGTTCGTCCACGGCATGCTTGTCGGACGCACGGTCGGCGCCGATGGCCTTGGCCACGCGCAGCACGTCGGCGGGGGTCTCGTTGACGCGCAGGTAGAACGCCACCGCGATGTCGGCGCGCATGTTGTCCTTGCAGACCAGGCCTTCCTTGCCGCGACGGTCGACCTGCAGGGTGATCAGGCTGATCTTCATCAGCTCGGCCTTGTACAGCACCGGGATGATGAGAGCGCCGGTGAAGTGCACCTTGGGCTGCGCACTCATGTCGTTGACGATGAGGGCCGTGCCCTGTTCGACCTTCTTGTAGAAGGCCTTGAAAATGCCGATGAAGCCGAACAGCAGCACCACCGCGACGCCGATAATGGTGATGACGAAAAGCAGGTTGGTGGTATCCATGGCGGAACTCCTTGAGGATGTGGCAGATGCTTACTGCTGGTCGAAGTCGGTTTTCGAGATGATGCGGAACGCATTCGCGGCTTCCATGTGTTCGATTAGAACCACCTGGTCGCCCCGCTGGAAATTCTGGTCGGGTAGGGAGCGAACCTGCAGGATCAGGCCAGCACCGCCGTCATCGAAATGGGCGCGGCCATGGTTCTGGTCGACAGCGGGCGAGATGACGCGACCGGTGCGGCCAAGGACCGAAGGCGGCACCGGAGGACGCAGGCGTGCGATCAACTTGGCCAGCGGTCGAAGGGCCACCGACGTCGCCAGAACGCCGGGGATCAGCGCGGCGACGGCGATGCCGATGGCGGCGAGGCCACGCACTGCGTCCGGTGCCAGGGGTAGCAGGTATCGCTGGGCCAGGAAACAAACGATCCATCCGAACAGGGCGAGGACCGTCAGAACCAATGTCAGCGGAATACCGGAGAGGCCTATTTTCGCGAGCATCCCCGCGACGAAGGATGGCTCGATACTGTCGCCATCGCTTCCCAGCCAGCCGTCTACCGTGTCCAGATCGAGCAGGCCGGTGGCCGCCAGCATCCAGTAGATGACGCAGACAGCGAGCAGCACGCCGTAAACGACGGTGGGGAACGTCAGGATGATGGTGAGGAACTCGTTCAAGTGACCCCCTTGTTCAGCGCTTTCGCGCGGACGACGTGATGCGTTTGCGAGCGCGATCCAGCACGGCCTGTGCGGGATCGTCGGTGGTCTTGGCACTCTTGCCCTGGCTTGGGGTGCCACTGCCCTGTGCGGGCGCACGGCGTTGTTTCATGCGGGCAGCGGAGGCGAACGCCGGTTCCGGATACAGCGCGTCGCCGGGCTGGCGTCGCGCCACGGTCGCCTGTGCGCGTTGCAGGCTGTTGGACGCGCGCAGGATGTCCAACTGGTGCTTGAGCCGGCGCAGGCGCCCCTCGAGCTGTTCGACCACATGCGCGAACTGCCGCTCGTGGGTGGCGAGATCGTGGCCTTCCGCCATCCGCTGGCTGCGCTCGGCCTGCAAGCGGACGACGTCGCCTGCGGCGGTTCGCGCCTGCGTGGCGCGGCCCTGTCGCAACGCCGACTCGACCTTCGCTTCCGTCTCGCCGATCCGCGTGGCCAACGCAGCCTGGTGTTGTTCGTTGGCCACGCGACGCGCCTTCGCGGCCGCATGCACGCCGCGCGCGCCGTGCAGCGCGTCGTCGATGGCGCGGATCTCTTCGTCGAGCAGCCGCTCGGCGCGATCGCCCATCACGGCGCCGGCCAGGCCTTCCATGCCTTCCTGGATGCGCTTGAACAGGGTCTTCAGCGTGTCGGGCATCAGGCCTTCTTCCTTGCGGTGGAACGCAGGAACGGGCGGTAGGCCTCGGTCGCGCTGATGGCGTTCTCGGCCAGCGTCTCGATCTCGAACATGACGTTGGCGAGGCTGGAATGCGTGTCGAGCGCGCCGAACATGGTGTAGCCGGCCACGCCGCCGATGCGCTGCATGCCGATCGTCGACAGCGGCAGCAGCACATGCGTGCTGAGCACGTGCGCATTGAACGCCGCCGCATCGGTGACGTCCTCCACCGGCCACAGGTAGGCTTCGACCAGGATCTGCTCGCCACCGACTGCGAGGAACACCGACAGATCGCCGTACTCGTGCATCACCAGATGGAGGCTGGGCTCCGCCCCTTCGATGGTTTCCAGGGTGATCAGGCCATCGCGCACCGTGCTGGCCTGCTGCAGCGCGTGGCGGATGGCGGCGACGGTCCAGCCGGCTTCGGTGGACTGCGTCGGCAGATAGGGAATGCCGGATTCGCGCGCCGCTTCGCGCATGGACTTCTCGATGGAGGCGAGCTCCTCGGCGTACTCCGGCCGGATCCACACGTCCTTCTTGACCAGCCCCTGCTCGCGCATGCGTTCGCGGTAGTTGCGGACGTGCAGCGTGGAGGCCTTGAGGGCGGGGCGGGAGGCTGTCATGAAATCGAACGTAGTGCTTACATGTAATGCTGTCAAGCGGCGGTGCGGCATCGCGCCCCTGGGGCGGTCTTCGCGCCGGTGACCGACCGGTGACGTCTGTCGTCTGTCTGTAACAGGCCGTGTGCAGAATGCTTCCTGCAACGAGGCATCTCTCTCCTCCCGCGTTGCGGCGAAGCCCGGTCGAAGCCCGGGCTTCGTGCTTTCCGGGCCGGACGCCGCGCGTGGCATGCTGGCCTACATGAGGATCCCTCCATGCCGTTTCGCCCGTTGCTTCTCCTGCTGATGGCCGTGACGCCGATAACCGCCCTGGCAGGCGAGATGCCCGAGAAGGCGCTGGTCATCGGCCACCGCGGTGCCAGCGCGTTCCTGCCGGAGCACACGCTGGCCGCCTATGCGCGGGCGATCGCGGACGGTGCGGACTACATCGAGCCGGACCTGGTCGCCACGCGCGACGGCGTGCTGGTGGCGCGGCATGAGAACGAGATCGGCGGAACGACCGATGTCGCGCAGCGACCGGAGTTCGCGTCGCGCAAACGCCGCCAGATCATCGACGGCGAGGCATTCGAGGGCTGGTTCACCGAAGACTTCACCCTGGCCGAACTGAAGACGCTGCGTGCCCGCGAGCGCCTGCCCGAACTGCGCGGCACCGCGCACGATGGCCGGTACGACATTGCGACGCTGGACGAGATCATCGAGCTGGCGTCGGAGCACGCCGCGCGCACAGGCCGCAGCATCGGCCTGATTCCCGAGATCAAGCATCCCAGCCACTTCCAGCGCATCGGCCTGCCGATGGAGGAACCGCTGCTGGACACGCTGGCGGCGCACGCCTACACGCGCGAAGCGCCGGTAGTGATCCAGTCCTTCGAGCAGGCCAACCTGCGCGCGCTGCGCCAGCGTCTGGGGCCGTCGCAGCGGAACATCCGCCTGCTGCAGCTGCTGGGTGCGCCGGACGGACAGCCGGGCGATGCCTTGGCGGCGGGCGAGGCGACGCGGTATGCCGACCTGATGACCCCGGCGGGGTTGAAGGACATCGCGCGCTATGCCGACATCATCGGGCCGTGGACGCGCCTGCTGATCCCGGTGGCGGACGATGGCGCGCTGGGGGCACCGACCGCGCTGATGGCGGATGCGCGCAAGGAAGGCCTGCACGTATGGCCCTACACCTTCCGGCCGGAGAACCATTTCCTGCCGAAGGCACTGCGCGACGGCGACGAGCCGCGCATGCGCAACGAGGCGGGATCCCTTGCCGAGATCCGCGCCCATCTCGCGCTGGGGATCGGCGGCTTCTTCACCGACGATCCGGCGCTGGGGCGTCGCGCGGTCGACGCCCGCTGACAGCGCTTATACCCGGCCGAACACCAGACTGGCGTTGGTGCCACCGAAGCCGAAGCTGTTCGACATCACCGTGTTGAGCGTGGCATCGCGGCTCGCTTGCACGATGGGGAAGGCCGTGGCGCCTTCGTCCAGTGTCTCGATGTTGGCCGAGCCCGCTATGAAGCCGTCGCGCATCATCAGCAGGCAGTAGATCGCCTCGTGCACGCTGGCTGCGCCCAGCGAGTGGCCGGACAACGCCTTGGTCGACGAGATCGGCGGCAGCGTGTCGCCCAGCGCGTTGCGGATGGCCTCAAGCTCGATCACGTCGCCCAGCGGCGTCGAGGTGCCGTGCGTGTTGAGATAGTCCAGCGGTGCGGCGACACCTTCCAGCGCCATCTGCATGCAGCGCACGGCACCTTCTCCGGACGGCGCCACCATGTCGGCGCCGTCGGAGGTCACGCCGTAACCCAGCAGTTCGGCGTGGATGCGTGCGCCGCGCTTCACCGCATGGTCGTAATCCTCCAGCACCAGCATGCCGCCGCCACCGGCGATGACGAAGCCGTCGCGGTCCGCGTCGTACGGGCGCGAGGCGTGCGTGGGGTCGTCGTTGCGCTTGCTCGACAGCGCGCCCATCGCGTCGAACATCATCGTCAGTGCCCAGTGCAGTTCCTCACCGCCACCGGCGAACACGATGTCCTGGCGACCGGCGCGGATCAGGTCCGCCGCGGCGCCGATGCAGTGCGCGGAGGTGGCGCAGGCCGCGGAGATCGAATAGCTGACGCCCTTGATCTTGAACGCGGTGGCGAGCGTCGCCGACACGGTGGAGCACATCGTGCGCGGCACCATGTACGGCCCGACCTTGCGGATGCCGCGTGCGCGCAGCAGGTCGGCGGCTTCGATCTGCCATTCGGCCGAACCGCCGCCCGAACCGGCGATCAGTCCGGTGCGCGGCTGGCTGACCAATGCCTCATCCAGGCCGGCATCGGCGATGGCGTCGCGCAGCGCTACATGCGCGAATGCCGCGGCATCGCCCATGAAACGCTTCTGCTTGCGGTCTATCTGCGCCTCGAGATCGATCTCCGGCGCACCACCCACCTGGCTGCGGAAGCCGAGTTCGGCGTACTGCGGGATGTGGCGGATGCCCGAGCGACCTTCGCGCAGTGCGGCCGACACGGTGTCCGCGTCGTTGCCCAGGCAGGAGGTGATGCCGAGGCCGGTGATGACGACACGACGCATGTCAGAAGTTCTCCGTCGAGGTGAACAGGCCCACGCGCAGATCGCGCGCGGTGTAGATCTCGCGGCCGTCCACCAGCATGCGGCCGTCGGCCACCGCCAGCACCAGCTTGCGGTTGATCACGCGGCTGACGTCGATCTCGTAGCTGACGCGCTTGGCGGTCGGCAGCACCTGGCCGGTGAACTTCACTTCACCGGAGCCGAGCGCACGACCGCGACCGGGTGCGCCGAGCCAGGTGAGGAAGAAGCCGGTCAGCTGCCACATCGCGTCCAGGCCCAGGCAGCCCGGCATCACCGGGTCGCCGAGGAAGTGGCACTTGAAGAACCACAGGTCGGGATGGATATCGAGTTCCGCACGCACCATGCCCTTGCCGTGCGCGCCGCCGTCCTCGCGGATCTCGGTGATGCGGTCGAACATCAGCATCGGGTCATTGGGCAGGCGGCCGCTCTCGGGGCCGAACAGTTCACCGCGCGCGCTGGCCAGCAGCTGTTCGCGCGAGAAGGAAGCGGGGGCGTTCATTGCGTCGTCCGTTCTGCGAAGGCGCAAATAATGCACACATGTGCATACGCTTGTCTTGATGCAGATCAACGCCGCTTTTTCCATACGCCGGCGTACCATCCGCGCGACGTAATTGCGGCAAGGGTTTCACGCGTTTTGTCCGCATGTCCACACGCGGCCGTATCGTTTCCACGCGCATCCATGCGATCGCGTACGGCGGCCGATATCATCGCGTGATGCGCAAGATCATCCACATCGACATGGACGCCTTCTACGCGTCGGTGGAACAGCGCGACGATCCGTCACTGCGCGGACGACCGGTGGTGGTGGCCTGGCGCGGCGAGCGTTCGGTGGTGTGCGCGGCATCGTACGAAGCGCGCGTGTTCGGTGTGCGCTCGGCGATGCCGGCGGTGCGCGCGGAACGGCTGTGTCCGCAGGCGGTGTTCGTGCCGCCGGATTTCGTGCGCTACAAGGCGGTATCGCGGCAGGTGCGCGAGATCTTCCTTCGCCATACCGATCTGGTCGAGCCGCTGTCGCTGGATGAAGCCTATCTCGACGTCACCACGACGAAGTCCGATCTGCCGACGGCCACCGCCGTGGCCGAGACGATCCGTGCACAGATCCGCGAAGAGACGCAGCTCACCGCATCGGCCGGCGTGGCGCCGAACAAGTTCCTCGCCAAGATCGCGTCCGACTGGCGCAAGCCCGACGGGCAATTCGTGCTGCGTCCGCACCAGGTGGAAGCGTTCCTGACGCCGCTGCCAGTCGAGCGTATTCCCGGCGTGGGCAAGGTGATGCAGGGCAGGCTCAACGCGGATGGCATCCGCACCGTCGGTGATCTGCGCGCGTACTCGCAGCATGAACTGGAAGCGCGTTACGGCAGCTTCGGCGGCGGCCTGTATCGGCGCGCGCGCGGCATTGACGAACGGCCGGTGGAGCCGGACCAGCCGGTGCAGTCGATTTCGTCGGAAGACACCTTCGCCGCCGATCTGCCGCTGTCCGAGCTTGAGCCGCACATCCGCCGCATCGCGGAGAAGGCGTGGAACGCCAGCCGCAAGACCGAGCGCGTCGGTCGTACGGTAGTACTGAAGCTCAAGACATCCCAGTTCCGCATCCTGACGCGCAGCTTCACGCCCGAGGCGCCACCGGCGTCGGCGCAGGAGTTCATCGACATCGCACTGGCCTTGCGCGAGCGCGTCGACCTGCCGGCCGCGACGCTGTACCGCCTGGTCGGCGTGGGACTGTCTGGATTCCGGGATCGCGACGAGACGGCGACCCAGCCGGGGTTGTTCGACGAAGCTGAGCGCGCGGCGGGATAAAAAAGCCCGGCGATGCCGGGCTTTCTTACTTGCTTCGTTCGCGTGTCGCGTCACTCGGTCGGCTGGTAGCGCAGGCTGAGCCCGTAGGTGCGGCCGGCCTGGTTGTACCAGGCAACGGTTTCGTATTCGCGGTCGAACACGTTGCCAACCTTCGCTTGCAACGTCCATGCGGGGGCAATCGTGTATTCCAGGCGCAGGTCCAGCGTGCTGTAGCCGCCCAGGCGATCGGTGTTGGCCAGGTTGTCGTAGCGCTCGCCCGCCGCGTTGAGCGTCACGCCGGTGCGGAATGCACCGAACGCACGATCCACGTCGACGCGCGCGGTGTTGCGCGGACGACGTGCCAGCAGGTTGTCATGGTTGACGCCGGCGGAGCGGTTGCGCGGATCAGTGTGGCTGAGCTGCGTGCCGATATCGAAACCGGCCAGCGCGAAGTCGATGGTGAACTCCGCGCCACGGATGCGCGCTTCGTCGATGTTGTTCGGCAGGAAAATCGCCGCGTCGTAGGAGATCAGCTGGTCCACTTTGTTCTGGTAGACGTTGAAGGTCCAGTTCCACGTATCCGCGTACTGCGCGATGCCGAGGTTGACGCTCTCGGATTCTTCCGGCTTCAGATCGGGATTGCCGAAGAACGGGTAGTACAGGTCGTTGAAGCTCGGCGCCTTGAAGCCGGTGGCCACGCTGGCGGTGAGCTTCAGGCCGTTGCCGAAGCCGAAGCCGTAGCCCAGGCTGCCGGTGGTGTGGTTGCCGAACTGCTCGTTGTCGTCGTTGCGGACGCTGGCCTGCAGCTGGTGCGCGCCGAAGCGGCCCTGGTACTCGACGAAGCCCGCCAGGTTGTCGCGCTGGGTGACGTCGAAGTCGGTGGCGCTTTCGACCTCATCGTCCTGCCAGTCGATGCCGGCGGTCAGCAGCTGGTTGGCGGCCACCGTGAAATCGCCCTGCAGCGACGCCACGTAGCGGCGCGTCTCGAAATAGCCGGACTGCACGTCGTCGTGGAAATCGTCGGACTTGTCGTCGTTGCGGCCCAGGCTCAGCTGCAGGTTGACCTTTTCGCTGGGCGAATAGCGCAGCTTGGTGCCCAGCACCTGCTGCACGGTCTCGGAGCGATTGGTGAAACTGCCGTCGAACTCGCTCTTGCCGTCGGCGCGCAACGCATTGGCTTCCAGCGTCAGCGTGTCGGTGAAGGAATAGCCGCCGCGCAGGTTGAGCGAGGTGTTGCGGTAGCCGTCGCGGTCGGGCTCGTCGGTGAAGCAGCCGGCGCCGAAGTCGAACGGAATGCT
The DNA here is from genome assembly GCA_946886405.1 of uncultured Pseudoxanthomonas sp. The sequence goes on from CAMPIO010000042.1 coordinate 22,418, forward strand.
CGGGTCCGGGCCGCGCCCACGGCAGGCATTGAAGCCGTCGGTACGCGTGTGCGCCACGTCGGCGCCGAACCAGCCGCGCGCATTGCCGCCGCCGATGCCGGCACTGGCTTCACGGGTACTGTCGCTGGCCACGCCGATGCGGAAGTTCGGGCGCACCTTGCCCGTGTTGCGGCGGGTGAACACCTGGATCACGCCGCCGATGGCTTCCGAGCCGTACAGGCTCGAGCGCGGACCGCGCACGATCTCGACGCGATCGATCTGGTCGATCGGCAGGTCCTGCAGCGCCGGCAGGCCGGCGGTCGCCGAGCCCATGCGCACGCCATCCACGAGCACCAGCACGTGGTCGGATTCGGCGCCGCGCAGGTTGAGCGTGGTGATCTTGCCCGCGCCGCCCTGGTTGGCGATCGAGATGCCGGCGCGGCCCTGCAGCAGCTCGCCCAGTGAACGCGCCTGGCTGCGCTGGATCGCGTCACGGCCGATCACCTGTGCGGGGATCAAGCTGTCTTCCACGGCGACCTCGGTACGGGTGCCGGAAACGACGATCTGGTCGAGGTTGGTGGCGTCCTGCGCCCGGGCCGCGAACGGCAGGGCCATCACGACCGCGAGGGCCAGCAGGGAAGGGGAGGAAAGGGTATGGCTCTGCATCGGAACAACTCCATCGCGCGCCCCGCGCGCATTTTCGGCGTGGAGTTGCGATGACGGAGAAGGGACGTTGCGGACAGCGCAGCAGGCGAGCGGCGGCGCGGCACGCCGCGACGCCCTCCGCATCGCAACCAGTGGACTTCCAGGCCGGTCTCCGGGCTTGCGAAGGCGTGCGCGATGCACGCTGCCAAGGCGCCTTCCCATGCGTTGGACGCACAGTGGCCGATGCCGAGGTTGTCTTCGCCTACCGTTGCGGGGGCAGCGCCGGAATGCCGCCTGCGCGGTTCACCGGCTTCCCGTTTCAACCCGGACGCGGACGCCGCGGGTCACCTGAAAGCGCGCGCAGTATACGGGAAGCCTCCGTCCGCCACGTAGAGCGGAGCTTGCTCCGCTGCTTTCAGCGACAGAAGGTGTGCTGCGTCGAGCAAGCTTGACGCTACGTGGGGCGGTATTCCGAGGAGCTGCTGCCGCGAGGCAATCCGTAGAGCGGAGCTTGCTCCGCTGCTTTCCGGACGCGGACGGTGCACGGCGTCGAGCAAGCTCGACGCTACATCGGTGTCAGTCTTCGCCGCCGCGCGAGTCGAACAGGTTCAGTGACGGGCCCGTGTCTTCTTCGCGCTCGGTGTGCGTGGTGGTCACCGGACCGGCGGCGGGCCGACCGCGCGGGGGCGGCAGCAGGGCCGCCGCGGCGTCGTAGGCGACCAGCAGTTCGCTGCGACGGTCTTCGGGCAGCTGCTGCCAGTGGCAGTCGAGCAAGGCGCCTTCCAGCGCGTAGAGCAGGTTGAGGCTGGGGCGGAAGCCGGCGCGCTTCACCCGGATGAAGGCTTCCACCGCGCCCACACCCTCCAGATCCTCCTGCGTGCGCAGGCCGACCTGGCGTAGCCAGGCGGCGGACTTGGGGCCGATGTTGCGCAGCTTGGTGCCTGTCATGTCAGCGAATCCACGAAGATGGCGGCGATGCGTTCCATGCCCGCCTGGTCGTCGGCATCGAAGCGCGCCAGGCGGGGACTGTCCAGATCGAGCACGCCGACCAGTTCGTCCCCTTTCACCAGCGGTACCACCAGTTCCGAGCGCGATGCGGAGTCGCAGGCGATGTGGCCCGGGAAGGCGTCCACATCGTCCACGCGCTGGGTCTGGCGGGTGCGTGCGGCGGCTCCGCAGACCCCCTTGTCCAACGGGATCCGCACGCAGGCTGGTAAGCCTTGGAACGGGCCAACGACCAATTCCCGGCCATCGAAGAAATAGAAGCCGGCCCAGTTGAAGTCCGGCAGCGCGTGATACAGCAGCGCTGCGAGGTTGGCGGCGTTGGCGATCCGGTCCGGTTCGCCGGCCAGGAGGGCACGGGCCTGGTCGGCCAGCTGTGCGTATTGTTCCGGCTTGCTGCCGGTGAGCGTCTGGGAGGCGAATGACATGGGTCGATTCTACTCCCCGCCCCGCAGCGGCGGCCCGATATGATGCGTCACACAGGGAGGCCTGACCGGACGACAGGGGGACACCGACATGCGCGGCGATGAAGAGGAAGCGGGCTGGCGCGGCCACGGCGTGACGCGGCTTGAAGCATTCGTCGACGCTGCCTTCGCGTTCGCGGTCACGCTGCTGGTCATCTCGGTCGAACGCATTCCGGACAGCATCGGCGCGCTGCTGCAGGCGCTGAAGAACGTGCCGGCGTTCGCGGCCAGCTTCGCGATGGTGGCCATGTTCTGGTACGCGCACGTGCGCTGGAGCCGCCGCTACCGGCTGGGTACCGTGCCGGCCGCGCTGCTCAGCCTGCTGCTGGTGTTTCTGGTACTGGTTTACGTCTACCCGCTGCGGCTGCTGCTGGGCACGTTCTTCGGCTGGATCACCGGCGGCTGGCTGCCGATGCCGCTGTCTGACGCGAACGGGCCGCGTCCGCTGGCCTTCATGTTCGTCTTCTATGGCCTGGCGTTCGCATCGATGTCGGCCTGTATCGGCGGCCTGTACGTGCTGGCGTGGCGTGCCCGCGGACGATTGGGGCTGGATGGCGATGCGGCGTCCAATGCAGCGGGTGAAGTCGCCTCGCATGCGTACTTCGTCCTCGTCAGCGTGTTGTCGGTGCTCATCGCGCTGCTGCTGACCGAACAGTCGCGTTCGTGGCAGGTGGCGCTGCCGGGCTGCGCCTACTTCCTGCTGTCGTTGGCCGGTTTCGTGCACATGCGCGGACAGCGATGGGGCGCGCGCCGTTGGCCCGAGCGCGTGGATGGATAGGCGGATGGACCGGCTGTTCGTGACGGGCACCGATACCGGTGTCGGCAAGACGGTGGCGAGCACGGCGCTGCTGCATGCGTTCCGTGCGCGCGGCTTGCGCGCGGTCGGCATGAAGCCGGTTGCCAGCGGCTGCGGGGTGACCCCGGACGGCTGGCGCAACGACGATGCGCTCGCGCTGCAGGCGTCAAGCGACCCGGTGCCGCCCTATGACGATCTCAACCCGTACGCGCTGCCTGCACCGCTGGCGCCGGAGATCGCCGCCCGCGACGCGGGCGTGGACGTGCAGTTGGGAGTACTGGTGTCCGCCTTCGAGCGCCTGCATCCGCTGGCTGACCTGGTGCTGGTGGAGGGCGTGGGCGGCTGGGCCGCGCCATTGACGGCGACACTCGACCAGCGACATCTGGTACAGGAACTGCGCCTGCCGGTGGTGCTGGTGGTGGGCATGCGGCTGGGCTGCATCAACCATGCGCGGCTCAGCGCGCGCGCGATCCAGGACGACGGCGCGCGCCTGGTCGGCTGGATCGCCAACGAGGTCGATCCGCACATGGAGCGCCGGGACGAGAACTTCGCGCTGCTGTCCGCGCGCATGCCGGTGCCGTGCTGGGGCAGGTTGCCCTATGCGCCGGGCGCCAGCGCGATCGCCCAGGCCCAGCATCTCCACCTCGACCCGTAGCGTGCGCCATGCGCACGACCGTATGGCGCCCGAAACGTGCGCATGGCGCACGCTACTCGGCGGAGCCCGACGGCATGACACGCCGCGGCAATAAAAAACCCGGCAGCGTGGGGGCTGCCGGGTCGGCTGCGCGGAGGGAGGGGGAGCCGCGCAATAAACGATGTAGCGGAAGGCTTACTTGGCCTTCGCGGCCTTGGTCGCCTTGGCCACGGAGGCCTGGACGTTGTCGGTCGCGGTCTCGAACTGGGTCTTCACCAACTGGCCGAAGGCCTCACCGGTCTTCAGGCTCAGGCCGAACACTTCCTGGCTGGCGGCGACGACGCGCTCGGCGTTGTCCTTGGCGACCTGCAGGCCCTTCGGCCACAGGTTCTTGTAGCCGTCCAGGTCGCGGGTCTCGGCCAGCTCGCCGAAGAACGAGGTGGTGGCGTCGATGTTCTTTTCGAACGTCTTCAGCTGCACGCCGAACACGGTCTCGGCGCTTTCCAGGGCCAGGCGGTTGGCGCGCGAGGCAGCGGCGGCGAACTGGTGCGTGAACTGGCTGAAGCTTTCGTTGAATTGCGTGGTCATGGCGTGCTCCTGAAAGGGGATTTCCATCTGTTGCGATGCAGCATAGACCTCCCTATGTTGCAGTGCAATAAGTGGCGTATGGAAATCCGACGAACGGTCAGGAGCCGTTAAAAATCAAACGCTTGTAGGAACCGGCATGAAACCGGTTCCACGCCTCAGTCGCCGGTGTAGCGGCTGCCCGACGTGCAGGTTTCATGCACCACAATGGCGCTCAACAGGGGCAGTACCGGCTTGGCCTGCTTCCAGATCCACGCCGCCAGCTGTTCGCTCGTGGGATTTTCCAGGCCCGGAATGTCGTTGAGGTAATGGTGGTCCAGCCGGTCGTAGATCGGCTTGAAGGCCGCCTTCACGTCGGCGAAGTCCATCACCCAGCCGGCCTGCGGGTCGACCGGGCCGGAGAGGTGTACTTCGATGCGGAACGAGTGGCCATGCAGCCGCGCGCATTTGTGGCCGTCCGGCACGTGCGGAAGACGGTGAGCGGCTTCAACGGTGAAGACCTTGAAGATGTCCATGCGGCGGTTCCGGAAGCGGTGAAGCGCGCGGCACCGTTCGGGTGCCGCGCGGATGGATCAACTCAACGGGCAGGACGCGACTGGCCCTGGCCCTGGCGGGCACCGCCGGTGCGCCCGCCGTCGCGGCGCGGGCCGCTGCTGTGCTTCTTGGGTCCTGCGTGGGCGTGGCGGGGAGCCTCGCTGTGCGGGCGGCGCGCGTGCTTCTGCGGGCCGTTGCGGCGCGGGGTGCGCTCGCCGCCCGGCAGGTCGGCCTTGCCCGGCGCGCTGTTGCCCCAGCGGATCGGTGTCTGCGGCTCGAAGCCCGGCACGTCGCGCAGGTCCACGTCGCGGCCCAGCATGCGCACGATGGCACGCAGGTACTTGGCTTCATCCTGCGCCACCAGCGAGATCGCCTCGCCCGTCGAGCCGTTGCGGCCAGTGCGGCCAATGCGGTGCACGTAGTCCTCGGCCACCATCGGCAGGTCGAAGTTGATCACCTGCGGCAGCTGGTCGATGTCGATGCCGCGCGCGGCGATGTCGGTCGCCACCAGCACGTTGATGCGGCCGGCCTTGAAGTCGCTGAGCGCGCGCTGGCGGGCACCCTGCGACTTGTTGCCATGGATCGCCGCGGTCTTGATGCCGCTCTTGTCCAGGAACATCGCCAGCTTGTCGCTGCCGTGCTTGGTACGGGCGAACACCAGCGTCTGCAGGCGGCTGTCCTTGGCCAGCAGGTGCAGCAGCAGGTCGCGCTTGCGGCTGCCATCGACCGGGTGGACGCGGTGGGTGATGGTCTCGGCCACGGTGTTCTTGGGCGTGACCTGGATCTGCTTGGGATCGCGCATGAACTCCATGGCCAGCTCGCGGATCGGCTCGGCGAAGGTGGCGGAGAACAGCATGGTCTGGCGGTTCTGCCTGGGCAGCTTGGCCAGGATGCGCTTGATCGACGGCAGGAAGCCCATGTCGAGCATGCGGTCAGCTTCGTCCAGCACGAGCACTTCAATGCCCGACAGGTCCACGCTGCGGCGCTCGATGTGGTCGATCAGGCGGCCCGGGCAGGCGATGACCATGTCCACGCCACGGCGCAGCGCGTCCAGCTGGTTGCCCATGCCGACGCCGCCGTAGATGGTGGTGCTGGGGATGCGCAGGTACTTGCCGTAGCCACGCAGGCTGTCATGCACCTGCACGGCCAGTTCGCGGGTGGGGGTCAGCACCAGCGCGCGCGGCTTGCGTGGGCCGCGGGTGGCGACTTCCTGCGGGGTGGTGGCCAGGTACTGGATCAGCGGCAGGCCGAACGCGGCGGTCTTGCCGGTGCCGGTCTGGGCGCCGGCCAGAAGATCATGGCCAGCCAGGGCCAGCGGGATGGCCTGTTCCTGGATCGGGGTGGGCTGGGTGTAGCCCTGTTCGTCGAGCGCACGCAGCAGGGCGGGCGCCAGGCCCAAGGTTTCAAACGTCATTGTCGAAGCTCCAAAGCCGGCCGGCCGGACACGCACGCAACGCCGGCACAGCGATGTGCGGCAGCGTAGGACGCGCAGAATGCGGCAAGACCGTGACTCGAAGCGTTCCCTGAAACCGCGCTGCGAGAAGGGGTGCGGAGGCGCCAAAACGGCGCTACCGAGCTTGCGCAACGAAAGAAGTCGGAGCGGGGCGGGCGCGGGAATTCGCGGGGAATTCCCTGCGCCGGCGGACCATCGGGGAAACGAACGGCCGCAGGCAAGCGGCGCGCACTGTAACCGAATCCGGGCCTGAATGGGGGAACGGGCGCTGAAACCCCGGTCTGCGACCAATTGTCGCAGTCCGGAAATCAGTGACTTGCGGGCGTATCATGACCCGGAAGCCCCTCGCAGCCACCGCCATGAGCCTTCGCATCCTCCGCCAGAACGACGCTCCGGTCGCCGGCGCGCTCGTCGAGAGCGTGCTGTGCCAGGCCGCGC
>CAMPIO010000043.1 GCA_946886405.1 uncultured Pseudoxanthomonas sp.
ACTGGATGCCCAGCACGCTTTCGACTTCATCCAGCAGGTCGATCGGGTCCTTGCCTTCGCGGTCCAGCTTGTTGATGAAGGTCATGATGGGGGTGTCGCGCAGTCGGCAGACTTCCATCAGCTTGATCGTCCGTTCCTCGACGCCCTTGGCCACGTCGATCACCATCAACGCGCTGTCCACGGCGGTGAGCACGCGGTAGGTGTCCTCGCCGAAGTCGGCGTGGCCGGGCGTATCGAGCAGGTTGACGATCTTGCCTTCGTACGGGAACTGCATCACCGACGAGGTAACCGAAATGCCGCGTTCCTTTTCCAGTGCCATCCAGTCGGACGTCGCGTGGCGCGCGGCCTTGCGGCCCTTCACCGAGCCGGCCATCTGGATGGCGCCGCCGAACAGCAGCAGCTTTTCGGTCAGCGTGGTCTTGCCGGCGTCGGGGTGGGAAATGATGGCGAAGGTGCGGCGGCGTGCCGCTTCGGGCGCCACGGTGCTGTTCGGATCGGACATGGGACGGGCGCCCGGACGGGCGTGGCGGAAGCAGGGAAGGGCGCGATTATACCGGCCCGCGCCGGGCGGATCGCGGCGGACGCCTTAACGCGTGCCGGGGAACTGCAGTTGCCCCAGTGGCCCGAACATGCGGAACGGCAGCGATTCCAGCCGCATGCCGCGATTGGCCTGCACCACGAAATGCAGGTGCGGCGCGGTGGAGAAGCCGGTGTTGCCCGACAGCCCGATGTACTGACCCTTGCGCACGTACTGGCCAACGCGCACCTGCGCGCCCTCGGCCTTCAGGTGCGCGTACAGCGCCATGGTGCCGTCGGGATGCAGGATGCGGATGAAGTTGGCGCGACCGCCGTACTTTTCGCGGTTCAGGCCGGCCTTGTCGAAATCGGATTCCACCTGCATCACCAGGCCCTCGCGCGCCGCGACGATCCGCGTGCCCTCGGGTACCGCGAAGTCGACCGCGTGCAGGTTCTGCACATCGCTGTGGCTGAAGCGGCCGCCGGGGCCCTGATCCACCCGCACGCGTCCGTAGTCGAAAGGCAGGCGGTACTCGTAGTCCTGCGGCTTGCTGGCGGGGTCGCCGGGCATGCCGTCGAGGGTCAGCTCGAAATCGCCGCCGCGCAGCGGATCGGTCACGCTGATGTCGGCCACCAGCACACTGCTGCGCGCCGGCACCACGGCGCGGGCGGGCAGCGTGGGCGCGCTGCGCACGTCGCGCTGGCGGCGGAAGCCGAGCTGCACCTCCACCGGCCCGTGCATCAGGTTGTCGGCCCAGGCCTGATAGCGCGCGCCCTGTTTCTCCAGCCGCAGGCGCACCAGCGCGCTGGGCGGGTTGCGGAACCGCATGACATCCAGGCCGCTGCCGGCCAACTGCTCCGGTGGTGGCGGTTGGTCGCCGTACTGCGTGTAGCCCTGTTTGTCCTTCCAGCGGTACAGGCGCGCGGCCGCGAGGTCGCCGACGCTGCCGACCAGCACGGCGACGCCGCACGCCAGGGCCAGCAGGCGCGCACTCACCGCGGGCAATCGCCCTGCAGGTCGAGCGCGCGCGCGATGTCGCGCAGGTCGAAGGCGGCCAGCGACACGTCGTTGTGCAACGCGAAGAGCGCGCCGGCCGGGAACCGCTTGGTCGGCATCGCGTAGACCGTTTCGCCATCGGTATTGGAGGTGACCTTGCCGGAGAACACCCCGGCCGGGGCCAGCGTGGCGCGGTCGAAGACGCGGAAGCGGGTCGGAGTCAGCTGGTCCACGGCGATCCAGTAACCGTCCTCGGTGCTGCAGGACCACAGGGCGATGCCCTCGGCATCGGCGTCGAACACCGGCAGGCTGTGGCCGTTGTAGGTGCCGGTCGCCAGCCGGTAGTCACGCAGCGTGGATCCGATACGGCGGTCTTCCTCGGCGATCAGCAAGCGGCCGTGCGCCGGATCGCCGGCAATGGATTCGACCATGCGCAGCGCGCCGGCCGCGCCGGTATCGCCGAACTGCCCGAGCAGTCGGGTTTCCAGCTTGCCGCCTTCCTCGACGCGCACCTGGAACCGCTTCACGCGACCGTCCAGTTCCGCCATCGGCGGCAGGGTCATCGTGCGGAAGTCGGCCATGAAGCTGTCGGTGACGAACAGTTCCAACTCGCCCGGCGCGGTCTCGTGCACCCACAGGCCGTACGGCGAGCGCAGCACGTCGGCCCCGAACGCGCCCAGCGGGGCGAACTCGGGCAGCCGGAAGGCCTGCACGCGGTGATTGTCGCGTTCGGCCACGAACAGCAGGTCGCCGAACACGGCAATGCCATTCGGCCGGTTGAACTGTCCCACCGCGCTGCCGGGCGCCCCCACCGTGCGCAGCCGCTGGCCGCTGTCGGCGTCGTAGATGGCCAGGTGGTGGGTGGCCTTGGCGGTGGCGATCAGCCACACGTGGCCGTCTTCGGTTGGCCAGGCCACCAGCGAATCCAGTTCGTCGCCGGCGACCGGCTCGGACACCCAGGCTTCGGGCAGGATGGCGTCGGCGGCGGTTTTCGGCGGCGGCGCGGGGGGCGTCGAGTTGTGCAGGGGGGCGGTGGAACAGCCGGCCAGCAAGGCCGCCAACAGGCCGCCCAGAAGGAGTTTCAAGGTCATGTCAGGGATTATGCGGCATCGCCGCACCCGCCGGCATCGGGAGTGTGGTCAAGGATCCATCGCTTCATCCGAATAAAGCGATTGACATCGCGCCGGAGGGTGGGCACAGTACGTCCACCATCGAGACCGGCAGAGGGACAGGCCCGAAGAAGCCGGGGCAGCCAGCGACGCGCAAGCGTTGTGTAGGTGCCAAATCCTGCGGGGACCTCAGCGTCTGCCGGAAGATGGTTCGTACCGTGCCTCGCACGGCGAACGCGAGCTCCGCGAAGCTCGGTGGTGCAGTCCCCGTCCCGCAAGGGACCACGCCCACCGGATGCCGCCATGAGTTACGCCAGTCCCGCCCTGCACCGCCTTGCCGACCCGTCGTCGAGCGAGGGTTTTCCGCTGTCTTCCACGCAGGACGACGGCGCGCGCGCGCTGCGCGGCGAAGTGGTGGTCGAGCTGGCGATGCGCCACGCCGGCACCCGCGCGGCGACCCTGCGCTACGAACTGCAGGGACCCGTCGGCGCGCCTGTCGTGTTCGTCGCCGGCGGCATCTCCGCGCACCGCCACCTGACCGCCAGCGACGTGTTTCCAGAGAGCGGCTGGTTGAACGAGCTGGTCGGTGTCGGCCGCGCGCTGGATCCGTCGCGACGCCAATTGCTGGCGTTCGACTTCGTCGGCGCCGACGGCCGCCTCGACGCGCCCATCGATACCGCGGACCAGGCCGACGCCATCGCCAAGCTGCTGTCGGCGCTGGGCATCGCGCGGCTCGAGGCTTTCGTCGGTTATTCCTACGGCGCGCTGGTCGGCCTGCAGTTCGCGGTGCGCCATGCCGAGCGACTGGAAAAGCTCATTGCCGTCAGCGGCGCCCACCGCGCCCATCCGTATGCCGCCGCGTGGCGCGCCCTGCAGCGGCGGGCCGTCACGCTGGGTCAGTTGCAGTGCGCCGATGCGCAGGGCCTGTCGCTGGCCCGCCAGTTCGCCATGTTGAGTTACCGCACGCCGGAGGAATTCGGCGAACGCTTCGACACCGCGCCGGAAATCGTCAACGGCCGAGTGCGCGTGGCCGCCGAGGACTACCTGGATGCCGCCGGCGCGCAGTACGTCGCGCGCACGCCGGTCACCGCCTACGTGCGCCTGTCCGAATCCATCGACCTGCACCGCGTCGACCCCGCCGACGTGCGCGTGCCCACCCTGGTGGTCGCGGTGGAAGGCGATCGCCTGGTGCCGCTGTCCGACTCCGTGTCGCTGGTCGAAGGCCTGGCCACGCTGGGCCAGCTGCGCGTGCTGCGCTCGCCCTACGGCCACGACGCCTTCCTGAAAGAAACCGATCGCATCGATTCCATCCTCACCTCGGCCCTGCGCGCCGCCGGAGACCTCGCATGAGCAGCTACGCCCCCACCGATACCGACGCGCCCTGTCGTCCCGCCACCGCCGCCGTGCGCGCCGGCATCGACCGCGACACCGCCTACGGTGCGGTGACGCCGCCCATCGTGCTGTCGTCCAACTTCAGCTTCGCCGGCTTCGCGCAGAAGCGCGAATACGACTACACCCGCAGCGGCAATCCCACGCGCGACCTGCTGGCCGAGGCGCTGGCCGAACTCGAGGGCGGCGCGGGTGCGGTCATCACCGCGACCGGCATGGGCGCCATCACGCTGGTGCTGAATGCATTGCTGGAGCCGGGCGACCGCCTGGTGGTGCCGCATGACGCGTACGGCGGCAGCTGGCGCCTGTTCAACGCACTGGCGAAGAAAGGCCACTTCCAGCTGATCACCGCCGACCTGACCGATCCGCGCTCGCTGGCTGACGCGCTGGCGCAGTCGCCGAAGCTGGTGCTGATCGAAACCCCGTCCAATCCGCTGCTGCGCATCACCGACCTGCGCTTCGTCATCGACGCTGCGCACAAGGCCGGCGCGCGCACCGTGGTGGACAACACCTTCCTGTCGCCAGCACTGCAGACGCCGATCGCGTTCGGCGCCGACGTCGTGCTGCATTCCACCACCAAGTACATCAACGGCCACAGCGACGTGGTCGGGGGCGCCGTGGTGGCGCGCGATGCAGAGACCCACCAGCAACTGGTGTGGTGGGCGAATGCGCTGGGCCTGACCGGCTCGCCGTTCGACAGCTTCCTTACGCTGCGCGGCCTGCGCACGCTGGATGCGCGCCTGCGTGCGCACCAGGAGAACGCGAACGCCATCGCCGCGTTGCTGGACGCGCACCCGGTGGTGTCGAAGGTGTACTTTCCCGGCCTGGCGTCGCACCCCGGCCATGTGGTCGCCGCACGCCAGCAGAAAGGCTTCGGCGCGATGCTGAGCGTCGAACTCGATGGCGGCGAAGAGGCCGTGCGTGCGTTCGTCGAAGGCCTGCGCTACTTCACCCTGGCCGAATCGCTGGGTGGCGTGGAAAGCCTGGTCGCGCACCCGGCCACGATGACGCACGCGGCGATGACGCCGGAAGCGCGCGCGAAGGCCGGCATTTCCGACGGCCTGCTGCGCCTGTCGGTCGGCATCGAGGCTACCGACGACCTGCTGGCCGACCTCAACGCCGCGCTCGCGCGCGCCGAGGCCGTCGCTGCGGAGTCCAAACGCAAGCTCGCCGACGCATGAGCACGGTCGTCCGGCTGGCGACTGTGCCGCGTTCCACACCGAAGCTGGCGTTGCTCGGCACCGGCGTGGTGGGCAGCGCCTTCGTGGCGCGCTACCAGCAGGTGCAAGCGCACGGACTGCCGGTGCCGCCGCTGGCATGGCTGGCCAATTCCCGCGCATTGCACGCGTGTGGCCCGTCCCCGCAGCACGCCCTGGAGGACGCCAACCAGGCAGCTGTCCACGAGGGCGCATTGCCGCCCTGGGCCGAGGGTGAGGCGCTGCGGTCCGGCGACATCGTGGTCGATGCGACGGCCAGTGAGTCAGTCGCCGACCGGCATGCCGAATGGCTGTCGCGCGGCGTGCATGTGGTGACGGCGAACAAGCTCGGCATCGGCGGTGCATGGCTGCGTGCGGAAGCGATTGGCCGCGCACGGGCCGAATCCGGCGCGCGCTACGGCGACGCAGCCACCGTCGGTGCGGGCCTGCCGCTGCTGCACAGCCTGCGTGCGCTGGTCGCAGGCGGCGACCGCATCCATCGTGTCGAAGGCGTGCTGTCCGGCTCGCTGGCATGGCTGTTCCATCATTACGACGGCATGCGCGCGTTTTCGGGCTTCGTCCGCCAGGCGCGCCAGGCGGGCTATACCGAACCCGATCCGCGCCTGGACCTGTCCGGCGAAGACGTGCGCCGCAAGCTGCTGATCCTCGCGCGTGCGGCTGGCCTGCCGTTGCAATCAGAAGACGTGCGCGTGGATTCGCTGGTGCCTGCCGAACTCGCCGCGCTGTCGCTGCCTGCGCTCGACGCCGCGCTGCCCCAGTTGGATGCGCCGATGGCGGTGCGCTTCAAGGAGGCATACCGCAACGGCGCGCGGTTGCGTTTCCTCGGGCGCTTCGATCGCGAGCGCGCCAGTGTCGGGCTGCAGGCATTGCCGCTGGATCATCCGCTGTGCGGTGGTGGCGGTACCGACAATCGCGTGGCGATCTACAGCGACCGGTATCCCGAGCAGCCACTGGTCATCCAGGGCCCCGGTGCGGGCGCCGGCGTCACGGCGGCCGCGCTGCTGGACGACGTGCTGGCGATCAGCGGGCGCGCGTAGCGCCCGCGACGCAGCGCATCAGCGCAACGCGTCGAGCAGGGCGGCGTTGAAGCGCGCCGGATCCTCGACCTGCGGCGAGTGGCCCAGGTCGACGAATTCCACCAGCATCGCGCCTGGGATCGCTGCCGCCGCGCGCTTGCCGCGCGACGGGTAGTCGCCAACGCGCTTCGCCACATCCGGCGGCGCGAGGTCCTTGCCGATGGCCGTGCGGTCCCTCTGCCCGATGAAGAGCGTCGTCGGTACCGCGATCTTCGGAAACTCGTGGACCACCGGCTGGGTGAACACCATGTCCGAGGTCAGTGCCTGGCTCCAGGCCACCGCCTCGCGCCCTTCTCCGACATACATGCCACCGAGCATCCGCACCCAGCGCTCGTATTCCGGCTTCCAGTCGCCACCGTAGTACACCGTGCGCTGGTAGTCGCGGATGCTGTCGAACGACGTCTTCACCTCGCGCGCGTACCAGGCATCGATGCTGCGCCATGGCACGCCCTCGGCGTTCCAGTCTTCCAGGCCGATCGGATTCACCAGCAGCAGGCGCTCGGTCGCAGCCGGGTACTGCAGCGCGTAGCGCGTTGCCAGCATCCCGCCCATGGAATGGCCGACGACCACGGCGCGCTCGATGCCCAGCGACGCAAGCAGCGCGTGCGTGTTGGCCGCCAGTTGCCCGAACGAATACTGGTAGCGCTGCGGTTTGCTGGATTTGCAGAAGCCGATCTGGTCCGGCACCACTACTCGGTAGCCGGCGCCGGACAAGGCGCTGATCGCCGATTCCCACGTCGCGGCGCAGAAGTTCTTTCCGTGCAGCAACACGACCGTGCGGCCGTTCGGGGCAGCGGGCGTGATATCGAGGTACGCCATCTCCAGCGGTTGCGCTTGCGACTTGAAAGCGAAGGTTTTAACCGGATACGGGTACTCGAAACCTTCGAGCCGTGCGCCATGGCGCGGCAGGGATTCGGCGTGAGCGAGGGGAGCGAAGGCCAGCAGTGCGACGAAGGCGGCCAGCGGCGATCGGGAGATCTTCATGCAACGGTCCCGGCGATGTGGCGGGCCAGCGTATCGCGAATGTGTGGCAGGGGCGTCAGACCTTCGGTGGGGGGACCACCGATGGCGCGGTCGGATGATGCGGGCCACGCAGCGCCAGATGACCGCTGCGGACCAGTTCGCCGGGGTCGCGTCGCACCTGGTCGGCATCGAGCGCAGGCAGAGGCAGCGACGTGGCTTCGTACAGCGCCCAGCCGTTGCGGCCATGGGCCTTGACGTCGTACAGCGCACGATCCGCGAGCGAGACAAGTTGCTCCCAGCCCAGCAGGTCGGGCGCGCTGGCGAACGGGGGATACCCGATCAATCCCAACGATGCGGTCACCTGCAGGCGTGTGCCCGATACCTCCACCGGCTCGGCGGCGATCGCCGTGCAGATGCGGCGCCCGAGCGCATGCAGTTCGTGTCGCGGCATCGGCCGGAACACCATCAGGAATTCCTCGCCGCCCCAGCGGATCACATAGTCGCCATCGCGGGACAGCGTGCGCAGCCGGTGCGCGACGGTCTGCAGTACGTGGTCGCCGGCCTGGTGTCCGTGGCCGTCGTTGATCGATTTGAAATGGTCGATGTCGAGCAGCGCGAAGGCCAGCACATCCACACCCGCGGTGAAGCCCGGCGTGCGCTGGTAGTAGGCGATATCCGCGGGCAACTGGCGCGTCAGGTAGCGGCGGTTGTGCAGGCCGGTCAGCGGATCGGTCAGGCTGATCGCTTCCAGTTGGCGGTTCGCCTGTTGCAGGTCGCGCGTGCGTTGCTGCACCAGGCGTTCCAGCGCGACGCGACGATTGTGGTGACGGCGTAGCACCCAGCGGTTGGACAGCAGCACCAGGATCGCCAGCGCGACGGCGAGCAACAGGTAGAACCAGGGGCTTTCGTAGAAGTACGGCGCGATGGAGAACGCCTGCGTGGCAGCGGCGCGGCCGGACACGCCGCTGTTGTTGGTGCCCAACACCTCGAAGACGTAACGCCCCGCCGGCAGGTTGGTATATGTCGCACTGCGCTGGTGCGGATCTTCCAGCAGCTTCCAGTCGTCGTCGTAGCCCTTGAGCCGGTACCGGATGTCGATATGGTCCGATGCCTGGAAGCTGAGGGTGGTGAACTCGAAGCGCAGGTCGCGCGCGCCGCTCGGTAGCGACCATTCCGCGTGTTCTGCGGGCCGCCACGCTCCCTGGACCTGCACGCGCTCGATCACCGATTCGGGTACGTAGTCGTTGGCCAGCGACTGGTCGGTCGCCATCACCACGATGCCGTCGCGGGTCGGCAGCCACAAGGCGTTGTCGACCATGAAGCCGCGGCTGTTGCCGGCGCCGTTGCAGCAGTCGCCTTTCTGGCCGCCATGGCGGTCGCCGCGCTCGTTGAGCAGCGTCCGCGCCGTCACGCGGAAGGCCGGGTCGTCAGCGGCACTCAGCAGGTCGGCCACCGGCACGCGGTAGATGCCGCGCAGTCCGCCGGCCCACAGAAAACCGCTGCTGTCTTCGGCGAAGAAGAACGGTGCATTCGCCGGAATTCCGCGCTTCTTGTCCAGGCGCGTCCACCGCTGGCCGTCGAACAGCAGCAGCAGTTCTTCCGACAGCGCACCGACCAGCCACTGGCCACCGGCGAGCTCGTGCAGCGAGACGACGTGCGGCGCGTCCAGCCCCGTGCCGATGAAGGGCACGGCGACCAGGCGCTCGTCGACGAATTCGTACAGGCCGCTCTGCGTGCCGACCAGCAGGCGCTCGTCGCGTGTCTCCAGCAGCACGCGCACCCGCACGTCGCGCAAGCCTGCCGCTTCGCCGTAATGCTTCAGGCGTCGGCCTTCCTCACGGTACAGCCCTGTGCTGGTGGCGAACCACAGACGTCCGCGGCGGTCGCGTACGATGCCGTTGACCTGCGCGGCGTCCATCGCCGCGAGCATCGCGGGCCGCTGCAGCCGGCCGTCGCGGTAGAGGGCCGCTCCGTCGCGCGTTCCGATCCAGGTCTGGCCATTCTCGGGCAACAGGCTGTAGGCGGCGGGGTGGGGAAGCGAGCGGCCGGGCACCACCGTGCGGAAACGCCCCGCCTCCAGCACGCTGACACCGTCATCGCTGCCGACCCACACGTGCCCGTCGGGGGCCTGCGCGGCTGACCACAGCAACGGTTGCTGCAATCCTTCCGCGCGGCTGTAGCGGCGCGTCCAGCCATTCCATGCGCGGCTGGCGCCTTCGTTGTTGCTGCCGAGCCAGAGGTTGGACTCGCGGTCCTCGTAGAACGCACGGATCTCGGCCAGCGGACCGTCGGCCGAGATCCGCTCGAGCAGCCGGCCTTCCTGCAGTCGGTAGAGCGTGTCGCGGGTACTCGCCCACAGGATGCCGTCGCGGTCTTCGTACAGGGCCTGCACGCCTCCACTGACGGTCGCCACGTCGCGGTTGCGTTGCCAGTGCGTGCCCTCCAGCACGAACAGGCCGGCATCGCCGCCGGCCCACAGGCGACCGTCGTGCCAGGCCAGTGTGGTGACGGTCGCGAGCGACGCGCCGGCCGGCAGTTTGAGGACGCGTTCGCCGGCGCCATCGAAGACGTGCACGCGCCCGCGTCCACCTACCCAGAGGGTGCCATTCTCATCGACATGCAGGGCCAGTGCGCCGCCATCGTCGATCGGATGCAGCGTCTGCAAATGGTCGGCGACGACCACCATGACGCCGCGATGGGTCGCGACCAGCAAGCGTCCCCGGGCATCCCGTGCGAGCGCACGCACGTCGACCACGCCTGCCGCTTCGCCTTGCGCGAGTGGCAGCGTCGCGATGCGATTGCCATCGCGAACCGCAAGCCCCTGTGGTGTGCCGATCCACAGGCGGCCGTCGCGATCCGTCTGCAGCGCCTGGATCCAGGTGCTCGGCAGCCCCGGCGTATTGTCCAGGTCGAAGTTGGTGAAGCGCACGCCATCGAAGCGGCTCAGACCCGCCTGGGTGCCGAACCAGAGATAGCCTGGCTTGTCCTGCGCGATGGCGAGCACGCTGAGCTGGGGCAGGCCCTGTTCCAGACTCCAGTGGTTGCGCACGTAGTGATGGAACGATTTGGACGGGTCCAGTGCGTGTGCCGTCGGGCAAAGCGCCGCCATCCCGCCCAGCAGGGGCAGGCACCAGACCGCCAGTCGACGCCGCCAGGAAGGCACGCCGCGGCGGGTCTTGTCGACGGGGTCGGACAGGACGCGTCTCCGGGTAAGTGGGTTTACCAGGAACGGTATCGGCGCGGTTCCGCCGGGCTAAAGGGTCGGGGGTCTGGCCGGCGTAGCGTCGTACCGTGGTCGTGAAAACGCGGTGGGTGCCGCAGCGTGGCCAGCGCGGGCGAGCTGCATGACTCTGCAGGCCGGGTACGGCTGAAAGCCACCCCCGGGGACGTGTGTTGGCGTGTCGGTCCCGGGTTTCGCTGCGCTCTACCCGGGCTACGCCGGTTGGAGCCCGCTCGCAGGGCATGGGATGGCGCTTCGACGGGCCGTCGTAGCGAGTAGCCCGGGTAAGGCCGAGGGCCGCACCCGGGGATGCATCGGCATCTCAGGGTCCCGGGTGCGCTGCGCTTACCCGGGCTACGCGGGCTCTATCCGGGCTACGCCGGTTGGCGGGGGGTGGGAGCGCCTGTGTCGTGCCGGTGTCGGGTCGCTGTCGTGGCGTGCGGGTCGCCGCGAAGGGATCGTGGACACCAACGTACACTGACCAGGACACCTCCGATGACGATGGATATGAAACTGAACGCCGAACGGATTCGCACCCTCAGGGAGCAGCGTGCGTGGTCGCAGGAACACCTGGCGACGGTCGCGGGGTTGAGCACGCGCACCCTGCAGCGGATCGAAGCGGGCGCTGCGGCCTCGCAGGAAACCTGCCTGGCCCTCGCGGCGGCACTGGAGGTAGGCGTGGGCGAACTGGCGGGTGATGCGCGCAACAGCGCCACCCCCACTACCCCGACGGCGGACGCGCTGGCCGCCCGGCTGCCGTCCTGGGTGATGATGGGCTTGCTGGTGGTGGTCCTGGTGGTCTGGTTCGGCTATACGGTCGGCAAGGACGCCGCCTTCCGCGACAACCGCGCGGACGCCGCCTGCGAGCAGGGCGCGGCCGACTGCGACGGAAGCACCCCCTCCGTCAGCACTCGATGACGTTGACGGCCAGCCCGCCGCGGCTGGTTTCCTTGTACTTGTCCTGCATGTCGCGGCCGGTGTCGCGCATGGTCTTGATGACCTTGTCCAGGCTGACCTTGTGCTTGCCATCGCCGCGCATGGCCATGCGGCTGGCGTTGATCGCCTTCACCGCTCCCATCGCGTTGCGCTCGATGCACGGGATCTGCACCAGCCCGCCGATCGGGTCGCAGGTCAGGCCCAGGTTGTGCTCCATGCCGATCTCGGCCGCGTTCTCGACCTGGCTCGGACTGCCGCCCAGCGCGGCGACCAGCCCGCCGGCGGCCATCGAACACGCCACGCCGACTTCCCCCTGGCAGCCGACCTCGGCGCCGCTGATGCTGGCGTTCTCCTTGTAGAGGATGCCGATGGCCGACGCGGTCAGCAGGAAGTCGAACACGCGTTGTTCGCTGTTGCCCGGGCAGAAGCGGTCGTAGTAGTGCAGCACCGCCGGGATGATGCCGGCCGCGCCGTTGGTGGGCGCGGTGACCACGCGGCCACCGGCGGCGTTCTCCTCGTTCACCGCCAGCGCATACAGATTGACCCAGTCCAGCACCGTCAACGGATCGCGCATCGCCGCTTCCGGCTTGCTGGACAACTCGCGATGCAACGCGGGGGCACGGCGGGACACATGCAGGCCGCCGGGCAGGGTGCCCTCTTCGCGGATGCCGCGCGCCATGCAGGATTGCATCGCGTTCCAGATCGCGCGCAGGTTGTCGCGGATCTCGTCCTCGCTGCGCCAGGCCTTCTCGTTCTCGAACATCAGCCCGGCGATGCTCAGCCCGCTGCGCTGGCACTGGGCCAGCAACTCGTCGCCGCTCTTGAACGGGTAGGGCAGCGGGGTCTCGTCGGCGACGATGCGGTCCGAGGCCGCATCGTCCTGGTTGACCACGAAGCCGCCGCCGACCGAGTAGTAGTCACGCGTGGCGATCACCTCGTCGCTGGCGTCGTACGCGGTGAAGCGCATGCCGTTGGTGTGGTACGGCAGCTTCTGCCGCTTGTTCATCAGCAGGTCGCGCTTCTCGTCGAAGGCGACCTCGTGCGTGCCGCCCAGCAGGATGCGCTTGTCGGCGCGGATGCGCGTCAGCGCCGGCGGGATGAGGTCCGGGTCGATCTCGTTGGGGTAGTGGCCTTCCAGGCCCATCAGCACCGCCTTGTCGGTGCCGTGCCCGCGCCCGGTCAGGGCGAGCGAGCCGAACACCTCGGCGCGGATGCGCGCCACGTCCTGCAATCGGTCCGCGTCGACCAGCCAGCGCGCGACGAAGCGCGCGGCGGCACGCATCGGGCCCACCGTATGCGAGGAACTGGGACCGATACCGATCTTGAAGAGGTCGAACGTACTGACGGCCATGCTGCGAACCACTTCGGAAAGGCCGCTATTCTATGCGGGTAGACGCGCGCTGCCCGTCATTCCCGGCCCCGATGTCCCTGATCCTCTACCAGCGCGACGATTGCCACCTGTGCGATCTCGCGCTCGATACGCTCGCCCACGCCCGCATTCCCGAGTTCGAAAGCGTTTTCATCGATGGCGACGATGCGCTGGAATCGCGCTATGGCATCCGCATCCCCGTGCTGCATCGCAGCGACACCGGTGCGGAACTGGGATGGCCGTTCGATGCCGCTGCCGTGGTGGCGTTCCTGCAGCGCTGAAGCTGTCCGCCTGCGGAATGCGCCCTCGGCGTTCCTCTGGCGCATGCGTCACGGCGCGCTAGGCTTGCCCGGTCCCCCTGCCGAGGCTGTCCGATGGCGTCGATGAGATCGCTGCTGGTTCCCGCCGTCCTGCTTGCGGCCATGCCGTGCGCGACGGCAGGCAGGGCGTCAGAGGGGGGCGCGGCGCTCCAGCGCATGCATGGCGAGTTCATCGAGGCGTTCGTGGACAGCGAGGGCTTCGGCAGGCGGCGCGTGACGCCCATGATGGTGCGCATGCGGCACTACCAGTTCGAAGGTATCGGTGACGATGGGAGCTGCATCGTCGATGTGGAACTCGTCGGTGTCGCCCGGCACGACCCTGCCGTCGTCCATGGCGCGCATTTCATGGGCTTCCAGCATCGCGACGACGATGCCGCCGCCTTCGTTCCGACGGCGCCGACCCGCGGTCTGCAGGCATGGGAGCGCGACGCGTTGGCGGCGTTGAAGACGGGCAGCGGGATGGTGGTGCGGGCGACGCCCACTGGTTTGCGCGCGATGGGTCCTGTCCGCGCGCGGCCGGCATGCCTGGCTTGCCATGAGGGTTACCGGGAGGGGGATGTGCTGGGCGCGCTCAGCTATGGGTTGGGGCGCCTCACCGCGCTTGCGCAAGCCCCCGAGAAGCGGATCTGTCAGTCCGAGCGCGTCACGTCGTCCTGAACCTCATGTCGTTGCTGATCGCGTCGTCGGCCAGCGGACGCTGTGCGGAGTGACGGGCTAGTCTGCCGCGCCCGGCGTATCGAGCTGTCGATCCAGGAAGCCGATCACGTGGTCGGCGTAGCCGGCGGGGTCGTGCGCCTCGAAGTCCACATGGGCCGCGTCCGGCAACAGCCAGAACGACTTGGGCGATCGTGCGCGTGCGTACATCGCGCGCGCTTCGCCCGGCAGCGTGTGCAGGTCGCGCCCGCCGGCGACGAGCAGCAGCGGCGCGCCAAGGCCGTCGATACGTTCGATCGGTGAAAGCTGCGTCACTGGAATGCCGAGCCGTGCCTCCGTCTGCACGGCCAGCAAAGGCGACAGGCGCGCCACCGTATCGCCCAGTCGCATGGCGATGCGGTTGCGGATGGCCTGGCGAGCATCCGAATAGACGGCTTCCAGTACCACCGCGTCGAAGCCGCTGGGTTGCGGTCCCAGGACGACCGACGCGCCGCCCAGCGAGACGCCGATGACCGCCCGCTTTTCGCCGGGGCGTTGCTCCCGCATCCAGTCGCGCGCCGCCGTAACGGCGGCAGCCTCGCGCGCGCCCAGCGTGATCGCGTCGCCGGGGCTCTCTCCATGCGCAGGCAGGTCGACCAACAGGACGGCGTAGCCGCGTTGCGACAGCTGTCGTGCGCGACCGAGCATGGCGCGACGGTCCGCACGGATGCCGTGCAGCAACAACACGCTGGCGTGATGGGGCTTGCCCGCGATCCACCAGCCCGCCACCGGCGCCACCTGCGGCACCACGATCCGCACGTCGCGTGCGTGGAGATCCGCAGGGGGAGCCCCGACCACCGCAGGCTGTGGCGCCACCAGGCGACCGCCCAGCCACCACAGGCCAATGGCGCCACCTGCTGGCAGCAGCAGGAAGGCGACGCTGATGCGGAAGAACAGGCGTCGCCGCATCCGGGCTTACTTGGCCGGCTTCAACACGACCTTGGTGCTGATCGCGACATCGTTCGGGATCGTCGAGGTATCGGCCCAGTCGCCACCACCGACGCCGAAGTCGAGCCGCTTCACCGTCGCCTTGCCGGTCAGCACCGGCTGCGTGCCGGGCGTCCAGGTGAAGGTCAGCGTGACCGGCTTGCTGACGCCGCGCAGGGACAGCGTGCCATCGGCGGCGTACTGGTTGCCGCCGAGCGCGCGGAACTTGGTCGCCGTGTAGCGTGCCTGCGCGAACTTGGCGACGTTGAAGAAGTCGCTGGACACCAGCGTGCCGTCGCGGTCTCCGTTGCCGGTCTGCGTACCGGCCAGCTGGATGGCGACGTCCAGCTTGCTGGTCGCCAGCTGCGCGGGGTCGAAACTCAGCGTGGTGGTG
The DNA here is from genome assembly GCA_946886405.1 of uncultured Pseudoxanthomonas sp. Next base: position 15,127 of record CAMPIO010000043.1, read on the forward strand.
AAGCCACCGAACTTGCCGGTGAAGGTTTCGCCCTGGTAGTTGCTGGCGAACACCAGGGTGGAGCCGGGGGCCTGCACATAGTCGGCGGCCATGGCCGGCGCGGTCGCCAGCAACAGGGAAGCGAGCGCCAGGCGCGCGCGATCAGGGGTTTTCATCGGGGGAATCCTGCGGAGTGGGGGAGACGGGGGCGGACGAAGCGGCGATCGGTGCGGCGACGGCGGCACGCCGGCCCGGCAGCATGCGGCGCAGCGTGGCATCGCCCTGGAACAGATGGTGGTACAGCGCCGCGCCGGCGTGCGCCAGCACCAGCACCACCAGCACCCAGAACAACAGCTCGTGCGCACCTTCGGCGGCCTCGTGCACGCCGTCGTTGCGGCCGGTGATGGCGGGCAGATTGAACAGCTTGAACCACTGCAGCGGATAGCCTGCGGACGAGTTCAGCACCCAGCCCGACAGCGGGATGCCGAACAGCAGTGCGTACAGCAGGACGTGCGTCACGGACGCGATGCGCTGTTGCCATGACGGCGTGCCGGCGACAGGCGCGGGCGCACCCGCGTAGAAGCGCCACAGGACGCGCAGCACGACCAGTGCCAGGATGCTCAGGCCGATCGACTTGTGCAGGGCGTAGATGTCGATCTTGCGCGGCCCGTTCGGCAGGTCGCCCATGGTCAGGCCGAGGTAGGCCATCACCAGGATCAGCACCACGATGACCCAGTGGAACAGCTGGCTCACCGCGCCCCAGCGCTCGTCGGTGTTCTTCAGGGTCATGGCGTCGGCTCCGGTGGCGATGGGGGTGAGGGCGGGTCGATATCGGTGTCGTCGGCCTTGCCGTCGTAGGTGGCCTCCGCTTCGATGCGCAGCTCGACCTCATCGCCGATCACCGACTTCCATGCGGTGATGCCGAAGTCGGCGCGACTGAGTGTCGTGGTGGCGGAGAAGCCCACCGTGCGCCGGAACGGCGGCATCGGATGGCGTTTGGCGGCGTTGAGGGTGACGTCGAGGACGACCTGGCGTGTCACCCCGCGCAGGCTGAGGTCGCCATGCACCTTGGCATGCGTCGCGTCGACGGATTCCACGCGGGTCGACACGAAGCGCGCTTCAGGATGGCCCGCCGCATCCAGCAGCGACGACGCGAGCGTGGCCTTGTTCCAGTCGGCATCCCCGAGATCGGCGCGCGCGATCGGCACGCGCACATCGACGCTTGCGCGCGTCCAGTCGTCGGGGTCGAACACCACCGTGCCGGTGCTGCCGGACACGGTGCCGATGGCATGGGAGAAGCCTGCATGCGAGATCGCGAACATGACGCGCGTGTGCACGGGATCCAGCCGGTATTCCGCAAGTGCGTCGCGCGCGGACGCCACGGCGGGCAGCAGCGCCAGCAGGCAGAGGCTGCGCATCAGCAGGTGGCGGGCGGTCGATCCGGGCATGGGGACGGATTCTAGGGGCCGGCCCATGAAGATACCCCGCTTGCGCCTGCAACGGTCCGTTGCGACGATGCCCGGCGGGGGCAACCAGGGAAAGAGGGGCGGGCAGGAATGGCGATGCGTGCGTGGTGGTTGCTGCTGTTCTGCCTGCTGTGCACGCCCGTGCCCGCCGCAGTGCCCGAGATCCCGCGTTTCCGCCTGCTCGGCGCTGGCGATGGCTTGCCCTCCACCACCATCCCGGCGCTCGCACGCGATCGCGCGGGTCATCTGTGGCTCGCCACCTGGGACGGCCTGGCGCGCTATGACGGCGTCAGCTTCAAGGTCTGGCGCCACGATCCCGCCGATCCCGCCTCGCTGCCCGGCAATGTGGTGCAGGCGCTGCACATCGATGCATCGGACCGCATCTGGGTGGCGACCGAGAACGGCGGTCTCAGCGTGATGGAGTCTGACCGCCGCGGGTTCCGCCATTACCGCCAGGCGCAGCACCCGCAGATGGGCAGCGACGACGTGTTCGCCATCACCAGCCGCGGTCGCGAGGTCTGGTTCGGCACGTTCGGCGGTGGCCTGCACCGTTTGGAGGCCGATGGACGCATCACCCGCTTCGCCGCGGCCCCCGAGGGCGAGGACGGTCTGCCCTCCGACAACGTGCTGTCGCTGGCGTTCGATGCGAAAGGCGTGCTGTGGGTCGGCACCATGGGCGGCCTGGCCCGTTATGAAGGTGGAACGCTTCGCCGGCTGGCGCTGCCCGGCGGCGATGCGCTGATCATCTATTCGGTGACCGCCGACGGGCAGGCAATGTGGGTGGGTGCCGCAGACGGCGTGCATCGCTGGTCGCCGCAGGGCGGCTGGGGGTCGCCGCCGTGGTCGCCGATGTTCGCGCGCCCCAATGCCCTGATCGCGATGACCAGTGACGGCCAGGGCGAGTACTGGCTGGCCAGCCAGGGCGGCCTGTGGCGGACAGAAGGCGATCGCGCGCCCGCGCCGGTGAACTACGACGCGCAGAACGTGGGCATCGGCCGCGTACTGCAGACCGTACTGGCGCTGCCGGACGGTGGCCTGTGGGTGCCGGTGCCGACGCGCGGCCTGGCGTATCTGCGATCGGACTGGCGCCGCATCGCGGCGTTCTCGTCCGCGCAAGGTCTGGGCGGCGGACTCTATCGCGGTCTGTCGCAGGCCGATGCCGACGGCATCTGGATCGCCAGCAGCACCGGCAAGGTCGAGCGGCTGGATACGCGGAACGGCCACGTCACGCCGTTGCCGCACCACGCCGCGTCGCTGGGCGAGTTGCGGCTCACCTCGATCCGGCAGGATCGCCGCGGACAGCTGTGGATCGGCCACCGCAGTGGCCTGATCCGTATCGATCCGCGCACCGGCGCCTCGCTGACATGGGGGCAGGAGGGCGAGGACGCCGTCCCCGACAACACTTCGGTCGACTGGCTGGTCGAAGCCCCGGACAACACGCTGTGGCTGGTGTCGCAGATGGGCAGCGTGCAGCAGCGCGAGATCGCCAGCGGCCGCGTGCTGCACACCATCGCCAAACAGGAAGACGGTGGCGGACTGCCCGACATCGAAGGGATCGCGGTCGCGCCCGATGGCCATGTCTGGCTGGGTGGCGCCGCCGGCATGATGGTCTGGGACGCGGTCGCGGGCCGGTTCGTCCCGCAGGGCACGATGGGCAGCGAGCGTGTCTACGCGTTCGCCTTCGAGCATGCGGACCGGCTGTGGCTGCATCGCATGTCGGGCGTGGAGGCGTGGCGTCGCGATGGCACCCGTTGGGTGCGCGAACGGTTGATCGGTGCCGAACAGGGATTGCCTGCGGTCGAGTCGACCGGCCTGTCCGTGGACCTGCAGCGGCGCGTATGGCTGGGCACGCGCCGTGGTCTGTTCCGCATCGACCCCAACCTGCACGGATCGCGTGCGCTGCTGCGCAACTTCGGCGTCCGCGAAGGACTGCTGAGCCAGGAGCTCAATGATCGTGGCCTGCTGATGACGGCAGATGGCCTGTTGGCCACCACGGCGGCGGACGGTTCGGTATCGCTGCTGGACACGCACCTGCCGGATCCGAAGCCCATCACGCCCAACCTGGTCCTGGACAGCCTGCAGGTGAGTCGCGGGGACAACGTGGTGCATCTGCGCATCGACCAGCCGCTGGAACTGCAGCCGGAGGATCACGAACTGCTGGTCGGCACGCGTCTGCTGAGCTACGAGAATCCCCTGGGCAATCGCTACCGATCGCTGCTGGACGGCTTCGACAGTGGCTGGGTGGACCAGGGCGCCAGTGGCGAACGCGTGTTCTCCGCGTTGACGCCGGGCCGCTACCGGCTGCGCGTTCAGGCCTACGACGCCGCCGGCAATGCTTCGCGTGAGCTGGTGTTGCCCGTGCATGTATTGCCGCCGTGGTGGCGGAGTGCGTGGGGCATGGCGCTGTTCGCCGTCGTCGGCGTGCTGCTGCTGCTGGCGGCCGCTGCCGCGTATCGCCGGCGCGTGCGTCGACGCAGTGCATGGCAACTGGCCGAACACAAGCGCGAACTCGCCGAACAGGCCTCGTTGGCCAAGACCCGTTTCCTCGCCACGCTGGGCCACGAGATCCGGACGCCGATGACGGGCGTGCTGGGCATGACCGAGCTGTTGCAGGCCACGCCGCTGGACGAACGGCAGCAAGGCTATGCGAACGCGATCCAACGCGCGGGCACGCACCTCCTGCGCCTGGTCAACGATGCGCTGGACCTGGCGAAGATCGAGGCGGGCAAGCTGGAGTTGCAGCAGCTCGACTTCGATCTGCATGCCCTGCTCGCGGATGTGGTCGCGTTGATGGGGCCGGTGGCGGGCAAGCGGGGACTCGCTTTTCATGACGGCATCGCGGCCGGCGTGCCGCGCCTGGTGCGTGGCGACCCCCTGCGGCTGCGGCAGATACTGCTCAACCTGCTCGGCAATGCGATCAAGTTCACCGAAGCCGGGCACGTGTCGCTGCATGCGGTGCCGCTGGCGCCGCATGGGGTGCGATTGACGGTGGGCGATACCGGTCCCGGCATCAATGCCGAGCAACAGGAACGGCTGTTCCGCCGGTTCGAGCAGGCGGAGGGTGCGCAGACCACGGCGCGTTACGGCGGCAGCGGCCTGGGCCTGGCGATCTGCCAGGAGCTGGCGGTCGCGATGGGCGGGCGCATCGACGTCGACAGTGCACCGGGCAAGGGCACCCGGTTCTCCGTCGATCTGCCGGCCCTGCAGTGGGTGACGCCCGGCGAAGCGCAGGACGTGCCTGCAGCGGACACCGCGCCGAGACCTGCGGACGTCGGCGCGCTGGACATTCTGCTGGTGGAGGACGACGTGACGGTGGCCGAAGTTGTCGCGGGCCTGCTGCGCGCGCGCGGCCATCGCGTGACCCATGCGCCGCACGGGCTCGCGGCGCTGACCGAGGTGGTCGCGACGGTATTCGACATCGCCTTCCTCGATCTCGATCTGCCCGGACTCGACGGCATGGCGCTGGCCCGCCAGTTGCGACTCCACGGGGTGGCCACGCCGTTGATCGCCCTGACCGCGCGTACCGATGCCGAAGCCGAACCGCTCGCGCGACAGGCGGGGTTCGATGACTTCGTCCGCAAGCCGGTGACCGGCGACATGCTGGCCGAGGTGATCGCCAAGGCACTGGGTGACACGCCTGCCGAAGGCAATGAGAAACGCGGAGAGGACGCATGATCGCCAGACGAAACGGGAACGCATACGCAGTCGCCCTGGCGATGGCCTGCTCGCTGGCGACGCCCGTCGCACTGGCAGCGACGCCAGCAGCGGACGCGCAGGCCGAACGCCCATTCCTGGGCGGCTTCCTGCAGGAGAGTCGCATCCTGTATCCGCTTGCGATCGGCCCGTGGATCGCCCGTGACGAACACTTGTACGAACAGGCCGAGCTGGGCGCCTCGGTGCGCTACCAGCATGGCGACAAGGACGATCGCTGGATCGACGTCTATTTCTACCCCGCTGGCATTGTTGCGGACGAGCACGTGCGCGAGATGGCGAGAGGAACGGTGGAAGGTATCCGGGCACTGCCGGGCAACAGCGGGTTGCCGGCGGGTGATCTCGAGGCGTCACGGATCGAGTTCGACGACAGCAAGGACAAGGACCGGCGGCATGCCGACGTGTACTCGGCCGGTTTCATGCTCGCCCGCGACGGCAAGCGCTATGCGTCGGCGATGACGCTGCTGGCAAAGGACCTGTACTACATCAAGGGGCGCTACAGCGGCCTCGAAAAGGCGCACACGCCGGAAGGCCTGCACACCGAACTGAAAGACTTCACGCGCCGGCTGGTGCGCGAAAGCCGGCTGTACAGCACCGGCGAGTGCTGGGCACCGCCGCCCATCGTGCAGGTCGCAGCACCGGATCCCGCCGCGGCAGGCGCGCTGTTGAACATCAGTGTGGATGGCGCGGCACTTGCGGTCGCATTCGCGGACCGCATCGACGTGGTGGATGCCCAGTCGCCTCAAGCCACAATTGCCCAATTCATGGCGTACTCGGCGAGCGGCCACTGGATCGCAGGCTGCAATCCCCCCGAGGACATGACGCCGGACGTCCCGGAAGGAATGCGCGAACTGCGTTTCGAATACCGGGCGCCCCCGGAGCGCACCGATGGCACCACGCCACGCCTGCGCAGCCCGCGCTCCGGCCTGGGCTGACCGGCTCAGCGCAGGCGGCGTACGTCCATGACGCCTGCGACCGGGTCGTAGTAGAACCAGTCACCGGCATGGCCGGCCAGCCAACCGATGCGCGACCTGCTCGCGGGCGGCACATGGCATAGCAGGCCGAGGCCGTAATCGTCGCCGCGCGCGGCTGCCACGGGCGGCGCGTCGGACAGCAGGTCCTCCAGCGACGCCGGTTTCTCGCCCCAGCTCAGGCAGTCCGCATCGGTGGCGGTGTCGGCGGGCCATCCCATGCGGTCCCAGAACTTCGTGCGTCCAGGTGCCGGCAGGCGATGCGCATCGTGCGCCTCGCCATCGGACGTGCGCACGATGCGCCAGTGCGCGCCGACTGCTTCCACCCTCCAGACGACATCGTCCGCCGACGTGGTGGCGTCGTGGCCATAGTCGCCTGCGAACGACGCAGCGTCGCCCGCACGTGCGAGAGGGAAAGACGCCAACAGGGCCAATGTAAACAGCAGGCCCATCGTGTCAGTCCGCCCAGGCTTCGACATAGAGGGTACGCGTGCCGTCGTCGTTGTCGGCGTGGATCCAGACGCCGCCGGCGTCACCGGTGGGCAGGTAATACCCGTCGTCGGCCTGCAGCATCGTGCAGGTGCCGGGCACCGCTTCCTCCGCGAGGACCCGTGCGCGGCAGGCGTCTTCCACGAAGTGCTTCAGTACCGGAGCCGCCTCGGGGTAGGGCGCCGCGACCACGTACTGATGGTCGCCCCAGCGCTGCGAGTCCATCAGCCGCACCTCCACCACCGGCTGGCCGGCGAACTGCACGCGTCCGGGATGCAGCACGGCACGCGCGGCGACCGCTGTCAGCGCGTCCTGTTCGTCGTCGACCAGGGTGTCTTCGCACTCCAGTTCGATCCGCGCCACGTGATGTCGCCATCCCGGCGCGAGTTCGTCCAGGCGACGGGCGCGGATGCGATCGCAACCGGGCATTGCATCCACGCCGCGCGCGGCATGCTCACCGGGCACCACCATCACCAGGGCCGGGAAGTCGCCCCCGGCGACGTGCAGAAGGCGTGGCAGGCCACCCTCCTCGGCGCTGGCGCGCGCGCCGGCCATCGCCAACAGGCCGGCGGCGGCGGGGGCGAGCAGGTGGCGGCATTCCATTGCGTCACTCCGGCGATGGGGAACGGGTGGGTCAGCGTGCGCTGTAGGTGTGGACTTCGTCCACCAGCACCGCGACGTGGTCGGGGTTCATGTCCGGCGACATGCCGTGGCCGAGGTTGAAGACATGGCCATCGCGCGAACCCGCATTGCCGTCGCGGTAGCTGTCCAGCGCCCGGCGCACTTCGCGGCGGATCGCGTCGGGCGAGCCGTACAGCGTGGCCGGGTCCAGGTTGCCCTGCAGCGCGACCTTGCCCCCGGTGCGGCGCGCGGCTTCGGACAGTTCGACCAGCCAGTCCACGCCGACGCCGTCGGCGCCGGTGGCAGCCAGCTCTTCCAGGTACGCCGCGGTGCCCTTGCCGAACAGGATCAGCGGGGTGCGTTCTGCGCCTTCGCCGCGATCCAGTTCACGCGCGATGCGCTGCAGGTAGGGCAGCGAGAACTCACGGTACATCGCCGGGCTCAGCACGCCGCCCCAGGTATCGAACACCTGCAGCGCCTGCGCGCCGGCCGCGCGCTGCGCGGCGAGGTAGGCGATCACCGCATCGGTGTTCACCGACAGCAACTGGTGCAGCACGGCCGGCTCGTTCAGCGCCATCGCCTTGATCAGCGCGAAGTCCTTGCTGCCGCCGCCTTGCACCATGTAGCAGGCCAGCGTCCACGGGCTGCCGGAGAAACCGATCAGCGGCACCTGGCCGTCCAGTTCGCGGCGAATCACCCGCACCGCATCCATCACGTAGCGCAGCTCGGTTTCCATGTCCGGCACGCCCAGCCTGGCGGCGTCGGCGGCGCTGCGCACGGTGCGCTCGAACTTGGGGCCCTCGCCTTCGACGAAATACAGGCCCAGGCCCATCGCGTCGGGGATGGTCAGGATGTCGGAGAACAGGATGGCCGCGTCCAGGTCGAAGCGGCGCAGCGGCTGCAACGTCACCTCGCAGGCGACGTCCGGATGCTTGGCCATGCCGAGGAAGCTGCCGGCTTCCTTGCGCGTTGCGCGGTACTCCGGCAGGTAGCGGCCCGCCTGGCGCATCAGCCACACGGGGGTGCGATCCACGGGTTCGCGGCGCAGGGCGCGCAGGAAGCGATCGTTCTTCAAAGCGGTCATCGGAAAATCCACAAAGGGTTACTTGGGCGCGTCGGCGCCGCGGGCGAACATCAGCTGGAAGCCGCGCTTCAGGTGGCTGTCGCGGGCTTTCTCGAACGCGGCGTTAGCCTCGTCCTGCAGCAGGTACTGTTCGCGCTTGAGCGACGCGCGGCCGCCGATCTGCCCGGTTTCGCGCAACAGCTCCCAGCCCCCGAAAAGATCGGGCTGCAAGGTCAGTTGGACGTACCGGGGCGCTTCGCCCGCGTCGGGGCGTTGCTGGAGGAAGACGCGCATGACGATATTTTAGCCGGACAGGATCGCCAGCACGCGGTTTTCGTCCACGTCCGGCACCACCTCGGCCTGGCCCAGGCCCCGCCACAGCACCAGCCGCAGGCGGCCCGCCAGGTTCTTCTTGTCCAGGCGCATGCGGGCCAACAGGGCGTCGGGCGCCAGCCCGGCGGGGATCCGCGTGGGCAGGCCGTAGTCGCGCAGGGCCGTCTCCAGCCGGTCGGTGTCGCCGGCCGGGGCCATGCCCAGGTCGGCCGACAGGCGTGCGGCCAGCACCATGCCGACGGCGACCGCCTCGCCATGGTTGAGGTTGTCGTTGCCCATGCCGCCATAACCCTGCTCGGTCTCGATCGCGTGGCCGAACGTGTGGCCGAAGTTCAACAGGGCGCGTTCGCCCTTCTCGAGCGGATCGCGGGCCACGATCTCCGCCTTGTGCTCGCAACTGGCGGCTATCGCGAGCGCCAATGCCTCGCCGTCCATCGCCAACAGCGCCTCGCGCTCCTGTTCCAGCCACTGGAAGAAGCGCGCGTCGCGGATCGCCCCGTACTTGATCACCTCGGCCAGGCCCGCGCGCAGTTCGCGCGGTGGCAGCGTGGCCAGTGCAGCGGTGTCGGCGAACACCGCACGCGGCGGATGGAACGCGCCGACCAGGTTCTTGCCCTGCGGAATGTCGACCGCCGTCTTGCCGCCCACCGACGAATCGACCATCGACAACAGCGTCGTGGGTACCTGCACGCAATCCACGCCGCGCATCCAGCAGGCGGCGGCGAAACCGGCCAGGTCGCCGACCACGCCACCGCCCAGTGCCACGACACAGGCGTCGCGCATCGCGCCGAGCGTCGCCAGTGCCTCGATGGCGTGGCCGAAGTGGGCGAGGGTTTTCGACTCCTCGCCGGCTGGCAGGATGAAGGTGCCGATGGCCAGGTCCGGGTGCGCGGCATGCAGGGCTTCGCGCACCGTGCCAGCGTACAGCGGCGCGACGATCGAATCGCTGACCAGCAGTACGTGCCGGCCGCGCACGTGCCGCGCAAGCGCAGCACCGTCGGACAGCAGGCCCGGGCCGATGGCGATGGAGTAGGGGGTCTCGCCGCCGACGTCGACGGTGCGGAGCTGGTTCATGCGTTCTCTTCGATGGGCCGCCAGCGGTGGGCCAGCAACTGGGTCAGGCGGGCGGTCGCCTCGGGTGGTGTCAGGCCGTCGGTGTCGAGGGCCAGGTCGGCGACGTCGCGGTACAGCGGTTCGCGCAGCGTGGCCATGTCCTTCAGCACCTGCTCGCGGTCGGGGCGCTGCAGCAGCGGGCGGTTGGTGCAGCGGCCGAGCCGCTTCAGCTGTGCTTCCACGCTGACCTGCAGATAGACCACGTAGCCGCGTTGTTTCATCTGAATCCGATTGTCGGCGTCCAGCACGGCGCCGCCGCCGGTCGATACCAACTGTCCGTGGCCGGCCAGCAGGTCGTGCAGGGTGGCCTTCTCGCGCTCACGGAAGCCGGCTTCGCCCACATGCTCGAACAGCGTGGCGATGCTGGCGCCCGTGCGCTCGATGATGGCCTGGTCGGCATCCACGAACACCAGCCCGAAGCGCTCGGCCACGCGCTTGCCGATGGAGGTCTTGCCTGCCCCGGTGGGGCCGACCAGGATCAGGTTGGGGGCCGGATTCATGATGCACAGATGCTAGCACCGCCTGCGCGCATGGCGTGGCGCGACGTTAACACCGGCGGGGCTACGGTGGCGTACCGGCATCGGGCCGGGTAGCCGAAGAGGAATGCGCCATGTCCGTCGCCAAGATCATCGAAGTCAATGCCTCGTCGAAGACCAGCATGGAGGATGCCGTCAAGGTCGGTCTGAAGAAGACCTCCGAGACGGTGAAGAACATCAAGGGCGCCTGGGTCAACGAGATCAAGGTGGTCACCGACGATGGTGGCAACGTCACCGAGTGGCGGGTGAACCTGCGGATCAGCTTCGTGGTGGCGTGAGACGGGCAGTGCCCGTTGTAGGAGCGACGTAAGTCGCGACCGCGGACTGGACGTGCACGGGAACTTCCTGGGCACGTAAGACATGCCGGCGTTCGATGCGCTGTCAGCGCGGTGGCCGTGCGGTCGCGACTTACATCGCTCCTACAAGGGCAGCAAGGGTCGCCGCGCCTCATCCAGCCGGACAACTTGTTCCGCCGTCCCCGGCAGCGTCGCCAGCAGATGCCGGCTGGTGCGTTCGTAGTGCTGGATGAAGCGGTCCAGTTGCGCGCGGCCCATGCCATGGCGGCCGGGTTCGCGCGCCACCATCGCCTGCTCCTGTTGCCATCGCCACGTGCGCACGATGTCGAAGGCGGGCGGCTGCAGGAACCACAACGCATCGATGCGCGACCACAGGGCGGGATAATCGCGGCGCACTGCGTCGTTGCAGTAGCGCCGCCAGCGACCGTCCGGGTCTTCGTCGCGCTCCAGTGCATTGAGCGGCGCGGCCAGCGCAGCCTCATCCTCGGCGGTGGCGCCCAGGCACCAGCCTTCGAACAGCACCAGGTCGACGCGATCCGGTATCTGCGTCCATGCCTCCTCGGACGTGCGATCGTCCGCCAGCTTGTCGAAGCGCGGCAGGGCCACGGGCGCGCCCGCCTTGAGCGCGTCCAGCACCCGGCAGCCGAGAGCGACGTCGTGCGTGCCGGGTGGGCCGCGCGTCGCCAGCAACGGATGCACCGCGTGGGCGAGTCGCTTTCGCTCGTCCCGCGTCAGGTAGAGGTCATCGAGCGACAGCACCGCAACGCGCAGGCCCGCCGCTTCGCCCAGCGCGGCAATCTGAAGGGCCAGCGTCGATTTGCCACTTCCCTGGAAGCCACTGATGGCGAACACCGGCGTACGCACCGGCACGGCGCGCGCAGCGGCCAGCGCCTCCCCGACGAGGGTGGATGGAAAACCGTCGGGATGCGTTGCCTGCGTCATCGCGCGACAATAGCGCATGCCCGATGCGCGGGCGCTGCCATGACGACGCCATGACCGATCTGTACGCCGAAGCCCTCTCCACGTTCACCACGCTGTTCGGCGAGGCGAAGGCGGCAGGCACCGAAATCGAGCCGAATGCGATGACACTCGCGACCGCCACGTCCGATGGCCGTCCGTCCGCACGCACCGTGCTGTTGAAGGCGTTCGACGCGCAGGGCTTCGTCTTCTACACGCACACACACAGCCAGAAGGGGCGCGAACTGCACGACAATCCGTGCGCGGCATTGCTGTTCCTGTGGCGCAGCCTGCGCGAGGCCGGCATCCAGGTGCGCGTGGAAGGCGCGGTGACGCCGGTCAGCGATGCGGATGCCGATGCTTACTTCACGTCTCGTCCGCGCCAGAGCCAGCTGGGTGCATGGGCGTCGATCCAGTCCGAAACGTTGGACTCGCGCGAGGCCTTCGAGACGCGGATGGCCGAGGTGGAAGCGCGCTTCGCCGGCCGCGAGGTGCCGCGGCCGGAGGGCTGGAGTGGCTACCGCGTGGCGCCGGACGCCATCGAGTTCTGGTACGGCGCGCAATTCCGCCTGCACGAACGCTGGCGTTACGAGTGCGATGCCGCCGGCGCGTGGAGCAAGCGGATGCTGTTTCCTTGAGCGGCATCGGCAGCCGTTGTGGGAGCGACGCAAGTCGCGAGCCGTTGGCACTCTGCGAAACGCTCGCGACTTGCGTCGCTCCCATGGGGCGGATGTCGTGATCGGTCCCCAGCGCATCGTCTGCCTGACCGAGGAGCCTACCGAGACCCTGTACGCGTTGGGCGAACAGGACCGCATCGTCGGTATCAGCGGTTTCACCGTGCGTCCGCCGCAGGCCCGCAAGCAGAAGCCCAAGGTCAGCGCGTTCACCAGCGCGAAGATCGGCGAGATCCTGAAGCTGCAGCCCGACCTGGCGATCGGGTTCTCCGATATCCAGGCCGATATCGCGGCCGAGCTGGTACGGCAAGGCGTTGAGGTGTGGATCAGCAACCATCGCAGCGTGGACGGGATTGTCGACTACGTGCGGCGACTGGGTGCGCTGGTCGGCGCCGCGACCCGGGCGAATGCGTATGCCGATGCGCTGCAGCGTGGACTGGACGAGGTCCGCGCACAGGCGGCCGTTCTGCCGCGGCGGCCGAAGGTCTACTTCGAGGAATGGGACGAACCGCAGATCACCGGCATCCGCTGGGTCTCGGAACTGATCGGCATCGCGGGGGGCGACGATGTCTATCCGGAGATGGCGAAGGAACCGTTGGCGAAGCACCGCATCCTTGCCGACGGCAGCGACGTGGTGCGGCGCGCGCCCGACATCATCCTGGGCTCGTGGTGCGGCAAGAAGTTCCGCCCCGACCGCGTGGCCGCACGCCCCGGCTGGGACGCGATCCCTGCCGTGCGCGATGGCGAACTGCACGAGATCAAGTCGCCGCTGATCCTGCAGCCGGGGCCGGCGGCGCTGACCGATGGTGTGCGGGCGATCGCGGCGATCGTGCAGGCGTGGGCAGGGCGCCGAGTTTGAGCCTGGCTTCCCTTGTAGGAGCGACGTGAGTCGCGACCGCAGAAGTGAGGCCACCTTTTCGCCAGGTGGAACAAGCGTGTCGTCGTCACCTTGGGAGCCATCCGTTCGCGAGATCGGACGGCTCGCGGTCGCGACTCACGTCGCTCCTACAGGGGAGCATGGATATCTCAGAAATTCCGCTGGAACTTCACCGTCTCCGTACGACTGCCCGATGTCACCACCACCTCGAAGCGATAGGAGTTGCGTGGCGAGATACGCGCGGTGCCGATCAGGTCGGTGTACTCGCCGGCGTCCACCTTGCGCAGCGTGACGACCTGGCGCGCACCCGACAGGTCGTGCGCGGTGACGCTCACGTCGCCGTCGGCATCGAGTTCCTCGGCGCCTCTCACCTCGCGCAGCGCGACCAGCACCAGTGCGGTGCCTGCATCACGCGGAACGCCGTACTGTCTGGCGACCGCTTCGCTCAATGCGAGGGTCGGCAGTGCGTTGTAACGCACACGGAGCGTGCCGAAGTCGGCTTCGGCCGGCGCCGCCTGCACGAACTCCGCCGCGCGCGGTGGTTCGCCGCCGGAACAGGCGG
>CAMPIO010000044.1 GCA_946886405.1 uncultured Pseudoxanthomonas sp.
GGTGGAGCGGTGGTTGTTGAAGGATGGGCCGCGGACGCTGTGGATCGGGGTGTGGTCGGAGAATGTCGGCGCGCAGCGATTCTATGAGCGGCAGGGGTTTTCGCGCGTGGGTGGGTACAAGTTCGCGGTGGGGAAGACGTTGGATGATGAGTTCATCCTGCGACGGGATGCGTCTGCTGTCGGTTGATGTAGGAGCTTCCGCTTGCCCTGCGGGCCAGCGGGTAACTTTTCTTTGTGTGGCCAAAGAAAAGTCACCAAAAGAAAGGCCATTCCCCGACGAAGCAATCCCATTACTTGGCTGCTACCGGGATTTTCCGACTCGCCTTCCTGGCGAGGCGGAAAACGGCGGACATCCTTGTCCGCCGCCCTCCGGGTCAGGTGGGCTCGCTGGCGCATCGGGATAGTGAAGATCAAGCCCTCCCCCTGTAGGAGCGCCCCATGGGCGCGATGCTTTCCGTTCCGGTGGGGATAGAGCATCGCGGGCATGGCCCGCTCCTACAGGGCAACATGCGGAAGGCTGATTTCCTGCGGCGGCGTTGACTGGCCGCGATGCGGTTCTGCGGATCGTGAAACGCATCGCGGGTAGGCTCCCTAGGCCGGGCTACTTCTGCAGGAACTCGAGCAGATCCTGGTTGACGCGGTCCTTGTGGGTGTCGGTCAGGCCGTGGGGGGCGCCGGCGTAGACGATCAGCTTGGCGTTCTTGATCAGCGCGGCGGAGGCCTTGCCGGCGGCGTCGATGGGGACGATCTGGTCGTCGTCGCCGTGGATCACCAGGGTGGGGATGTCGAACTTCTTCAGGTCGCCGCGGAAGTCGGTGGCCGAGAACGCGGCGATGGAGTCGTACGTGTTCTTGTGGCCGCCCTGCATGCCCTGGGCCCACCAGCTGTCGATCAGGCCCTGCGAGACCTTCGCGCCGGGGCGATTGAAGCCGTAGAACGGGCCGGACGGGATGTCCTTGTACAGCTGCGAACGGTTGGCCAGCTGGCCCTTGCGGATGCCGTCGAAGACTTCGATCGGCAAGCCGCCCGGATTGTCGGCGGTCTTCAGCATCAGCGGCGGTACGGCGCTGATCAGCACGGCTTTCTTCACGCGGCTGGTGCCGTGGCGCCCGATGTAGCGCGCCACTTCGCCGCCGCCGGTGGAGAACCCGACCACGGTGACATCCTTCAGGTCCAGCGTATTGATGACCGTGGCCAGATCATCGGCGTAGTGGTCCATGTCGTTGCCGTCCCACGGCTGGCTGGAGCGACCGTGGCCGCGGCGGTCGTGCGCGACCACGCGGTAGCCCTTGGAGGCCAGAAAGATCATCTGCGATTCCCAGCTGTCCGAGGACAGTGGCCAGCCGTGGCTGAAGGTGACGACCGGGCCGTTCTTCGGGCCCCAGTCCTTGTAGTAGAGCTGCACGCCGTCGGCGGTGGTGATGTAGCTGGCGGTGCGTTCGGCGGCGACCGGCGCGGCGGGTGCGGCCTGGGCGGTGAGTCCGGCCTGGGTAGCGACGGCCAACACGGTGGCGGCGAGGGAGCGGGTGAGCGTGTTCATGGGAGTGGAGTCCTGTGGAGGGTGGTCAGGAACAGCGGTCAGTCAGCGATCACCAGCGTCACGTCGATGTTGCCGCGCGTGGCGTTGGAGTAGGGACACACGATGTGGGCGGCGTCGACGAGGGCCTGCAGCTGGTCGCGGTCGATGCCGGGTGCAGCGATGGTCAGTTCCGCCTGGATACCGAAGCCGGTCGGGATCTGGCCGATGCCGACCTTGCCGGTGACGGTGGTGGTGCCAGGCAGGACGATCTTCTGCTTGCCGGCGACGAACTTCAACGCGCCCAGGAAGCAGGCCGAGTAGCCGGCCGCGAACAGCTGTTCCGGGTTGGTGCCGTCACCGCCGGCGCCGCCGAGCTCGCGCGGGGTGGACAGCGTGACGTCCAGTGCGCCGTCGGACGAGGTGGCCTGGCCTTCGCGGCCGCCGGAGGCCGTGGCGGTGGCGGTGTAGAGGATCTTTTCGATGGACATGGCGGTATTCCTTGAGGAGTGGGTGGTCCGGGGCGGGGTGGCCGTCCGGTGAGGTGTACTTTGCGCGCCGACATGGGACGCGGGGTGATATAGAATCCTGAAAACTTGATCGGAAGTATCGCCATGGTCGACCGGCTTGCTGTGCTGCTGGAACGTTTCTCGGTGTCGGCGGAGGTGTTCCATGCCGGCGCGCTCTGCGGCATCAACACGCTGGAGGCAGAGCCGGGCGTGGGCCAGCTGCATCTGATCCAGCGCGGGCCGCTGGAGGTGTTCCATGGCGCGACGTCGCTGCGCATCGACACACCCAGCCTGCTGCTCTATCCCCGTGCGATGACGCACCGCTTCGTCAGCGACGATGCGCGCGGAGCCGACATGGCCTGCGCCAACGTGCGCTTCGACGGCGGTGCGCAGAACCCGATCGGCGCCGCATTGCCCGACGTGGTCTGCCTGCCGCTCGACGGCATCTTCGGTGCGCAGGAGGTGCTGGCCTTGCTGTTCGAAGAAGCCTTCACCCAGCGCTGCGGACGCACGGCGCTGGTCAACCGCTTGTTCGAAGTGGTGATGATCCAGGTGCTGCGCCAGCTGATGGAAACCGGCGAGGTGAGGGGCGGCATGCTGGCCGGCCTGTCGCACCCGCGCCTGCGCAATGCGATCGTGGCGATGCACGAGGCGCCGGCGAAGGAGTGGACGCTGGAGGAACTGGCGCGCGTGGCTGGCATGTCACGCAGCGTGTTCGCCACGCAGTTCCGCGAGGCGCTGGGCATTACGCCGGGGCACTATCTGCAGGGCTGGCGCGTGGGCCTGGCGCAGCAGGCGCTGCGGCATGGCAAGCCGCTGAAAGTGGTGGCCTCGGACGTGGGCTACGGCAGCGAGGCGGCACTGTCGCGCGCATTCAAGGCGCACAGCGGCGTGTCGCCGCGCGAATGGAAGCGGCTGCATGCGGCGCATTGACGCGGCGAAGCGCGAGGCGACACCTTCGCCCATACTGCCGCGCATGACGGAACCGAACGACGACACCGCGCGCGTGCTGCTGGTGCACGGCATCTGGAACGCGAAGTCCTGGCTGGCGCCCCTTGCGCGGAGCCTCCGCCACGAGGGCTTCGAAGTAGAGGTGTTTGGTTATCCGAGCATCCTGGGCGGCCCCGAGCCGGCGATCGCCGCCTTGATCCGGCGCCTGCGGGACGGCCCGCCGACCCACCTGGTAGGGCACAGCCTGGGCGGCCTGATCGGGCTTGAAGCACTGCGTCGCGCTCCCGATTTGCCAGTGCGGCGCATGGTCTGCCTGGGGTCGCCGCTCTGCGGCAGCGGCGCTGCCCGCCGTCTGGCGCGACGCGCGTGGACCGCGCCCGTGCTCGGACGCAGCGGGGCGCTGCTGCAGGCGGGGTGCGTGCCGTGGCAGGGAACGGTGCCGGTGGCGATGGTGGCCGGCAGCGTCGCGCGGGGCATCGGGCGATTGATCACCCGCTTCGACGGTGTATCGGATGGCACGGTCGGGCTGGAAGAAACACGGTTGCCGGGCCTGGCGGCGCATTGCATCGTGCCTGCCAGCCATACCGGCCTCGTGTTTTCCGCCGATGCCGCCCGCCAGACGGCCCGTTTCCTGCGTGATGGCCGCTTCGATGGGCAGGACTGACCTGCGCGTGGGGGCGCGTATAATCCGCGCCCTTGTCAGTGCACTCCGGAAGTCACCATGGGCAGAGGCCCGTCGATCGAAGCCCGCAAGAACGCCACCGATGCCAAGCGGGGCAAGATCTTCACCAAGATCATCCGTGAGATCGGCGTGGCGGCACGCGCCGGTGGCGGTGAGCCGGCCAACAACCCGCGCCTGCGCGTGGCCGTGGACAAGGGCCTGTCCGCCAACATGTCGAAGGACGTCATCGAGCGCGCCATCAAGAAGGCGACCGGCGAGCTGGAAGGCGTGTTGTTCGAGGAGATCCGCTACGAGGGCTATGCCCCAGGCGGCGTCGCAGTGATCGTGGACTGCCTGACCGACAACCGCGTCCGCACCGTGGCCGAAGTGCGCCACGCCTTCGGCAAGCATGGCGGCAACATGGGCACGGAAGGCTCGGTGGCCTTCATGTTCAAGCGACTCGGCGTGCTGAGTTATGCGCCCGGCGCCGATGAAGAGAGGATCACCGAAGCCGCGATCGAGGCGGGCGCCGACGACATCGTGGTGTATCCGGGCGATGGATCGATCGATGTCGTCACCACGCCCGAGGCCTTCCAGGGGGTGAAGGAGGCGATGGAGGCAGCGGGCCTGAAAGCCGACCATGCCGAGATCACGTTCCGTGCCGACAACGACATCAGCGTGGAAGGCGAGACCGCCCTGCAGGTGAAGAAACTGCTGGACATGCTGGAAGACCTGGACGACGTGCAGGATGTCTATTCCAACGCCGACCTGGGCGCGGACGCGTACGCGTAAGCAGGCCATGTGACCCGCATCCTCGGCATCGATCCCGGCTCCCAGCGCACCGGCATCGGCATCATCGATGTCGATGCCACGGGCAAGGTGAGCCATGTCCACCATGCACCGCTCGTATTGCTGGGTGCGGAAGATTTCCCCCAGCGACTGCGCGTGCTGCTGGACGGACTGACCGCCATCATCGCCACCTGGCAGCCGGATGAAGTGGCCATCGAGAAAGTCTTCATGGCGCGCAATCCCGATTCCGCATTGAAACTGGGGCAGGCGCGGGGCGCCGCCATCAGTGCCGTGGTGCTGCGCGACCTGCCGGTGCACGAATACGCGGCCAAGGAAGTGAAGCTGGCCGTGGTCGGCCGCGGCGGCGCGGAGAAGACCCAGATCCAGCACATGGTGGGCATCATGTTGAACCTGCAGGGCAAACTGCAGGCCGATGCGGCCGATGCGCTCGCGGTCGCCATCACCCATGCGCACGTACGCGCCACGGCGAAGCGCCTGGGCGTGAGTTCGCAACTGGCCTGGAGCAGGAAATGATCGGTCGGCGTTCGCTGAGCGAGCCCCTCTACCGGCGGGCGATGGGTTGGGGTGAGGGCAGCCGAAGTCCGGATGATCGAGGACTCATGCGGCAGACCGCGCTCCGCTGTTCGCGGCCATGGACTCGGTTCGGCCCTCATCCGGCGCGTCGCGCCACCTTCTCCCGGTGGGAGAAGGGCAACGCAGGAGTTTCTCCATGATCGGACGTCTTCGCGGCATCCTGGCGTACAAGTCGCCGCCCTGGCTGGTGATCGACGTCGGTGGCGTGGGGTACGAGCTGGAAGCGCCGATGAGCACGTTCTACGACCTGCCGGACGTGGGTCGCGAAGTGCTGCTGTTCACGCACCACGCGCAGAAGGAGGACAGCGTGTCGCTGTACGGCTTCCTGCGCGAGGGCGAGCGCCGCCTGTTCCGCGACGTGCAGAAGGTCACCGGCATCGGTGCGAAGATCGCGCTCGCGGTGCTGTCCGGTGCCAGCGTCGACGAATTCGCGCGCATGGTGCAGACCGGCGACATCACCGCCCTGACGCGCATCCCCGGCATCGGCAAGAAGACCGCCGAGCGCATGGTGGTGGAACTGCGCGACCGCGCGGCCGACCTGATGGGTACCGGTGTGGGCGGCATCACCGCGTTGCCGGCGGATCCGCAGTCCGAAGCCACCATTGCCCTGCAGCAGCTCGGCTACAAGCCCGCCGAAGCCACCCGCATGGCACGCGATGCCACGGCGCCCGGCGACGACGCGGCCATGATCATCCGCAAGGCCCTGCAGTCCGCATTGCGCTGACTGTCGCCCTAGAGCATCCCTTCACTTCCACAGCGCTACCCTGCCGGCCGCCATGTCCACCCCACATTCTTCCCACGCCGAGCCCGGCAACGCCGGCCAGCACGGTCATTCGCAGGCGGGCATGGTCGCGCTGGTGGCCGGCGCGGTCGGTGTGGTGTTCGGCGACATCGGCACCAGCCCGCTGTACACCATCAAGGAGATGTTCCACCCGCACTTCGGCCTGACGCCCGATCCGGACACGGTGCGCGGCCTGCTGTCGCTGGGCTTCTGGTCGCTGCTGCTGGTGGTGACGCTGAAGTACGTCATCGTGATCATGCGCGCCGACAACGAAGGCGAGGGCGGCATCATGGCGCTGACGGCGCTGGCACAGCGCAGCCTGGCCAAGGGCTCGCGCATGAGCTACACGGTCGGCATCCTCGGCATCTTCGGTGCGGCGCTGTTCTTCGGCGACGGCATGATCACCCCGCCGATCACGGTGCTGGGTGCGGTCGAGGGTCTGGAAGTGGTGTCGCCCGTCTTCAAGCAATGGGTGGTGCCGATCAGCCTGGTCATCCTGACCGGCCTGTTCGCCATGCAGCGCTTCGGCACGGCGAAGGTCGGCAGGGCCTTCGGCCCCGTCATGATCACCTGGTTCATCGTGCTGGCCGGTTTCGGCATCTACAACATCGCGCACAACCCGTCGGTGCTGGCGGCGCTGAACCCGTACTGGGCGTGGCACTTCTTCGTGACCCACGACTGGCACGCGGTGCTGATCCTCGGTGCAGTGGTGCTGACGGTGACCGGCGGCGAAGCGCTGTACGCCGACATGGGCCACTTCGGCAAGCGGCCCATCCGCTGGGGCTGGTTCGGCTTCGTGCTGCCGGCGCTGGTGCTGAACTACTACGGGCAGGGCGCGGTGCTGCTGCGCCATCCCGAAGCGGTGGCGAATCCGTTCTACATGTCGATCCCCGACTGTGCGCAGATCCCGATGCTGGTGCTGGCGACGACGGCCGCCGCGGTGGCTTCGCAGGCGGTCATCACCGGCGCCTTCTCGGTGACGCGCCAGGCCATCCAGCTGGGTTACCTGCCGCGCCTGCATATCAAGTACACCTCTAAAGACACCATCGGCCAGATCTATGTGCCATCGGTCAACCTGATGCTGTACCTGGCGGTGATCGTGCTGGTACTGAGTTTCCAGAGTTCCGGCGCGCTGGCCACGGCCTACGGTCTGTCGGTGACCGGCACCATGCTGATCGACACGTTGCTGCTGGCCATCGTGGCGTATACGCGCTGGCCGGATTCGCGCCGCTGGGTGCTGCCGCTGTGCGGCATCTTCCTGGTCATCGACCTGGCGTTCCTGTTCGCCAATGGCGCCAAGCTGTTGACCGGCATCGGCGCGTGGGTGCCGCTGTTCATCGGCATCACCGCTTTCACGATGATGCGTACCTGGCGTCGCGGTCGTGAGCTGCTGCATGGCGAAGTGCAGAAGGAAGGCATACGGCTGGATACCTTCCTGCCGGGCCTGATGCTGGCGCCGCCGGTACGCGTGCCCGGCACGGCCATCTTCCTGACCGCCGACAAGGGCGTGGTGCCGCACGCGCTGCTGCACAACCTCAAGCACAACAAGGTGCTGCACGAGCGCAACGTGTTCCTGACGGTCGAGACGCTGGCCGTGCCGTATGCACCGAAGAAGAAGCGGCTGAAGATCGATCCGATCGGCGACGACTTCTACCGCGTGGTGATCAGCTACGGCTTCGCCGAGACGCCGGACGTGCCGCAGGCGCTGATGGGCTCGTGCGACCAGGGCGGCGTGTACTTCGACCCGATGGAGACCACGTACTTCGCCAGCCGCGAGACCGTGGTCGCGCGTCGTCAGGGCGGCATGCCGATCTGGCGTGACAAGCTGTTCGCCGCCATGCATCGCAACGCCGCGCCGGCGACGGGTTTCTTCCGCATCCCCGGCAACCGCCTGGTCGAGCTGGGCGCGCAGGTCGAGATCTGACGCGGCGAGGCGAGGGCGCTGCCGTACACTCGGCCGTCACTTACGCAGGGATGCAGGATGCCGCCGCATGACCGACTGACCGTGCTCGATGTGCTGCGGGGCATCGCGATCCTCGGCACGCTGGGCACCAACATCTGGATCTTCATGTATCCGGGTGGGCTGCTGGGCTACCTCGAAACCGGTTGGGGTCAGCCCGACGACATGCACTGGGGCGTGCTCGCCCTCCAGCAACTGACGCAGGGCAAGTTCCTCGGGCTGCTGGCGCTGATGTTCGGCATGGGCATCGCGTTGCAACACCGGTCCGCCATCGCGACAGGCCTCCGCTGGCCGGGCCCGTACCTGGTACGCGCCGCGCTGCTGTTCGTCGATGGCGTACTGAACTACCTGTTCGTCGTCGAGTTCGACGTGCTGATGGGATATGCGCTCACCTCGATGGTCGTCGCTTTCATATTGCGGCTTGGAAACCGCGGGAGGACCGCATGGCTGGCGGTCGCCGCCAGCGTGCATTTCATGCTGCTGGGCCTGGTGGTGCTGGCGCTGGCCCTGTGGGAGGGCGACATGTCGAGCGGCGTTCCGGCCGCGGCGGCATCGGGCTGGTGGGACATGGTGCAGTCGCGCATCGAGCACTTCTGGCTGTTCCGCGAGGAAATGTTCTTCATCGCGCCGATGAGTGTCGCGCTGTTCCTGCTGGGCGCCCGGCTGCTCGAGGCGGGCGTGTTCGAAGCACGTGGCGCCCGTTTGCGCCGCTCGCTGGTGGTAATCGGGCTTGGCGTCGCGTGGCCCATCGACATGGCGTTGGGCGTGTTCGGGGGCGATGCCGGCATCATGGCCGGGCGCTATGGCACGGCCCCGTTCGTCGCGCTGGGTCTGCTCGCCGCAGTGGCCGAGGCCTTCCATCGGCGACCGCAGCCCGGCGTGCTCGGGCGGCGGCTGGCCGAGGTGGGGCGTATGGCCCTGAGTGGTTACGTGCTGCAGAACCTGCTGGCCTCGGCACTCTGCTATGACTGGGGCCTGGGTCTGGCGCGGCGCGTCCCCGAGGCATGGTCCGTCCCGGCCACGGTGATGGTGTATTCGCTGGTCGCTGCCTGCGTGATGCTGTTCGCCCACGTGTGGCAGCGCCATGCGCGACGGGGTCCGCTGGAATGGCTGTGGCACGTGTCGTATCGACGGTTGACGCGCGGCATGCGGGCGGACCGCGCGGTCGCGGCCTGATCGAGGGGCCGCGGGGCGAATCCGTCCGTCATAATGCGGCCATGACCGCCGACCGCATCATCACCTCGTCCGCCACCCGCGAAGACGACGCCATCGAAGCCAGCATCCGTCCGAAGCGCCTGGACGAATATCTGGGCCAGAAGCCGGTTCGCGAACAACTGGACATCTACATCCGGGCGGCGAAAGGGCGTGGCGAGGCGCTCGACCACGTGCTGATCTTCGGGCCACCCGGCCTGGGCAAGACCACGTTGAGCCACGTGATTGCGAACGAACTCGGCGTGAACCTGCGCGTCACGTCGGGCCCGGTGATCGAGAAGGCGGGCGACCTGGCCGCGCTGCTGACCAACCTGCAGCCGCACGATGTGCTGTTCGTCGACGAGATCCATCGTCTGTCGCCGGTGGTCGAGGAAGTGCTGTATCCGGCGATGGAAGACTTCCAGATCGACATCATGATCGGCGAAGGCCCGGCCGCGCGCTCGATCAAGCTCGACCTGCCGCCCTTCACCCTGATCGGCGCCACCACGCGCGCCGGCCTGCTGACGGCACCGCTGCGTGACCGCTTCGGCATCGTGCAGCGGCTCGAGTTCTACTCGCCCGAAGAACTGACGCGCATCGTGCAGCGCTCGGCGCGCATCCTGGGCATGGACTGCGTGCCGGAAGGGGCCGTGGAGATCGCCCGCCGCGCCCGCGGCACGCCCCGCATCGCCAACCGCCTGCTGCGCCGCGTGCGCGACTACGCGCAGGTCAAGGCCGATGGCCACATCGATGTCGATGTCGCCCGCGCCGCGATGCAGATGTTGAAGGTGGATCCCGAAGGCTTCGACGAACTCGACCGCCGTATGCTGCGCACCATCATCGACAGTTTCGATGGTGGTCCGGTCGGCGTGGAATCGCTCGCGGCCGCGCTGAGCGAAGAACGCGGCACGCTGGAGGACGTCATCGAGCCCTACCTGATCCAGCAGGGCTTCCTGATCCGCACCGCGCGTGGCCGCATGGCGACCCGCAAGGCCTACCTGCATCTCGGACTGACGCCGAAGGGCAGGGTGCCGGACGCGAACGACGCGCCGGGCGAACTCTTCTGAGCGCCACTGGTTTCAGGTTGGTATGCACCACGACGTGCGGGAGTGCGCGCTTTGACGACTGATTCGAAGACGATCGCCGGGGATGCGGCGCCGTTCATCTTTCCGACACGCGTCTATTGGGAAGATACCGACGCCGGTGGCGTGGTGTACCACGCGCAATACGTCGCTTTCCTGGAGCGGACCCGTACCGAATGGTTGCGGGCCCGCGGCTACGCCCAGGAACGACTGCGCCAGACCCACGACCTGGTGTTCGCCGTCCGCGCGATGCGTCTGGATTTCCTGCGCCCCGCACGGTTGGACGATCTGCTGCAGGTCACTGCGCGCATCCACCAGTGCAAGCGGGCCAGCGTGATCTTCGCCCAGTCCATCGAACGGGACGGCGAGGTGCTGCTGACTGCCGAGGTGAAAGTGGCTGCGTTGAGTGCATCGGGTTTCAGACCCGTTGCGCTGCCTGAGGCGTTGTACGACGAATTCCGCCGGCTCGAGATTCCGGGCCGTCCGCTTTGACCTGATGCGCACTACGAACCGAGATACGAGGAACGACGGATGATCGCAACGCTGCTGGCCTTCCAGGACACCGTGGTGGAGGCGCTGCCGCCGGAGACCGCCGCCGCGACGGCCGAGGCGGCTGCCGCCACCGTGCACAGCGGCATCAACTACATCGACCTGATGCTCAAGGCGAGCGTGCCGGTGCAGTTGATCGTGCTGCTGTTGCTGGCCGGATCGGTGATCAGCTGGGTCATCATTTTCCGCAAGGGACGCGTGTTCAAGAACGCGAACCGGGACGCCGACGAGTTCGAGAGCCGCTTCTGGTCGGGCGCCGAACTGCACAAGCTCTATGCCGGCGCCGCCGACCGCAATCGCATGGTGACCGGTCTCGAGGCCATCTTCGAAGCGGGCTTCCGCGAGTTCACCCGCCTGCGCGACAAGCGCGGGCTCGACGGCCGCGCGCAGCTCGAAGGCGCGCAGCGCGCCATGCGCGTCACCTATACGCGCGAAGTCGACCAGCTGGAACGCAACCTGGAACTCCTGGCCAACATCGGCTCCACCGCGCCTTACGTGGGCCTGGTCGGTACCGTGTTCGGCATCATGGTGACCATGCACGACATGCTCAACAGTGGCGAGCAGGCCGGCATCGCCGCCGTCGCCCCGGGCATTTCCGAAGCGCTGTTCGCCACCGCGATCGGCCTGTTCGTCGCCATTCCGGCGGTGTGGGCGTACAACCGCTTCACTACCCGCGTCGAGCGGCTGTCGGTGCGTTACGAGAGCTTCGCCGAAGAGTTCAGCTCCATCCTCCAGCGCCAGAACGCGGCCGAGTAAGCGGAGTTCCCCATGGCCGGAAGCATCGTCCACCGCAAGCGGCGCAAGCTGAAATCCGAGATCAACGTCGTGCCTTACATCGACGTGATGCTGGTGCTGCTGATCATCTTCATGGTGACCGCGCCGCTGCTCACGCTGAGCGTGGACGTGAAGCTGCCGTCCTCCACGGCCAAGGCCGTGGAGACCAAGAACGATCCGATCATCGTCGTCGCCTATCCGGATGGCCGGCTGGGCTTGCAGCTGCCCGGCGACAAGGCACCGCGCATCGTCGATGCGGCGCAGCTCGAGGCCATGCTGGCACCCATCAAGGCCGAGCAGGGCAACGAGTTGCGCGTGCTGCTCGCGGGCGACAAGGATGCCCCTTACCAGCGCGTAATCGATGCCACCGAGGCCCTGAAGAAGGCCAAGGTGACCAACGTAATCCTGTGGACCAAGCAGTAGCGCGCCATGCACGCTGAAGCCTTCCAGCGACAGACGTTGCCGCAGGACGAAGGACTGGGCCGTGCGATTGCGTGGGCCGTCGGCCTGCACCTGTTGCTGCTCGTGGTGCTGCTGGTGTCGCCGTACTTCAAGTGGGACCGCGAGCGGCTGAATGCCGCAGGGTCGCAATCGATGGAGGCCACGCTCGACGTGTCGTCGGCCGATGCGCGCGCGGTCGAACGGGCGCTCGATTTCCAGCCGGAGCCGATGCCCGTTCCCGTGCAGGAGCCGGCGCCCGAAGACACCATCCCGCCGCCTCAGCCGCTCCCCGAACCTGCACCGCAGGACGCGCCGGTCGAGCGCCAGGCGCAGGCGCAGGAACGCGTGCCGGTGCCGGACGACGTCGACCAGGACGAAGCGCGTCGCGAGGCGATTTCGCGGGAGAAGGCGCGGCAGGAGCAGGAAGCCAAGCGTCGCCAGGAACAGATCGATCTGACCGAACGCAAGCGCCAGGAACAGGCCGAGCAGCAGCGCCGGCTGGCCGCCCAGCAGGAAGACGACCGGCAGAAGCGTGTCGCCGCCGAGGCCGCACAGAAGGCCGAGGCAGACAAGAAGCGGTTGGAAGACATCCGTCGACAACGCGCCCAGGCGGCCCGCGAGGCGCAGCTGGCCGAGCAGAAACTCCGTCAGTTGGCGGATGCGCGCGCGCGGCAGGCCGCCAGCGCCGCGACCTCCACATCGGCGCCGGCCGCCGGACCCGCAGGCACCGCTGGGACGGACGAGGACCTGACGGGACGCTATGCCGCCGCGATCCAGGAAGCCGTGCTGCGCCAATGGACGCGCCCGGAGTCCGTGCCGGTGGGCACGCGCTGCCGTGTGGTGATCCGCCAGTTGCCCGGTGGCGACGTGGTCAGCGCGGAAGTGCAACCCGGCTGCGCCATGGACGCGGCGGGCCAGGACTCCATCGAGCGCGCGGTGCTGAAGGCGCGGCCCTTGCCGTACCGGGGCTTCGAGACGGTGTTCGCCCGCACCCTGACCCTCAACTTCGAAGCCCGGGACCGCTGACTTCACGCGGCGTTTCGCTGCCTTCCGTTCACAATTGTTAAAACGTTCACGCCGGGGCTGGTATCCCTTTGCCGCCCCGCCCAACCGCAGAGTCGTCGCCCATGAAGAAACCGATGCGCTGGTTCGCCTTGATCCTGTTCACGCTCGCCCCGTTGCTGGCGTCCGCCCAGCAGCAGGGTCTGGAGATCGACATCATCGGCGGCAACGCCTCGGCCCTGCCGATCACCGTGGTGCCCATGCCCTACCAGGGCAGCGCTGCGGCGCCGCCGACCGACGTTTCGGCGGTGGTCCGTGCCGACCTGGAGCGCTCGGGCGCCTTCCGCACGCTGCCCGAGACCCGCATCACGGAGCGCCCGACGCGTGGCGGCGAGATCCAGTACCCGACGTGGCAGGCGCTGCGGCAGGACTACATCGTGGTCGGCCGCGTGGTCGATGCCGGCGATGGCGGCTACCGGGTCGAGTACGAACTGTTCGACGTGGCGAAGAAGGAGCGCATGCTCGGCCTGGCCATGACCGCGCGCTCGAACGCGCTGCGTGATGTCGCCCACCAGATGGCCGATGCCATCTACGAGAAGATCCTCGGCGTGCGCGGCGCGTTCTGGACCCGCATCGCGTACATCACCGCCGCCGGCACGGGCAAGGCGACGCGCTACGCGCTGATGGTCGCCGACTCCGATGGTTTCAACCCGCAGACCGTCGTGCGCTCCGCCGAGCCGCTGCTGTCGCCGTCGTGGAGCCCGGATGGCCGCAAGCTGGCCTATGTCAGCTTCGAAAGCGGCAACTCCGCCATCTACATCCAGGACATTTCGACCGGTGCGCGCGAGAAGATCGCCAGCTTCCGCGGCATCAACGGCGCGCCGTCGTTTTCGCCCGATGGCCGCCAGCTGGCGCTGACGCTGTCGCGCAGTGGCAATCCCGAGATCTACGTGATGGACCTGGGCAGCCGCTCGCTGCGCCAGATCACCACCACCTCCGCCATCGACACCGAACCGGTGTGGAGCGCTGACGGCAGCAGCATCTACTTCACCTCCGACCGTGGTGGCCGTCCGCAGATCTATCGCGTGCCCGCCGGGGGTGGCAGCGCCAGCCGGGTGACGTTCGAAGGCAACTACAACGCCACGGCCACGGTGTCCTACGACGGCAAGAAGGTGGCGGTGGTGCAGGGCAGCGGCAACAACTACCGCATCGCCCTGATGGACAGCAGCCTGGGTGGCGCGCGCTGGTCGTCGCTGTCGCCGGGCTCGCTGGACGAGTCGCCGAGCTTCGCCCCCAATGCCAGCATGGTGCTGTACGCCGCCCGCGAGGGTGGACGCGGCGTGCTGTATGCCGTCTCCGCCGACGCGCGCGTACGCCAGCGTCTGGTCGTGGCGAATGCGGACGTGCGCGAGCCGGCGTGGTCGCCCTATCGCACCGCGCGTTAAGTTTGTGTCTAAAATGCCGAACTCCTGATCCCCCTGTTTAACCGACGCAAGGAATGACCATGAACAACACCACCCGTGTTCTGATGCTGTCCCTCATGTCCGTCGCCGTGCTGGCTGGCTGCAAGACCAAGAGCACCAAGCCGGAACAGCCGACCGACACCACGACGGTCCCCACCACGCCGACCACACCGACCACGTCGGGCGTCTACGGCCCGGGCGATCTGGACACCGACGCCTGCCTGCGCCAGCGCGTGGTGTACTTCGACCTCGACCAGGACGCCCTGAAGCCGGAATTCCAGGCCATCATGGGTTGCCACGCCAAGTACCTGCGTGACCGTCCGTCCTCGCGCATCACGCTGGAAGGCCACGCCGACGAGCGCGGCAGCCGTGAGTACAACATCGGTCTGGGCGAGCGCCGCGGCAACGCCGTGAATTCGGCCCTGCAGGCCAGCGGTGGTTCGGCCAGCCAGCTGACCGTGGTCAGCTACGGCGAAGAACGTCCGGTCTGCACCGATTCCAGCGAGTCCTGCTGGTCGCAGAACCGTCGCGTCGAGATCGTCTACACGGCGAAGTAAGCCGTCATCGCCACGATGATCGCGAAGAAGACGTACTTGCTGGTCCTGGCGGCGGCCCTGGTGGCCGCCGCTCCCGCGCATGCGCAACGCGTCAGCCTGGCCGATCGCGTGGCCGCGCTGGAGGCGAAGGCCAACAACCCGCAGCAGAACCTGGACCTGCTCAACAAGGTCACCCAGCAGGAAGCGGAACTGCGCGAGCTGCGCGCCCAGCTTGAGCAGCTGCAGAACGAAAACGAACAGCTCAAGCAGCGGGGCCGCGACCAGTACCTCGACCTGGACGGCCGTCTCAACCGGCTGGAAGGCGGCGCCGCACCGGCCCCGGTCGGCACGACGCCCGCCTCATCTCCCCTCGGCGGTGCGCCGGCCACCGCGCCGGCGCCCGTCGTGGCCGCCACGGCCGAACGTCCGCCCAGTGTCCATGGCGACATGGGGGCGATGTCCGCGGCCGGTGACGAACGCACCGCCTACAACGTGGCCTTCGACAAGCTCAAGGCCGGCGACTACGCGGACGCGGCGCAACTGTTCACCAGCTTCCTGCAGCTCTATCCCGGTGGCGTGTATGCGCCCAACGCGCTGTACTGGCTGGGCGAAAGCTACTACGTCACCCAGAACTACGCGCTGGCCGCGGAGCAGTTCCGCTCCCTGCTGGCGCAGTACCCGACCCACGACAAAGCGTCTGGCGCGCTGCTGAAGATCGGCCTGTGCGACTATGGCCTGGGCAAGTTGCCGGAAGCCGAGCGCACCCTGGGCGAGGTCATCGCCAAGTACCCGGGCACGGATGTCGCCCGCACCGCCGACGACCGCCTGCGCGCCATCCAGCTCGGCCGCCTGCGCTGAGTCGAGGAGAGGCCGGTGCTCCTGACGGAGACACCGGGCCGGCAGGGCGTATCATGCGCACCCCATGAATGACGCCGCCCGCCCCAGCGAGATCGTCCAGTCCCCGCTGGAACGCCTCAAGATCACCGAGATCTTCCTGTCCCTGCAGGGCGAGGCGAATGCGGTCGGCTGGCCCACCGTCTTCGTCCGCCTGACCGGCTGCCCGCTGCGCTGCCAGTACTGCGACACCGCGTATGCCTTCCATGGCGGCGAGTGGCGCGAGATCGACGACATCGTCGCCGAGGTCACCCAGTACGGCGTCCGCCACGTCTGTGTCACCGGTGGCGAACCGCTCTCGCAGAAGCGCTGCCTGGTGCTGCTGAAGAAGCTCTGCGACGCCGGTTTCGACGTGTCGCTGGAAACCTCCGGCGCGATCGATATCGCCGAGGTCGATCCGCGCGTATCGCGCGTGGTCGACCTCAAGACGCCCGGTTCGAAGGAAATGGCGCGCAACCGCCTGGAGAACCTGCCGCTGCTCACCGCGCGTGATCAGGTGAAGTTCGTGCTGTGCAGCCGCGACGATTACGAGTGGGCGCGCGGCATGCTGACCGAGCATCGCTTGCCCGAGCGCTGCGACGTGCTGTTCTCGCCCAGCAAGGCTGAACTCTCGCCGCGCGACCTGGCGGACTGGATCGTCGAGGACCGCCTGCCGGTGCGTTTCCAGATGCAGCTGCACAAGCTGCTGTGGAACGACGAGCCGGGGCGTTGATCCGTAGAGGTTGCCGTCATCCCAGCGCACGCTGGGATCCATTCGCTCTTCGCTTGGACAATGAGCGGACGCAACGGCAACATGGATCCCAGCGTGCGCTGGGATGACGAGCCTGACCTCCCGTCCCCGTAACCTTCATAACGAATCGCGAACCCCATGAAAAACGCCGTCGTCCTTCTTTCCGGAGGCATGGACTCCGCTGTCGTCGTCGCCATCGCCCGCGAGCAGGGCTTCGCCGTGCACGCGCTCAGTGTGCGCTACGGCCAGCGACACACCTCCGAACTCGATGCCGCCGCGCGCGTTGCAGCCACGTTGGGTGCCGCCGCGCACAAGACCGTGCACGTGGACCTCCGCAGCATCGGCGGCTCCGCGCTGACCGACGACATCGACGTGCCGGAGGCGGGTGGCCCCGGCATCCCGGTGACCTACGTGCCGGCCCGCAACACCATCATGCTGTCGGTCGCGCTGGGCTGGGCCGAAGTGCTGGGCGCCAGCGACATCTTCTGCGGCGTCAACGCGGTGGACTATTCGGGCTATCCGGACTGCCGGCCCGAGTTCATCGGGGCGTTCGAGAAGCTGGCCAATGTGGCGACCAAGGCGGGTGTGGAAGGCGCCGGCCTGCGCATCCGGGCGCCGCTGCTGCGCATGAGCAAGGCCGATATCGTGCGCGAGGGCGTGCGTCTGGGCGTGGACTTCGCGCAGACCGTGTCCTGTTACCAGGCCGATGCGCAGGGTCGCGCCTGCGGCCACTGCGATGCCTGCCGCCTGCGCGCCGCCGGCTTCGCCGATGCCGGCGTGCCGGACCCCACGCACTACGCGTGAGCCGAGCGGATTTCGCCCACTCGCGAACGATGCGCTAGAATGCGCGTCCCGGTGCAAGGCCGGGATGCGTTCCCGGGCCGTTAGCTCAGTCGGTAGAGCAGAAGACTTTTAATCTTTTGGTCGAAGGTTCGAATCCTTCACGGCCCACCACGCACATCCCGTCGCCGCGCCTCATCGCGCCGTGTTCGCGTCGGCGCCCGGCAGGGGATTTTTCGTGACCACGGCAGCGCGTGACTGGACGGCGCAGGCGATCCAGCGCATCGAAGCGGACTTCAACCGGTCCGCCGATACCCATCTGATTCCGCTGCCGCTGCCCGGGTTCCCCGGTATCGACGTCTATCTCAAGGACGAATCCAGCCATCCGACCGGCAGCTTGAAGCACCGGCTCGCGCGCTCGCTGTTCCTGTACGCACTGGCGAACGGCTGGCTGCGCGAGGGCGCGCCGGTGATCGAGGCCTCCAGCGGATCGACTGCCGTTTCCGAAGCCTACTTCGCGCGGCTGCTGGGTCTGCCGTTCATCGCGGTCATGCCGTCGTCCACATCGCCGGACAAGATCGCGGCCATCCAGTTCCAGGGAGGGCGCTGTCACCTGGTCGAGCAGGCCGGCGCGATCAACGAGGTCTCGCGACAACTGGCGTGCGACAGCGGGGGCCATTTCATGGACCAGTTCACCTATGCCGAGCGCGCCACCGACTGGCGCGCGAACAACAACATCGCCGAATCCATCTTCAAGCAGATGGACGCCGAACCGCATCCCGTGCCGACGTGGATCGTGTGCAGCCCCGGCACGGGTGGCACCAGCGCCACGCTGGGGCGCTACGTGCGCTATCGCCGCCACCCTACGCGCGTGCTGTGTGCAGATCCGGAGCATTCGGTGTTCTTCGACCAGTACAGGGGCGCATGCACGGGCTGCGAGGACACGACGCTGACCTGCGGCCGGGGTTCCGGCATCGAAGGCATCGGCCGGCCGCATTGCGAACCCAGTTTCATCCCGGCCTGCATCGATGCGATGGTGAAGGTGCCGGACGCGCTGAGCCTGGCGGCCATGCGCCACGTCAGCGCGGTGCTGGGTCGGCGCGTGGGCGGGTCCACCGGCACCAACTTCGTCGGTATCCTTGCCGCCGCCACGCGCATGCGCGAGGAAGGACAGGCCGGGTCGATCGTCAGCATCCTGTGCGACAGCGGTGAACGCTATGCGCACAGTTACTACAACCGGGACTGGTATCTGGAGCGCGGCATCCCCATCGTGGAGAGCGACGACGCCATCGCGGCGGCCGTCGCAGGACGCGGACTGCCACCGCTGGCGCAGGCCGACTGGCCGAACTGAATTCTCTTTGCATAAGGTGCCCCATGACCAATCCACTGCACGACTGCTCCGGCCTGCCGCGCTTCGACGCGATCCGCCCCGAGCACATCGCGCCCGCCATTGACCAGCTGCTGGCCGAGGCCGAGGCTGCCGTGAAGGTGGCGGAAGCCGTTGCGCCGGTGACGTGGGACACCTTCGTGGTGCCGCTGGAAGACGCCACCGAACGCCTGTCGCGCGGGTGGAACCAGGTGACGCATCTGGAAGCGGTGATGAACACGCCGGCGCTGCGCAATGCCTACAACGCGCAGCTGCCGAAGGTGACGCGCTTCTGGAGCGCGCAGGGACAGAACCTTGCGCTGTACCGGCAGTACCGCGCGTTGGCGGATACGCCGGAAGCAGCGAACTACGGTGAGGCGCGCCGCAAGGTGCTGGACAATGCGCTGCGCGATTTCCGCCTCGGCGGCGCCGAGCTGCCGGACGAGCAGAAGGTGCGCTTTGGCGCGGTGAAGGAAGAACTGGCGAGTCTGTCGGCGACCTTCTCGCAGAACGTGCTGGATGCCACCGACGAATACGAATTCTGGATCAAGGACAAGCAACACCTCGGTGGCCTGCCGCCGGATGTCGTGTCCGCCGCGCGCGCGGCAGCGAAGGCCGACGACGAGCCGGGCTGGAAGTTCACCCTGCAGATGCCGTGCTACCTGCCGGTGCAGGCGTATGCCGACGACCGCGCGCTGCGCGAGACGCTGTACCACGCCAATGCGGTGCGCGCGTCCGAACTCGCCGACAACGATGCGCTGGACAACTCCGCACTGATCGACCGCATCCTCGCGCTGCGCACCGAACTCGCGGCGCTGCTGGGCTTCGCCAGCTACGCCGAGTACTCGCTGGCCACCAAGATGGCCGATACGCCGGACGAAGTGCTGCAGTTCCTGCGCGACCTCGCTGCGCGTGCCAAGCCGCACGCGCAACGTGACCGCGCGGAGCTGGAAGCGTTCGCGCGCGACCATCTGGGTCTCGAAACGCTCGAAGCGTGGGACCTGGCCTACGCCAGCGAGAAGCTCAAGCAGGCGCGCTACAGCTTCTCCGCGCTGGAAGTGAAGCAGTACTTCACCAAGCCAGCGGTGCTGGCCGGGCTGTTCGGCGTGATCGGTGACCTTTACGGCCTGCGCGTGGAGCAGGATGAAGCGCCCACCTGGCATCCCGACGTGCGCTTCTATCGCTTGGTGGACGGCGATGGCAGTCTGGTCGGCCAGTTCTACCTCGACCTGTACGCCCGCGAAGGCAAGCGCGGTGGCGCGTGGATGGACGACTGCCGCAACCGCCGCGACACCGTGCGCGGCACGCAGACACCGCTGGTGTACCTGGTGTGCAACTTCGGCAAGGGCATGGACGGCAAGCCGGCCACCTTCAGCCACAACGACGTCACCACGCTGTTCCACGAAATGGGTCATGGCCTGCACCAGTTGCTGACGCAGGTCGGCGAACTGGGCGTGGCCGGCATCAATGGTGTCGAGTGGGATGCGGTGGAACTGCCCAGCCAGTTCATGGAGAACTTCTGCTGGGAATGGGCGCGTGTGCAGGCGATGACCGCGCACGTGGACACCGGTGAGCCGCTGCCGCGGGCACTGTTCGACAGAATGGTCGCGGCGAAGAACTACCAGAGCGGCATGGCGACCGTGCGCCAGTTGGAGTTCGGCCTGTTCGACATGCAGCTGCACAGCGGCTTCGACGCTGCCGACGACAGCGTGCTGGCGCTGCTGGACCGCGTGCGCGACGAGGTGGCGGTGAACCTGCCGCCGGCGTTCAACCGCTTCCCGCACCAGTTCAGCCATATTTTCGCGGGCGGCTACGGCGCGGGTTATTACAGCTACAAGTGGGCCGAGGTGCTGAGCGCGGATGCCTACGCCGCCTTCGAGGAGGCACCCGCGCAGGTGGCCGACACGGGCGCACGGTTCCGGCATGAAGTCCTGGCCCGCGGCGGCAGCCGCAGTGCGGCCGAAAACTTCCGCGCCTTCCGCGGCCGCGCGCCGCGCATCGAGGCCTTGCTGCGGCATGCCGGCATGGCCGGCTGAGCCGGTCGAAGGCGACCCGGGGCGCCCCGATGCAGGCGGCCCGGGCAGGGTCTGGGGCGTTTGACCATGACTGTAAACGTTTTCATAATGCTTGCCCTGTCATACCCGCGTTCCGGGGAGGATCGCTTACATGCCGCATCAGCGAAGGATCGAGGGCCTGATCGCCGCCATGACGCTGGAGGAGAAGATCGGCCAGCTGGGCGCTTTCGCCGATGCGCTGCGGCCGTTCGCCTTCGAGGTGAATCCCGAGACCTTCGCGCGCGATGCCGAGCAGGTGCGCGAGCAGATCCGCAGCGGCCGCGTCGGCGCGCTCTTCAACGGCGTGGGCGCGGCGGAAGGCCGTGAGGCGCAGCGCATCGCCGTGGAAGAGAGCCGCCTCGGCATTCCGCTGCTGCTGGGTGCCGACGTCATCCACGGCATGCGCACGGTGTTCCCGATTCCGCTGGGCGAAGCGGCCAGCTTCGAGCCCGAGCTCGCCGAGCGCACCGCGCGCGCCACCGCGAAAGAGGCCACGGCCGCGGGTATCCACTGGACCTTCGCGCCGATGGTCGACGTCGCGCGCGACCAGCGGTGGGGCCGCGTCGCCGAAACCTCGGGTGAGGACGTGTATCTGTCCTGCGAATTCGCCGCCGCCCGCGTCCGCGGCTTCCAGGGCGACGACCTGACGGCATCCGATTCGCTGCTCACCACGCCCAAGCATTTCGCCGCCTATGGCGCGATCTCGGCGGGGCTGGACTACAACTTCGTGGACATGGCGCCGCAGACGCTGCGCGACGTTCACCTGCCGCCGTTCAAGGCCGCGATCGACGCCGGCGCGCTGACGCTGATGAGTTCGTTCAACGACATCAACGGCGTGCCTGCCTCGGCCAATCGCGAACTGCTGACCGACATCCTGCGCGGTGAATGGAAGTTCGAGGGATTCGTCGTCTCCGACTACACCTCCGACCTGGAGCTGGTCGCGCACGGGTACGCCAGCGACGAGGCCGACGCGGCGCAGAAGGCGTTGTCTGCCGGCCTGGACATGAGCCTGCAGAGCGGCATCTATGCCGGTCATGTCGCCACGCTGGTCGAACAGGGCCGGTTGACCATGGCCGAGGTCGATGAGGCGGTGCGCCGCGTGCTGCACGTCAAGGCCGCGGTCGGCCTGTTCGACGATCCCTACCGCTGCCTGGATGCCGTGCGCGAAGCCGACCAGTCGCACATCGCTGCGCATGATGCGCTGGCGCGCGACTGCGCGCGTCGCTCCATCGTGCTGCTGAAGAACGACGGCGACCTGCTGCCGCTGAAGAAGGCCGGCCAGCGCATCGCGCTGATCGGGCCGTTCGCGCAGGACACCGCCAATCTCGGCGGTTGCTGGAACCTCTTCGGCGACGCCGCGCGCATGGTGGACATGGAAGCCGGCATCCGCGCCGCGCTGCACGATCCGTCCGCGCTGTTGGTGGTGGCGGGCAGCGATATCGAGACGCCGATCGAAGGTGGCATCGAGGCCGCGGTGGCTGCCGCGCGCGACGCCGATGTGGTGCTGCTCGCGCTGGGTGAGCCGCACGAGTTTTCCGGCGAGGCGCAGTCGCGCACGCAGATCGTGATCCCGGCGGCGCAGCAGGCGCTGGCGGAAGCCGTGGCCGCCACCGGTACGCCGGTCGTCGTGGTGCTCCGCAACGGCCGCGCGCTGGCGCTGGACGGCGCGGTACGCGATGCGCAGGCGATCCTGGTGGGCTGGTTCCTCGGCACGCAGACCGGTCCCGCGCTCGCCGACGTGGTGTTCGGCGACTACAACCCGTCGGCGCGCCTGCCGGTGAGTTTTCCGCAGGATGCCGGGCAGCAGCCGTACTTCTACAACCATCCTGCAACCGGGCGCCCCAACGTGCCGGGCACGCCGCGCTCCTTCCAGACGCGTTGGCGCGAGGTCACCCATGCCGCGCTGTATCCGTTCGGCCACGGCCTGTCGTACACCCGTTTCGATTACGGCGTGCCGCAGCTCGATACGCAGACACTGCGCTGGGACGACACGCTGACCATCCGCACGCGCATTGCCAACAACGGTACCCGCGATGGCGAAGAAGTCGTGCAGCTGTACCTGCGCGATCGCACTGCCAGTCGCGTGCGCCCCGTGCGCGAGCTGAAACGCTTCCGCAAAATCTCACTGGCGGCAGGCGAATCTCAGGACGTCGTTTTCACGCTGGCGAGGGCGGACCTCGAATTCCACGGTGTCGACAATCGACCCATCGCCGAGCCAGGCCTGTTCGACCTGTGGGTCGCGCCGTCCAGCGCCGTCGGCGACGCGGTGGCATTCGAACTGCTGGCCCCCTGAATCCGCATGGCTCCGAGTGAAGCGGCGCCGACCCTGGGCGCGCGCGAGCGCATCGCCACGCGCATCGCCTTCTTCATCGGCGGCTTCGCCATCTCGGCCTGGGCGCCGCTGATTCCGTTCGCCAAGCACAAGCTCGCGCTGGACGATGGCCAGTTGGGCCTGATGCTGCTGTGCCTGGGTGTGGGCTCGGTGCTGATGATGCCGTTGGCCGGCGGACTGGCCGCACGCTTCGGTTGCCGCCGGGTGATCCTGGCGGCGGGTGCGGTGATCTGCCTGTGCATGCCGGCCTTGATGCTGGCGACCCGCATTCCCGTCCTCGCGCTGGTGCTGGCTGTCTTTGGCGCCGGCATGGGAGTGCTGGACGTGGTGATGAACGTGCAGGCGGTGGTCGTCGAACGCGACAGCGGCCGCGCGATGATGTCGGGCTTCCATGGCATGTACAGCGTCGGTGGCATCGCCGGCGCGGGCGGTGTCGCGGGCGCGTTGGCCCTGGGCGCTTCGCCCTTGGTGGCCATCGGCGGCACGGCGATCATCGCAGCGCTGCTGCTGGCGGCATCGCGCCGCGGACTGCTGGTCGAGGGCGGCGATGGCGATCATCCGGCGTTCGTGCTGCCACGTGGACGCGTGCTCTTGATCGGTGCGGTGTGCTTCGCGATGTTCCTCTCGGAGGGCGCGGTGCTGGACTGGAGCGCCGTCTTCCTGACGTCGGTGCGCAACGCCGATCCCGCCACCGCCGGTTTCGGCTACGTTGCCTTCGCGGTGACGATGACGCTCGGCCGCCTGACCGGCGACCGCATCGTGCAGGCGCTGGGCGCGTTCCGTGTGGTGGTGTGCGGCGCGCTGGTGGCGGCGGCCGGCTTCATGCTGGCCATCCTGGTGCCGTCGCCGCTGGCCGGTCTGGCGGGTTTCGCCCTGGTCGGCGCGGGCGCGGCGAATGTGGTGCCGGTGATGTTCTCTGCTGCGGGACGCGCGCGTGGCATGCCGACGCACCTCGCCGTCGCCGCCGTCACCACGATGGGCTATGCCGGTGTGCTGCTGGGCCCTGCGGCGCTGGGCTTCATCGCCAAGCTCACCTCGCTGGCGGCGGCGCTGTGCCTGCTGGTCGTGCTGCTGGTTGCGGTGGCCTCGGTCGCGCGCATCGCCACGCGCGACTGATCACCTCACCAGCGCGGTGCACCGCGCATCATCGGGCCACCGGGATATCCGTCGTACGGGCCGCCTTCATAGCCGCCCGGTCCGTCGTAGCGCTCGACGTTGATGTTGACGTTGAACGTGCGCGGCTTGCCTTCGTCGTTGTACGTGGTCTTGCACAGGTTGAGATTGGCGGCGTTGTAGGTGCTGCGACCATGGCCCTTGCTGTAGCCGATGCCGGCGGTGACGCTGCCTGACACGCCGTCGCCATCGTCGTCGCCGTAGCGCACGCAGGGATCGAGCGGTGCGGTAGACGCGGCATCGTTCTTCGGACGTGCCGGTCGTGTGTCGCCGTACCACGTGCCGGGCGGGTCCTTGGCGTAGACCGCCGTCTGGGGCAGGCTGAGGTCCAGCGTCTCCGCAGGGGATTGCGCCCATGCGGGGGACGACGTCAGCAGGGTCAGCGACACGAGGGTCAGGAGCTTCATGGGACGTCCCGGATGGCGGCACGCCGGATCGGATGCCTGCCAAGCAACGTAACAGCCGGGGATTGAATGCCGGCTGATGGCGGCGGGCGAGTCCTCACCCGGCCGCGCCAAGGGCCTCGAGTACGCGCTGGCCATAGCGCTCCAGCTTCGCGCCGCCGATGCCGCCCACGCGGGCCAGCTCGTCCAGCGTGGCGGGTTGCTGTTCCGCGATGTTGCGCAGCGTGCTGTCGTGGAAGATGACGTAGGCCGGCACGTTCTGCTCGCGTGCCAGCTGCGCGCGCAGGTCGCGGAGCAGTTGGAAACGGGGCAGGTCGGCGGCCTGCACCGGGACACCGCTGCGCGAACTGCGGTCACGCTCGCGACGCTCCCGCTGTTCTTTGCGCAGTTGCAGGCGGCGTTCGCCGCGCAGCACCGACCGGCTGCCCTCGGTCAGGCGCAGGCTGCCGAACTCGGCGTCGACTTCCAGCAGGCCGCACGCCACCAACTGGCGGAACACGCTACGCCACGCCGTGGCGTCGAGATCCTTGCCGATGCCGTACGTGGTCAGGTGGTCGTGGCCGCATTGGCGGATACGTTCGCTTTCGCTGCCGCGCAGCACGTCGATGACGTGGTTCACGCCGAAGCGCTGCCCACTGCGGTACACGCAACTCAGCGCCTTCTGCGCGGCCTCGGTGGCATCCCACGTTTCGGCCGGGCTCAGGCAGTTGTCGCAGTTGCCGCAGTCGTGCGCATAGGTTTCGCCGAAGCCAGCCAGCAGCACCTGCCGGCGGCACTGGCTGGACTCGCAGTAACCCAGCAACTGGTCCAGCTTGCGCCGCTCCAGCCGCTTGCGCTCCTCGCCGGCCTCGCCCTGCTCGATCATCTGCTTCAGCAGCACCACGTCGCCCAGCCCGTAGCAGAGCCACGCCTCCGCGGTCTCGCCATCGCGGCCGGCGCGGCCGGTTTCCTGGTAATAGCCTTCCATCGACTTGGGCAGGTCCACGTGCGCGACGAAGCGCACGTCAGGCTTGTCGATGCCCATGCCGAACGCGATGGTCGCCACCATGACGATGCCATCCTCACGCAGGAAGCGGCGCTGGTTGTGCGCCCGTACGCTGGCATCCAGGCCGGCGTGGTAGGGCAGTGCATTGAAGCCCTGTTCGGCGAGGTAGTCCGCGAACTGCTCCACCCGCTTGCGCGACAGGCAATAGACAATGCCGGCCTCGCCCTTGTGTTTGCGCAGCACGTCGCGCAGCTGGTGGCGCGCGTTGTCCTTCTGCACCACGGTGTAGCGGATGTTGGGACGGTCGAACGAGCTGACGAACTTCTGCGCGTCCACCAGGTTCAGCCGCTCGGCGATCTCGCGCTGGGTGGGCGGGTCGGCAGTCGCGGTCAGCGCGATGCGCGGCACGTCCGGCCAGCGCTCGTGCAGCAGGGTCAGCTCGAGGTACTCGCGACGGAAGTCGTGGCCCCACGCGGAGACGCAATGCGCTTCGTCGATGGCGAACAGGGCGATCCGGCTGCGGTCCAGCAATGACAGGAAGCGCCCCGTCAGCAACCGTTCCGGCGCCACGTAAAGCAGGTCCAGCTCGCCCTGCAGCAGGGCCTGCTCCACCTGCTGGGCCTCGTCCGCCGCCAGCGAGGAATTCAGGAAGGCCGCGCGCACGCCCAGCTGGCGAAGCGCATCCACCTGGTCCTGCATCAGCGCGATCAGCGGGGAGACGACGATGCCGGTGCCGTCGCGCAGCAGCGCGGGCACCTGGTAGCACAGCGACTTGCCGGCGCCGGTCGGCATGAGGACGAGGGCATCGTGGCCGGCGGCGAGGTGTTCGACGATGGCCTGCTGGTGACCACGGAAGGCGCTGTAACCGAAGACGCGCTGGAGGGTTTCGAGTGCGGGGGAC